>JASJCX010000028.1 GCA_030065255.1 Calothrix sp. MO_167.B42 | reverse complement strand
GGGGAAGTAATAAGTAATAAGTAATGAGTAATGAGTAATGAGTAATGAGTAAGTGAGTTTCCCCAATACCGTCAACTGTCAACTGTCAACTATCAACTGTCAACTGTCAACTGTCAACAACCCTCACTTTTGCTCCATCCCTCAAACCATCTCCACCCCGTACAACTAGGTTTTGACCATTTTGTAATCCAGCACCAGAAATCCCCACTTGTTGCCCCATGTCTGCAACCATGTCTACTTCTAATGCCTTGGCTTTGCCATTTTCTACAGTAAATACCAACCACTTATCTGCTCGGCGAGTTAAGGCATCCCTAGAAACAACAAAACCCTGATTATTATTTGATAATTGCAAGTTACCTGTAATTGCCATACCGGGTAACAATCCTTGGGGTGGTTTATCCAATTTTACCCGCACCCGTTGCCGCCTCGATGCTGCATCGGCGGAAGGCACAACCCCGGTAATGGTCGCATTTCCGCGCCACTGTGGTAAAGCCCGAGCCGTCAATTCTACCCTGGTTCCCGTTGCAACTCTACCGCTCAGTTGTTCGGGTAATTCTAAGAAAATATCCAGTCTATTCCCAGCAACTAAAGTAATAATTTCACCACCCCTCTCTACATAGTCCCCAGAGCTAACTTGTCTTTGCAAGACTACACCACCAGAACCAGCTTTGATGCGAGTGCGTTCTAACTGTAGTTTTGCCTGATTTACTGCTGCAACTGCTGCTGCAACACTTGAGCGTTGCGCTGCAATCTCCTCACGGGTAGGACCAGCTTTAGCCTCTGCTAATCTAGCTTGAGCCTCCAATCTTTCTCCCCGTGTATTACCTACTGCTGCTTGAGCTTCTACCAATAATCTTTTGGCAATCGCTCCTTCTTGGACTAATTGAGTCTGGCGTTGAACGTTGTCAAGAGCTTCCCTTTCCATAGCTTGAGCCGAACGTAACGCAGCTTGACGTTGGGCAATAATTTCTGGTCTGGTACCTACTTCCAACCTTGCCAAATTATTACGCTGTTGGGCAAGTTGTGCTTGTGCTTGAAACAATGCTAATTTTTGGTCAGCATCATCGAGAATCGCAATTGTCATTCCCGGTGTCACCCTATCCCCCGGTTGTACCAGTATCTGCTGGACTGCACCTCCTGTCTGGGCGCGGATGGTTGACTGCTGACGGGATTCCACCTGACCTAAAAGTTGTACTCTTCTTGTGGAATTACCCCTGGAGAGGGTTGTCACTTCTACTGGGCGCGGTGGTGGCGCTTTGGCTGCTACTGCACTTGGTGGGGATATTGGCTGATTGGAAGAGAACATCTGCCATAGTGCAACACCATTCATGGCAACTGAAATGAATAATAATAATCCTAGCCAGGATTGTTGATTATTTTTCTCAAAGTTGGGCTGCTTTGCTTCTGTGGTCGAAACATCAATATCTTGATCTTGCTCTAAATTAGCTTGTAACTCTGTTTCTGACTGCTTTTGCTCAACTGTACTGGGTGGTTGTAAGTTTTTCATGACTTGTTTTAGTACTGGGTAATAATTCTTTGTTAAGATTTGAAAAATTTATGCATACCAGTTGGTATGTTTATGGCTAAAAAAAATTATGGTGCTACACCCAAAATTCTCAATAGTCCTGGCTTTAAATCAGTTTTAACAAATTTTAAATCATTTTTCACTCTTCCTAAAGTTAGAATACCCTGTACAAATGCATACATATAACGGGCAGTTGCTACTGGATCTATATCTTTATCAACTATACCTTGCTGTTGGGCATCAACAACAACAGAAGTAAAATACTTGATCATCCGCTCTACGGTATCAGCAGATAGATTTTTGAGTTTAACTTCTTGGGTACTTTGTCCGCTAGAGATGATGGGACAACCAACTACATAACCTACTTGAGCATATTTTTCTATCTGTGTGGAAATGACAAATTCGCAATACAGGTCAATTCTTTCTAAAGGGGAGTTTTGAGGTGAAAAGACTCGATCAAAACCCACTCTCATATTCTGCAAATATTCTTCAAAAGCTGCTGTGACTAGGTCTGCTTTCGATTTAAAGTAGTGATAAAATGCGCCTTTTGTTACCCCTGCTTCATCGCAAATTTTGACAATTCCCACTGATTCGTAGCCGCTTTGCCATATCAGGTTTAAGGCTGTTTTGAGCAGCCTTTGTCTTGTCTCTCTGTTTGCTACAAGTGAAGCCATTTTATCACGATTGGGTACTTATCACATTTAATTATTATACATACCGGTGTGTATGTCAATAATTTTGAAATTATCAAAGCGATAAGAATTTAAAATCTTAGGACTAAAGCTGTGTGTCACAATCGGTAAGAAACATTCCATTTAAGGGACTTCCAATTAAAACAAATATCCCAAAATATTTTGTAGTGCAGGCATCTTGCCTGCTAATGATAAAGAACGGGCAGGATGCCCATCCCACAACATGGGATAATTTATTTTCACCGAATTCCCTAAGAATTATCAATTAGCTCGAGGGTCAAAACTCCTTGGGGTTTATTGACCACTAATTGCATAATATTAAGCCATGCAGAACCCATAACAGTTTCGGGAATATCATATCCAGCATGGACGGGGATAATTACCTCAATTCCATCAATAATTACCTTACCCTCATAAAGGTTAAACACTCCTTCTCCCCGCGCTGTTTGCATTTCAACCTGTCCTAAAATCAGCGGCCATTCCAAAGCTTGCAAATCCTGGCTGTTAATCGCTAACCATCCATCGGTAAACCCCGTATCGAAAAGGGCTGAAATAGAAAATATTTCACCATTTGCAGCAACAAGCTGGATTTCAAACAACAACTCGCCATCTGCACCAAATGTGCCTAAACCCATAGCCTACCGCAGGTACCAGTATCATTAAGGCGAAAAATTGTTAGTTTTACTTCATCACCACTATAAGCAATGCGGATTTGTCGTGTAATGCCCTGCAAAGTTTGATCCAGGAGATATTCTTCCGTATCAGGGTCAATAGCAATATACCAGTTGTAATGGGTTTCGATTAAATTGGGGCGCAAGCGTTCAAACAAGGGGCGACACCGATTAGCAAGGATACGTTGTTTGGATTGCTGAAGTTGAACCTCTTGTGGATCAACCGAAGATGGTGGCAGGATACGGGTACGATGGGGTTGGGACAACTGGGTCATAAGTTTCAAACAATCGGTGTTTTCATTATGCCGTGTTTTAGAGAAGCAGTCTCAACTTCTAGTTTGTATTGCTTTTTATTGAGAATAGGTTTTGACGTTACAGTAAAACGTTGATGCTTTATTAAGCCGCAGAAAAATCAGTAAACTTGCGATTTTCAGGGCGAATAAAACCTAACACAATATCCTCTGGAGCCATTCCTAAATCCAGTAAATCTTCAGTTATACCCCTTTCCGTTCCATCCCATTCAATCCACACTTTACCCTCAATAATTCGCAGATGAAATACCACAGCATGAACCCTACCTGTTTTATCCCAACCTGTATCCATCAACAAATAATTATCAGCTTCTCTATCACAAATAGATAGACTTTCAATTTGCCCATGACTTGGTTGATATTGAGCGTGTTTTTTCACAACACTTTCAATTATCTGTCTGTATTTTTCTAATTTATCCATTGTACAATTACCTCCTGGTTTGGGACAGGAAGAGGCAGGGGGTAGGAAACACAGGGGAATGTCGTTAAATACATCTAAAACGACATGGATAATATCTAATTTAAGGTGAGTCAAAATCCATTTAGTTTAACTCGCAATCAATCGCATCCTTTTTCATCTGAATAAAATATTCTGTGAATTTTTTTGCATTCTCACGATTGGTCACAACAGTTATATTCTCTTTGTTATATTTTGCTTTATTTGTCCAGTTATAAGAACCTTGGATAACTATTTCTATGTCTAGAATACAGAATTTATTATGCATAATATTTTTGTATCTCCCAAATTCTTTAATTCTGTAGGTCTCAAATTCATCCTCGTATTTTAAACCATATTTTTGGTTTATATCATCATCCATTATAATTAATTGTACATTCACCCCTTGATTTTTTTTATTTACCAAAAGATTGAATATCTCTTTATCTGTAAACCATGCAACAGCAATCCAAATTGTAAATCTAGCACTATTAATCGCATCAATTATTTCGTTTGGAATATTATCAAAATGTGAGTCTAATGAAACATCATCTATCTCTTCGCAATTTTCTTTATCTTCCTTTAGTCTTACTGCTATTTGAAAGCATTCATCAAATAAAATTTGCTCGGAAGAAGTTATCTCTAAATCTCTAACTAATTTTTGAGTTTTCCAGCGTTCTAAGAAAGCAAATATTAATTTCGCAACCGTATCATTAGATTCTATTTCCCAGAAAGCTCTTAATCGTTTTGCTTTTGACGTACCTATGAATTCATATTTTTCTTGGTCTACATCAACATCTGTATTTTCTAGAATAAAATCAAAGAACGTTGCATTTGCATAAAAATCAAGAACATAGCCACTATTCATTTCCAAAAATTTTTCGAGTTTCATACGATCAATACTGGTTAAATTAGACACTATCTACCCCTTTAGAATTTGATATACTACAGTTAAATCACTTATTATAAAAAAGTTTTAAGATTGCTGCTTGAATTATCATTGTGTTAATTTAATAGATGCTGATTGTTTTGATTAAGGTTATTTGTAAATAATAAATATAGCTACACTACTTTACTTGAAAACCTCTAGAGGGTTCTATTTGGTAGAAAATTACAAATAATCCACACTCCTGCCTTAGCTTATTCTGAGCAGGGGGCTTGACTAGTTCCATCTTCCCCAAATTCCCGCCCCATAAGACTTGAATTTTTGAAAACAGTAAATTTTCTTACTTTTTTCTTACCACCCTATCTCCTAACTTGTACCATTCTCAATTAGCCCAAATGTCACGGGAATTAATTCCCAGGCTCAAAGACATGCGTCTGATAAATCAGACTGAGAAAGACACGAGAGCGCGTTTCAACGTGCTTGGTTTATTAGCCTTGAAATTGATTTCAAGGCGGGAATGTGGGCTAAACCAGATTGCTGCAAGTTATCGTTATATCGTTCCCGTTTGTATCAGAATTATTTAAATTTCCTCTCTTTTTCTCTTTTTCTCTTTCTCTGCGTCCTCTGCGCCTCTGTGGTTTTTTATCATTCCAGTACAGTCGGATTTGATATTATCAGTTAGAAGGGAGTTCATAACGCACCATGATTAAAGGTTTATTACTCCACCTTTCCCTAATCAGTCAACTCTTCCACAACTAAATCGCATATCTTTTGAGCTGCACCAGCTTCACCCCTAACACCTTTTAACTTATCGCGCATATCTGCTAACTTATCTGGATTTTGCAAATAATCTAAAACCATTTCTCCTATTTCAGGAGGATGCAATTTACCCACTAATTCTGGTACTATCTCCCTCTGCGCCCAAATATTCGGCCATGCTAACAAACCCTTGCGCCTGAGAAATAACCAATTAATCCCCTTAGCCAAGGCAGAACCAACCAAAGGCAAATTCACCAATAACCCCGGTAAACCATCCCAAGCCCGCATCGCATCTAGTTGCTGGGTGGGTAATAAAACCATCATCGGTACCCCCAGGGAACCGAGTTCAGCCGTGTTTGCTCCCACGGTAGTTAGACAAATACTGCATTGGGATAAAATCTCATAGGCAGGATTAACGGTAATTAGCTCTATGACTAACCCTGTTTTAGTTTTTAATACTGGAGTCTGGGAATTTAATAATTCTGCCCATGGACTCCCAAAGGTATGAACATAAGGGTTTTTGTCAGGATTGGCAAAATCAACCAAAGTTTGTAAATCCAATGTGGGAGCCACAGGAATGATAAACTTAGTTTGGGATCTTACTGCATGGATGTATTCTGCGATCGCTAATGCTAAAGGCACTCCCTGAGATAATTTTGCACCTTTAGATCCTGGCAAGAAACCAATTATTTCTGTATTATTTGTAGGGGAATTATCATCCCTCTCCTTTTCCCTAGCTGATGCCATTAAATCCCCAACCACGGTAAACTTATGGGCATATTTCGGAGAAATCTTGGCTGCAACTTCCGGCTTCATAACTGCAAATCTATCAATTAAGTTGTGCCATCTTGCTTCCCACTCTGCATACACAACTGTCTTATAACCCAATCTTTTACCAATAATAATGGGGAAAAATTGATCGCCACCCAGAAATATGACTACCCCTTTACTTCTCCAATCCCAATTATCCGCAGTGGTTCCCCAGAGTAAAAAAGAGAAAAAATGTTCTGCACCTTGTACCCTGTCCACTTCTGGATAGGATGCTGCAATATCCACCTCCTTACCACTAGCATTGGGACAAGGGGATAAAACCACAGAAATTCTCACCTGCAATCTGTCATTTCCCAAACCCAGACGTAACGCCCTCACAACTGGACGCACCCAGGTAGTTACCTCCCCTGGGCCATTAGAAAGAATGAGAATATCAACTTGGGACATTTGCAGTTAAGAGTTAAGAGTTAAGAGTTAAGAGTTAAGAGTTAATTACTGCATTATCAAATATCCGTGTCATCAGTGTCATCCATTTAATCAGTGTTAAGAGTTAATTATTGGGTTATCAAATATCCGTCATCAGTGTCATCCGTTTAATCAGTGTTAAGAGTTACAAATATACGTTGAATGTGAATTAAGTGCTCCAACCATTGCAATTGTCTTGATACAGCACTTTGCAGTTGAATGAAATACAAGACTACATACAACATTTATTGCGGGATTAGCATCCGGTGCCCGTATGAATGTACTTCACTAAAATGAAATATGCTGTAATTCCAAAACCCTTATCTCATGGCAGAAGAGACATTTTTAATTCACACCAGACGTAGATTATAAATAGACAATTAAGTTTCACTTCCAATTCTCACCCCATCGGATGGAGAGGTTTTCCTGTGGTGTCTAAACTCATATTCCGTAGGTTTTTCTGGTGGAGTACGTTCCTTCACTCCTTACTCCTCCCCTGGTTCAATAATCCGTTGAAAAAGATAGCCCGTACCCCTAGCTGTGAGAATTAGTTCTGGGTTACTAGGATCGTCTTCTAATTTTGCTCGCAAACGAGATATATGTACATCAACTACACGGGTATCTACGTGGCGCTCTGGAGTATATCCCCATACCTCCTGTAAAATTTCCGAACGGGAAAAAGCTTCCCCCGAGCGACTGACGAGTAATTCTAGTAAACTAAATTCCATACCAGTTAAGCGAATCCGCTCATCACCTTTGTAAACTTGACGCTTATTGGTATCAATTTTGATATTAGCAATGTGAATAACACCGGAACTGGGAATGCCAGAAGCTCCAACTTTATCCACTCGTCGTAACACTGAACGGATACGAGCCTCTAGCTCCTTGGGAGAAAATGGCTTGACTACATAGTCATCAGCGCCCAATTCTAACCCTGTAATCCGATCTGCCACATCTCCCAAAGCCGTAAGCATAATAATGGGGACATCCGATTCCTTCCGTAATTCTTGACAAACCCCGTAGCCATCTAGCTTCGGCATCATCACGTCCAAAACCACTAGATTGGGTTCAGCTTTTTGGAATATCGCCAAAGCTTCCTCACCATCCCCGGCCGTAACTACATCGTAACCAATCATGGATAGACGTGTTTCTAAAATACGGCGGATACTGGCTTCGTCATCTACCACCAGAATTTTTTCTTTATGACTTTCCAAATTTCTTGATGCTCCTTAACTAAAATTTTTCATGATAAATTTTTAATATCATAATATGAAGATATCATTCCATTAATACATTAGGAAAACGCCACAACTATTACTATTACTAGACTTTTGCTTATCGCAAAAATTAAAGGAAAAATTAAGAATATTTAATAAGATTTAAGAATGGCAAAGCCAAAAACATATTACGTTTGTAATGAATGTGGTGCAGAATCTCCCCAATGGTTCGGGAAGTGCCCATCATGTGGTACTTATAATACCTTAGAGGAACAAGTTGCCATCCACTCTGCCACAGATTTGCCCAGTGGTATGGTGAGTGGTTGGCAGTTAAACCAGGGAAATGGCAAATCCCATCAAAAACCAGCTAAACCTCGGTCAGCAGTGCGATTCGACCAAATTAGTGATCGCCAATTACTGCGTTGGAATTCTGGCTATGGGGAATTGGACCGGGTATTGGGGGGTGGGGTAGTCCCTGGGTCCATGGTATTAATTGGTGGGGACCCTGGTATTGGTAAATCTACCTTATTGCTACAAGTATCAAATCAACTAGCACAAACTTATCGTATTCTTTACGTTTCTGGGGAAGAATCTGGGCAGCAGATAAAGTTAAGGGCATCCCGGTTAGGGGTAACAAAATTAACTAACGAAGACAGCAATGATACAGAGGACAACCAAGTATCAGAAAATACTCAACCATTAGCAAAATCAGAAACTATAGATGTCAATTCGACGGATTTGTATGTCCTACCAGAAACCAATTTAGAAGAAATTTTAAAAGAAATTGAATCTCTGCGACCAAATTTGACCGTAATTGATAGTATTCAAACAATTTTCTTTCCTAATTTGACATCTGCCCCTGGTTCAGTCGCCCAGGTGAGGGAATGTACTGCTGCTTTAATGAAAGTAGCAAAACATGAAAACATTACCATGTTAATTGTCGGTCACGTGACCAAAGAGGGAGCGATCGCAGGCCCCAAGGTTTTGGAACACTTAGTTGATACGGTGTTATATTTTGAAGGCGATCGCTTTGCCTCCCATCGGTTATTACGGACGGTAAAAAATCGTTTTGGAGCTACCCATGAAATCGGCATCTTTGAAATGGTGCAACATGGATTGCGGGAAGTACCCAACCCCAGTGAATTATTTTTAGGCAACCGTGACGATCCAGCACCGGGGACGGCAATTGTGGTAGCTTGTGAGGGTACCCGTCCCATTGTGGTAGAATTACAGGCCTTGGTTAGTCCCACTAGTTACACTTCCCCCCGACGCTCCACCACAGGGGTAGATTACAGTCGCCTAGTGCAAATTTTGGCAGTCTTGGAAAAACGGGTGGGTATACCCATGTCCAAATTGGACTCCTACGTCGCTTCTGCTGGGGGATTACACGTAGAAGAACCAGCAGTAGATTTGGGAGTTGCCATCGCTGTGGTGGCCAGTTTCCGCGATCGCATTGTCGATCCCAGTACAGTATTGATTGGGGAAGTGGGATTGGGAGGACAAGTGCGTTCCGTATCCCAAATGGAATTGCGTTTAAAAGAAGCAGCAAAATTAGGATTTAAACGAGCAATTGTACCCAAGGGGCAAAAATTTCCCGAATTGGATATTGAAATTTTGCCAGTGGCAAAAGTAATTGACGCAATTATTGCTGCTATCCCCCAACAAATATTGACAGATGAAGATTTAGAAATGGACGATTAGTAGTTGACAGTTGATAGTTGACAGTTGACAGTTGACAGTTAAGAGTTAGGAGTTAGGAGTTAGGAGTTGAGAGTTAGTTGATAGTTGACGGTTGGGTTATCAACGTGTATCCGTGTCATCAGTGTCATCCATTTAATCAGTGATCGCCAGTTGGGAGTGGAGTTTTAATTTCTTTACCACCATAATTTAACTTCCAGAGGTAGCAATCGCAGCCCTAACAGCTGCATCAGCATTAAACAAACCATGACCATACTCCGTATCATAGCCCGGTTCGCCCAAATCATAGGCAGTACTAGATAAAATATCTTTGACCTGACCAGCAGTCAAGTCAGGATTTGCACTCCATACCAAAGAAGCAATACCTGATGTCTGGGAAGCAGCTGCAGAAGTTCCAAAGAAAGGATCGGTATCAGGCTCGTCAGAATAATAACCGTAGTCAAAATCAGCACTGCCAGATTCATTAGTACTAGCATCAGCTGCGGGTACTTCTGCACCAGCCACACCAGTTAAACCATCTCCATAATTAGAACCCCATCCATCGTCATAGGATGTCCGTTGTCCTGGGGTTTGGGGATTGCCAAACCAATCACGATCTCCCCAAACAGCACCCACAGCAATGACATTATCGTACTTTCGGGCTAAATTGGCGGGACTAGCAAGGCTATCTTGATTGTCATTACCCGCAGCAATGACAAACAAAACATTATCTGGATTGTTTTGAACCAATTCCTCGATTGAATCGCCACCAGTTAAACTCAGGTTAATAATTAAAGGTTTTCCTTGTGCCTGATCGATTAATAGCTGGGTAGCATCGGCTAAACTAAAATCTCCTTCATCCCCACCAACTACATCTACTTGATAATTAGGAGATACCCAGTTAATCCCACTGATTCCTAATTCATTATTAGTTTGAGCAGAACTAATACTCTGTACAGATGTGCCATGGGAAACATGCGATGGTTCCGCAACGTAGTTATTTGTATCAACAATTGAATTTTGTAAATCTGGATGGGAATTACCATTAGCATCCACTGCTAAACCCGTATCTTCAACTCCTATAATTACCTGCTCGGAACCAGTGGTAAACCGCCAAGCATTATGAACCCCCATCATATGTAAGTTCCATTGTTCCCCAAATAGAGGATCGTTGGGTACTACTGATAACTCAATTGTGGTATCTGCAAATTGAATTGCGTCCACACCTTGGAAGTAAATTTTACTGCCGTCATCCAAGGTAATCACATCATATAGACTATTACCTCCACCTGCATCATAAATAACCCCGCCACCTGGGGTATTTGCATAACTAAAACTGACCGTAGTTGATGAAATATGACTTAGATCGATAACATCTCGGCTTCCTTGGCCAAAATCAACATTGCCATTACCAAAGATGACTGTTGTGCTAAAACCAGACTCAAAAGTAAAAGTATCTGCTGAAAGGGTTCCGTTGATGGTACGGATATTATTATCAGTATTTACCGATTGACTAGCAGAAGCAACAGATACATTGTTGTCATTACTATTAATCTGTGTATCCCCAGAAGCAAGAATAATTTGATTGTCTATAAATTCATTGTTTTGTCCAGCTATTTTCTTAGTTATGGACTCCCCTAAATTATTAATATCTAAAGTTAAATGGTTTTGCCCAATTAGAAGCGAATTTTCTCCCCCTCTATCCGCAGATTCATTCTGCCAATACGTAATATCCCCTAACCAATCTTTAACTATTTCATAAATTCGCTCTAAAGATTCAAGGTTGGTATCCCTGCCGAAATTTCTGTAATATTGCAATGGATCGTAGTACTGGTGATTGATATTACTTTCTTCCCAAAAGCTACCCGGAATTATTTCACGGCTCATTTGCAAGAGAATGAATCTTAATTCTCCAATACTACTGTCTGAATCCTGTTCTGGCATCTGTTTATAATTTTAGTGAAAGCACATAATTGTATTGACATACATTGTGCTTTTTAGTTCTACAAGAATATTTACATTTACAAGATTCTATCTAAAAAACATGAATTTTTAACAGCAACTTCATAGTAAAAACATAGAAATACATTGAGTTTTAAAAAAAGAACAATTTAATTGTATTTTTAAGCACAATTAGATTGTTAAGTGATAGCAATTATGAAGAACCAAGTATCATCAATAATAAATTAAGTAAAATCCTATGAGGGGTGAGAGCTATATAAGTGCAAATCCCCGAACTAGTTATCCTATTTATACTTAACTCAATTAAGTGATGTTAGCTTTTTTATCTGATTTAAAATCCTGGCAAATAGCGATCGCTCCTTGGGGAACTCTTTTAGAGGGCATCGCCATCAACACCATCCTCCTTGGTGTAGCAGTAATTGCTCCCAAAAAACTGCTTACCCCCACTGGATTACTCCACGCCTGGTTTTTGGGTGTACTAATTTGGACTACCCTTGGTTGGCAAGGTTATGTAGTAGTTATGTTTTACTTTCTAGTTGGTTCCACGGTAACGCGCATTGGCATGCAAGAAAAAGAAGCTGCTGGCATTGCCGAAAATCGTTCTGGAACTAGGGGCCCAGAAAATGTTTGGGGTTCTGCTTTAACAGCTGCCTTGTGTGCTTTGGGTATAGGGATGATTGATTGGGGAATAATTTCCACAACTCCATCCCTCCGTTCCTTGTTGTTATTGGCATATGTGGCCAGTTTCGCTACGAAACTAGCCGATACCTGTGCCAGTGAAGTCGGCAAAGCCTATGGTAAGCAGACTTTTTTGATTACTACCTTACAACCAGTGGTAAGAGGTACAGAAGGAGCCGTAAGCCTAGAGGGAACCTTAGCGGGAATTGTTGCGTCAACCATCATCTCCTTACTAGCCTGGGGAATAGGGGTAATTAATCTGTTAGGAGTAATTTGGTGCATCTTAGCGGCATTTGTCGCAACCAATTTAGAAAGTGTCATTGGGGCAACCCTACAATCTAAGTATGAATGGCTAACTAATGAAGTAGTCAATATTTTTAATACCTTGATTGGTGCCATCGTCGCTATTCTATTATCTGGTTTATGGATGATAATTATCGCATAACTACATGGTTAATAGGTTGTATAGCTAGATAATTTTTAAATGTCATATTAGGATTACTATTTGATTTTTGTTGGCGTAGGCTGCGCTGTCCCCTGTCCCTTCCCCCTACAAGTCAATTCACAAATCAAACTGGATTCCTATATATGGCAAATAGTTCTGGGAGTGATAAACAAATACTGTCAATTAAAATACGATTTTTTTTGATTTGTAGTCATATACTTTTTGAACCTTATGTGAACTACTTGCTTTATGAAAACTTCATCGGAATTGACAATACTAACAGTTAATCGCCATAGTATTTCTGTGGAATCAGCAGTAGAATACTTGCGAACTTCTGGGAAATTAGGTCAATTCATTGGTGATATTATCCGCCAATATATAATTGAGCAGGAAATAAAAAAAAGAAGTGATATTAATATTAAACAAGTAGTGACAGAGCAGGCAATTATTGATTTTCGTCTGCAAAATAAATTAACAGATCCACATAAATTTAATGAATGGTTACAAAAAAATGGTACAGATTATGATAACTTTCATAAATCAGTTGCTTTTGGTTTTCAGTTAGAAAAATTAAAATCTCTAATTACTGAGCCTAAGGTACAAGAATATTTTATTGAGCGTAAAATATTTTTGGATAAAGTAGTAATGTCACGGATTATTGTTGATAATCATGAATTAGCGCAAGAGCTGCAAACTCAAATAGAAGAAGGGGCAAGCTTTGAATATTTAGCTCGGGAATACTCATTAACCGATGACCGGATGGTGAATGGGATGATGGGAGCAATTAGCCGAGGAAAGATGCCAGATACCCTCAGAGCAGCAGTTGATATTGCTAGTCCAGGAAATACAATCGGACCAATAGAACTTGATAATAAGTATGGTTTATTTCGTATAGAACAATATCTGCCAGCGTCCTTAGAAAATACTCAATTAAAGCAAGCACTACAAAATGAATTGTTTGAGAAATGGCTAGCAGAAAAAACTCAAAAGCTGACGGTCAAACTGCAAATGGAATAAATGCAGCTGATGAAGAATCTCTACATATAAGGGTGCTAGCATCTCTACCTTGGAATCAACCACCACTATGTTGGTTAACTGTCGAACAAAAATCTCTGTTAAAAGACAATTTACAAATATTTAAATATAGTTTGGGGGCAAAAATATGGCCCACAACAGCAACAGAGTACCAGTTATTAATTGTATCTGGATCGGTTCGCTTGAGGGAAGAAGCACTGGGTAAACCTTTAGCAAGATTACAACCGGGTGATTGGTTTGGTGACTTAATCAATTATCCTACAGATTGTAAAGCGATCGCGGCTAGTACGGAAGTTTTAGTTGTTGGTTGGGATACAGCAATATGGGCAGAATTCTCTACACCCCAAATAGAGGATTTTTGGCAATCGCCACAGGAAAAGGAAGAAAATCGGGGAATGGAAGGACATGGAGAGATGGAGATATCTACAGATTCTCCTACCGTTACACTTCCCCAGAGGCCAAACACAGATGCAATCCCCAGCTCCATTCCCCCACAGGAGCACCATCAAGATTATTCCAACCCTGGGAATCTATTTAGTTATCCCTTTGTTTCCAGTTGGAACACTGCTGCGGCTTGTTTAACCATGGTGACTCAGCACCTAGACAATCCCGTCAAGCTAGAGTGGGTACAACGCCAAATCCGGGGACAAAGCCCCAAACAGGTAGTGGAAATGGCGGAAAACCTAGGCTTTGTGTTGCGACGATTACAACTGAGTTGGGGTGAATTGCG
The DNA here is from genome assembly GCA_030065255.1 of Calothrix sp. MO_167.B42. Lineage (GTDB taxonomy): Bacteria > Cyanobacteriota > Cyanobacteriia > Cyanobacteriales > Nostocaceae > Calothrix_A. The sequence continues at coordinate 15,699 of JASJCX010000028.1, read as the reverse complement.
CCAGGTGGGATTTCCCGCATTGTTGCAATTGTCAGGTACACCAGAGCAAGGTAGTACTTGGGTTGTGGCCTATGGATTTAGGAATGATCGCTTAATTATTGCTAATCCCCTCAACCCTGATAATTGTTGTGAAAGTTTGCCCCGATCTGTGCTACAACCAGCCTGGGATGGGAAAATTTGGCAAGTAGAACTCCTACAAAAGCAAGAAAAGTTTAACCTCAGTTGGTTTTTACCCGCAATTTGGCAGTATCGCAAGTTACTAGGGGAAGTTTTGTTAGCCTCCTTTACCTTGCAGCTTTTGGGTTTAACCACCCCACTGATTACCCAAGTGGTAATTGATAAAGTCATGGTACAAGAGAGCTTGCCGACTTTGGATGTCATGGCGATCGCTCTTTTATTTGTGGCCGTTTTTGAAGCGGTTTTGGGTATTCTGCGGTTATTTATTTTTACCCATACTGCCCGTCGTCTGGATTTAAGTTTATCAGCACAGCTATTTCGCCACTTAATGCGTTTACCCCTGGCTTATTTTGAAGCGCGACGGGTAGGGGATACGGTGGCTAGGGTGCAGGAATTAGAAAAAATCCGCCAGTTTCTCACCGGCACAGCATTAACAGTTATTTTAGATAGCATCTTTGCCGTGGTGTATCTGGCATTGATGTTTTATTACAACATTCCCCTCACCTTTGTGGCTTTGGCAGTGTTACCACTGTTTGCCGCATTAACCTTAACCGCCACACCCATTTTACGGGGCTGGCTGAACGAAACCTTTAATCGCAGTGCTGACAGCCAATCATTCCTGGTAGAAACAGTTACCGGCATCCGCTCAGTCAAAGCACACGCCGCCGAACCAGCAGCACGCGATCGCTGGGAAGGTTTATTTGCCAGATTTATCCGTACTGGCTTTAAAGCATCTACTACTTCTAACATCAGTAGTAATATCGGTGATTTCTTAACCAATTTTTCCGCCTTATTAATTCTCTGGTTCGGGGCAAAATTAGTCATAGAGAAACAACTAACGGTAGGGCAACTAATTGCCTTTCAAATGCTTTCAGGAAGAGTCACCAGTCCTTTATTACGTCTAGTCCAATTGTGGCAAAATTTGCAACAAGTGTTACTTTCAGTAGACCGGATTGGGGATATTCTCAACGTTGCGCCAGAAGCCGAGCCAGGTACGGGTTTAGTCCTACCCCGCCTCAAGGGAGACGTTGTGTTTGACCGGGTATTTTTCCGCTACCGCAGCCATGCTGAACCCGTATTAAGAGGTATCTCCTTTCAGGCTACCCAAGGGCAATTTATCGGCATAGTCGGCCGTAGTGGTTCTGGAAAGAGTACCTTGTCAAAACTCCTGCAACGCTTATATCAAATAGAATCAGGAAGAATTTTGATTGATGGGTTTGATATTAAAAGTGCAGATTTAGCCTCCCTGCGTCAACAAATTGCAGTGGTTTTACAGGAAGACTTTTTATTTAATGGTTCGATTTTAGACAACATCACCCTAAGTAATCCTGATATTACTGCCGAACAAGTAGTAGAAGCCGCCAGACTTGCCGTAGCCCATGATTTTGTGAGTGAATTACCCCATGGCTATGAAACCAATGTGGGAGAGCGAGGTACAGCCCTATCCGGTGGACAACGGCAACGTATTGCCCTAGCTAGGTTATTTCTATCATCCGCACCCATTTTAATTTTGGATGAAGCCACCAGTGCCCTAGATAGTGAAACCGAACAACAGGTATTGCAAAATCTCCAAGCCATTTCTAGGGGACGTACCGTATTTCTGATTGCACACCGCTTTGCTCCCCTAAAACGTGCCGATCAAATTTTAGTGTTAGAAAAGGGCATTCTGGCTGAAAAGGGCACCCATTCAGAGTTGTTATCTGAAAAAGGTTTGTATTGGTCATTGTATCAACGGCAACAAACAAATGTTTAGGTTAGGAGTTAAGAGTTGATAGTTGACAGTTGACAGTTGACAGGCTTCGGCCGTGAGCTCAGCCGAACGGTAGGAGTTAAGAGTTAAGAGTTATTGTTTGGGTTATCAACGTCTATCCGTGTCATCCATTTAATCACTGTTAGGAGTTAAAAGTGATTTCCTTTCTCTTCTCTTGACTCTGCGTTCTCTGTGCCTGGAGTGGTTTTTTAATCATTAATCCTTGGACAGGATAGGAGATAAGATTTATGGGATTGATAATTATTCACTTCGACTCATAATCTACACAAATAACTAAACCTGCTAATAATTCCTGTAAAACCGTTTGAGAAACATACCCCAAACGCGCTACAAAACGCTCCACAGAAATGCTGCGGACTTGTAAAAGATTACCCGCAGAATCCTGGGCTAAACCATTTTCTTCACTTTTATGAATAGATACCATGAAAGGACGCTCCTGAAATTGTTCTTGCCAACTGGTTAAAGGAACAATAATCCGCATAGGAATCATGGCAAACAATTCTGAATTAATCACCACAGCTGGTCGAGTTTTCCGGAGTTCTTGCCCTACAGTGGGGTCGAGTTGTACCAGCCAAATTTCCCCACGCTTGGGATTGATCATCTCATATCTGTCTCATCCATCGCCCATGTTTAGCTGTCTTTACCCTGAAATATAGCGGAAAAGTCACTTTGGTTAGTCCGCTTATCCTTTCCCCACATGGGTTTGGGCTTAGATACTAGACAATATATTGAATATCTGTAAATAAGTACCTGTGGGAAATTAAGTTAACATTTTGTGTAAGTAATTAAGACAATTGAGTAGCAAATATATAAGTAATTTTACGGATATATTTACTCTAATTTCTTAATTTAGTTAATTTCCACAACCAAAATCTAAAACTCCGTCAATTCAGGATCGTTACAGAAGTCTTCTGCTGTGGCAGCAATAAAAGGAACCAGCAGTTTATGACGTTCTTCTATTGGTAAAGCAGCAATCTCCTGGAGAGATAATTTGGTGTGGGTATTGCACTCTAGTTCACGTCTATTAACCGCTTCTATTTCCTTGAGTGATTCATCTGCTAATGGAGCAACTTGGTAACGGGAGACAGCATCACTAAACTCCGAACAACTTAAGCCGGCAATTTCTGCTGCTTGTACACGTGATACAGCACCCAATTCATACCATTTAATAGCAGCGGCGATTCGCATTTCCTGAACAAATTCATTTGGTTGTTTGTGTATGTCAGAAAATACATTTTCTGGTAAGTTAATGGAAATGCTTGTCACTGTGGTTTACCCCTAATCAGGCATTAAAAGTCTTCATCATCAACGAAAAATTCGGCATCATCTAACATTTCATTCCCCTGTTTGGAACTGCCAATATTCCACAGGGGTTGTATGACTGCCATGCCAATCATTCCTATACCAGCACTTAAAGCCAGTATAATCCCAACAGAAATCTGAATTGACTGTAAAGTAAAAAACTTCAGTGATACAAGAGTATAATTTTGTACTGAAATGATCGCGATCGCCACTACCCATAGGGCTAAAATTATGGATGTGATTAGATTGGCAAATGTTTTCATCGCATTTTCACCCATAAAATACTCGTTAGTCTACTTGGAGGGTAGAATTTAAGCACAAAAAGATTCCCATTTCAGGCTATACCTTACCTAAGGTAGGCATAATTTAATGTAATACTGAGCCTTATCCACAGCTTGCGGTTAGTGGTACATATGGTATACCACCATATTAGTATTTGTTAGTCTACATGGGAAATGTTACTCCATTGAGTGCTGTTGGCCGCTTCTGCAAAAATCAACTAATCCGTGGAGAATTATGTTCTCGTTATCCATATAACAGCTGATACCCGAACCATAACATTTATGTTTCTGGTTAATTTTCAACATTCCCTCCCATTTCTAACTTAGCAATTCCACTAATATTTATCAGAATCAAACTGGTAATCCCTAGAATTGTAATACCATAAATCATCTAGCTAGGGTTAGCTATTTATCAAAATTGGGTGCTAGCACGGCTGGGGTACGCAAATCAATCTTGCCCGTGCCTTTAACATCCATCCATAGTCGAATACAGTTATTATGGATGAATTGGGTGATACGAATAGGTTTATCGGCTGCTGGGAATTGGTTTGATTGACCCTATGCTTTAAACTCTAGAACTACTATAGGTTCACTGCCATGCCGAGTATAAAAACACTAGCAACCACCAAAGAAAAAGCTCTTACTTACTTTTTCCCATTATTCATGAAGCAGAAGCAGGGAAATGCTTAAACAGCCCATTTATATTTTCTCCCATTGAATCTGAAGAATGTCAATCCCTATTCGACTTTCTGCTAGTTGTTAAGGAAATCAAATGGGGTGGAGCGAGTGACAAAATTATTGCAGCTCAAAGTACGTATAAATACGTACTTTGAGTATAAAAAAGGACTATAAATATTCAATACCCCATTCTCATCTCTCCTCTCAAGGAGGTATAGCAATGGACATATTGGTTAGCTGACATCTTGCACCATTCTCAATAAGCCCGATATTCCACCCGGAACTTAAGTTCCGGGCTAATAGCTTAAGTCCATTGAAATGGACTGATATCATGTCCGGGGCATACCCATAGTATGTCATTGCGAGTGGAACGAAGTGAAACGACGCATAAGCCCTAACGGGCACGCTCCGCGAACACAAGGTCTTTGGGATTGCTTCCCTTCGTTCGCAATGACGGTTATTTAAACGGACATGATATGAAATCCTTTCTCATACTAAGTTGCATTCAAAGATAGTACCCTGTCATTGCGACGTAGGAAGCAATCTCATTGACTCGAACTACTATGATAGAACGCAACTTGGTATCAGTCCTCTTGAGAGGACTTTAGCTATCAGCCAGCGATTTAAATCGCTGGCGGGCTGACACCTCAGGTGCAAGATATCAGTTAGGACAGTATTGTTCGACTCAAGAACTGTCACCGAAGAGACGAGGGCAGGGTGCAGGGAGAGTGAGGGGAGTGTGGGGAGTGTGGGAGGTTTAACTATTATTAGCACCATAGGCAATAATATCAGTTATCAGCGATCGCTAATAACTGATATATCTTATTCACTATGTGCTTTCTGGACTAGCCTTTGTAGATTTTGTCGCTTTTGTAGTTTTTGTCTTTTTCGCAGCAGTTTTGGCAGACTTGGTTTTTGTGGTGGTAGATTTGGTTTTCTTACGAGTCGATTTAGTGGTTTGTGCTTTGCTGGCCAAAAGTTCTACTGCTGTAGTTAAGGTGATGTCTTCAACAGACTGACCCTCTGGGATACTAACATTAATTTTGCCGTGCTTAATGTAAGGTCCATAGGGTCCATCGTAGATATTTACAGGTTCGTTATCTTCTGGATGGGCTCCCAATTCCCGCAAAGCAGTTTTAGATTTACCGCCACCTCTACCTTTCTTCGGCTCAGATAACAATTCTAATGCTCTTTCCAGGGTAACAGTCAAAACATCATCCCCTGCTTTTAAAGAACGATAATCTGGCTTACCCTCAGCACCTTTTTTATTGACTACATAAGGGCCAAAGCGTCCCAAACTAGCTTGGATATTAGCCCCTGTTTCTGGGTGGGTTCCTAGGGTTCGAGGTAGGGACAATAAGCCCACAGCCATTTCCAAGGTAACATTTTCTGGAGTCACACCTTTGGGTAAAGATGTTTGTTTGGGTTTGGGAGTTTCTTCAGATTTTTCACCCAATTGCACATAGGGACCATAGGGACCAATGAGTAGATAAATCGGTTGTGCAGTTTCTGGATGCACCCCTATCTCATCTGGGCCTGCAGTTTTTTGCTTGAGAAGGGTTTCTACTTTTTCGGGATCTAAGTCAGAGGGAGTTAAATCTTTAGGAATGGAAACCGTCACCACATCTTCACCATTCTCTTGTTCCAGATAAGCCCCATATTTACCAATCCGCACCTTTGCATCTAGGTTTTCGAGGAATACTGTCCTGGCTGTATTCACATCTATTTGGCTCTTTTGTTCTGTAACCAAAGTTTCTAAGCCTTTTTCCCCTAGATAAAATTCTTGCAAATAAGGCAACCAAGCCGTTTCACCCGTAGCAATGTCATCCAAGGTTTGTTCCATTTGCGAAGTAAAACCAGGATTGACAACATCAGGAAAATGTTTTTCTAGCAAATTGGTCACAGCAAAAGCTGTAAAAGATGGCACTAGGGCATTGCTCACTAATTGGGCATAACCTTTATCAATGATGGTGCCAATAATGCTGGCGTAGGTGCTGGGACGACCAATGCCTTCACTTTCCAAGGTTTTCACCAAGGTAGCCTCCGTATATCTAGCAGGAGGTTGAGTTTCATGCCCTACTGCTTCTAATTCAGTACATTGGGGATGTTCGCCAATGGTCAAATTGGGTAGGAGAACTTCTTTATCTTCTAGAGCTGCTTCGGGATCGTCAGAACCTTCCACGTAAGCACGTAAAAATCCAGGGAAGTCAATCCGCTTACCAGAAGAACGGAAACCAGCATCTTCTACTTCTAGTTGTACGGAAATTTGGGTTTGCCGGGAATCTGCCATTTGGGTGGCCACGGTGCGCTTCCAAATTAGATCGTAAAGTTTCAGTTCTCGGCCACTTAAACCTGTTTCTTGGGGGGTGCGAAATTTACTACCTGCGGGACGAATGGCTTCGTGGGCTTCCTGTGCCCCCTTTGATTTGGTGGTGTACTGCCTGGGCTTGGGACTCAAATACTCCTTGCCATACAATTGTTCCACACAACTACGGGCAGCTGCGATCGCTTGATCTGACAAATGTACGGAGTCAGTACGCATATAGGTAATATATCCCTGCTCGTACAAATTCTGGGCAGTCCGCATGGTGTCCCGGGCAGAAAGGCGGAGTTTACGGTTTGCTTCTTGTTGCAGGGTAGAAGTGGTAAAGGGAGAGGCGGGTTTACGGGTGACTGGACGCTCTTCTATGTCAGTAACAGTCCAGGTTTTGCCCATTAACCGTTCTTGGAGTGCTTCCGCTTCAGTTTGGGACAACAATACCACATTTCGTCCGGCTGCAATTTGTCCGGTATTGGCATCGAAATCACTCCCAGTTGCTAACTTAGTTCCCCCTAGGGTAACTAATTGGGAACTAAAACCACGATCCGAATCAGCTGTTTCTGCGGCTGGGATCAATGTAGCCTTTAAATCCCAGTATGAGCCTTGACGGAAAGCACGGCGCTGTCGCTCCCGTTTCACCAACAACCGGACTGCAACGGATTGCACCCTACCAGCAGACAATCCCCAAGCAATTTTTTCCCATAATAGGGGAGAAAGAGTATAGCCTACCAGTCGGTCTAAAATTCGCCTAGTTTCTTGGGCTCTAACCACCTTTTCATCAATATCGCGGCAATTATCTAAAGCCTTGGCGATCGCTTCTTTGGTAATTTCGTGAAATACCATGCGTTTGGTGGGAACTTTAGGCTTTAACAGTTGATACAAGTGCCAACTTATACTTTCACCTTCTCGGTCTTCATCCGTTGCCAGAATCAATTCCGAAGCTGTTTTTAATGCTTCTTTGAGCTGAGTAACAACTTTCTTTTTATCCTTGGGGACAACATAAAGTGGTTCAAAGTCGGATTCTACATTTACCCCCAGTTTTGCCCACTTTTCCCCTTTGACAGCGGTGGGAATTTCACTAGCCGACTGGGGCAGATCCCGGACATGACCCATGGAAGCTTCTACCTGATAGGTGGATGGCAGGTAGTTGCGAATGGTACGAGCTTTAGTAGGAGATTCGACAATGACGAGAGTTGACATGGAAATTTTAGAAGAGGATAGCAGCTAGGCTCAGAAGTCTACGTTGAAATGATTCAGGGGTGGATGTCAAGGTTTAAGCAGTAAGGTAAGGGAATTTTGATTTCATCCTGACACAAACTGCACCCTTGTCAAAATTAAGTAAAAATTAAGTATGGGTACATGGGTACTAAAAATGTCATCTAAAAACCTCCGGGAGTATGGAAACCGTGTGTCTTTAGACCACGGAGGAAACACGAAACGGCCAATAAATTAGCCGCACCCCTTTCGGGGTATAGATAAGTAGAGGAGTAGTACTTACCTATTTTTCCCTATGTGCCGGGAATCGCCTTGCTACTCCAGTAAAGTGAGCCTTGACAATGTTTAGAGCCGGTAACTATCCGAATGGCACTGGTTTAACCCATAAGCCTGTTTAACCATCCGGTTCTAGAGCAAGGAACTGGCTACGCATCCCTTGGTATGAACTTTAACTCTTAGTCTAAACGTAGTACCAATAAGGTAAGGTACTAAGTCGGGTCAACTAGGGCTTCCAACCGGAAGCCCCCGAATTAAATTCGGGGGTTGTTGACGTATTTCAGTTCCCATTTTTTCCTTTTACAAAAATATTTTCTTGCAAGAGGTCTAATATGCTGGCATGGATTAATCTGAGAAACAAATTATTATGAATTTCCAGCTATTTCAATCTTTAACTCATATCAAGCAAATTGGCGACTAATACCAAAAAAATCCTTCTACAGGTTAATATTGGCTGCAATCGATTTTGGTAGTACCAAAATTTTATTTAATTGGCGACTATTTTAATTGGTGGGCGATCGCGTAATTTGTTATTTTGTATTTCACGATACATAGATTTGAGCTTATACACGGTTAATTAGATTTGAATTTCTGACTATAAAACTTGTGCTAGCATAAAGAACAGAGAATGTAAATTCGGCGATAATGTTGTTGTTTTGTTTAAAATTGCAAGCACCTCTCCGGGTAAGCGTCTCTACGTATCAATTTTCTGGAGAGTTCCATGTCAATTTACGTGGGTAATATATCCTACAAAGTTACACAAGAGGATTTAAACGAAGTGTTTTCAGAGTATGGTAATGTCACAAGGGTGCAATTACCAACAGATAGGGAAACCGGTCGTCAAAGAGGCTTCGCCTTTGTAGAAATGGAAACAGAGGACGAAGAGACAGCCGCAATTGAAGCCTTGGATGGTTGTGAGTGGATGGGTCGAACAATAAAAGTTAACAAAGCTAGACCAAGAGAAAATAGAAATAATCGCCCCGGTGGTAATAGTTGGGGAGATACGGATAATAGTACATTTTCTAGAAGTTATTAAAAATACGAAAGAGGGTGGCGATTGCCTAAAACTGAGTTGACGCTAGAAGTTGCAATAACCTCGAAGCCAGTTGAGTTACTTCACAAAGTCTAACCCAGAAGCAATCGTATCAGTTTATTAACAGTCCCCATGCCTATAGGGCAGGGGATTCTTGTTTCTGCTGGGATGCCAATGAATTTACCCCGACTCAAGCATATTGACCCTTGGGCTGCGCTGATGGATATACCGAGCTTTCAAACTGTGCGCTCCATGATTCTTTATATTTATAGCCGCGTTCCAATCTGTGCATGCTAAATACAATTATATATAGGATTACTATTTGATTTTTGAAAAACACGTAGGGTGTGTTATCCCGTAGGGTAACGCACCATGCTGCAAGGGTTTTGGTGCGTTACGACTTTAGTCTAACGCACCCTACTGGACTGACACGCCTAAAAATGTAGGTTGGGTAGAACGAAGTGAAACCCAACAAAGCTTTACTGGTGTTGGGTTTCATTCTTCAACCCAACCTACACCTAATGCAACATTTTAGCTGTGTCAGTCCACTACGCATACTAATGAGACAAACTACTAGTGCTTTGTCCCATTAGTTTTGATGGATAAATTGAATATCTCTATTTATCTTCTCTCCCTCTTCCTCTGCGCTCTCTGCGCCTCTGTGGTTCATTATCAAACCCCTCATAACTAATGTGGTGAAGTACTAGTTTTGTTCAAAAATCAAATAGTAATCCTTATAGATTCATAAAATTTTCAGAAAAAACAATAGAATTAATTCAGTTAGCGTTAATGTCTAATAGCCAAAACCTAAATATTTCATGGATTTTGCTAATTTTGCGTCCCAGCTGAATGCGGGAATAATTTTGCCAGAGGGTATAGTAATTATTACCCTCTTAGGGGTTTTGATTGTAGACTTGATTGCAGGACGGGCATCCTCACGGTGGATCGGATATTTAGCCATCGCTGGATTATTTGCTGCAATTGTTGCTCTATATTTTCAATGGGATAGCACCAATCCTATCTCCTTTGGCGGTGCTTTCAATGGTGATGACCTCAGTATTGTATTTCGCGGTATTGTAGCTCTGTCTGCCGCCGTGACTATTTTAATGTCGATTACCTACATCGAACAAAGTGGTACGGCACTAGCAGAATTCATTGCGATTTTGCTGACTGCTACTTTGGGAGGAATGTTTATCTCCGGGGCCAGTGAGTTAGTGATGATTTTCGTCTCCCTAGAGACTTTAAGTATCTCCTCCTATTTAATGACAGGTTACACTAAGCGCGATCCCCGCTCTAATGAAGCGGCTTTGAAATACCTGTTAATTGGGGCTGCGAGTACGGGAGTTTTTCTCTATGGAGTTTCCTTGCTCTATGGTTTATCGGGGGGACAAACACAATTAAGTGCAATAGCTGCTGGGATTGCTAATGGAAATTTGGGTCAATCCTTAGGTATTGTGATTTCCTTAGTATTTGTAATTGCAGGTATTGGGTTTAAGATTTCTGCTGCACCATTCCATCAATGGACACCAGACGTTTATGAGGGCGCACCCACACCAGTAATTGCCTTTTTGTCCGTAGGCTCTAAAGCTGCTGGATTTGCCCTGGCTATTCGATTGTTAACCAACGTCTTTCCTATGCTTGCAGAGGAATGGAAGTTCGTGTTTACGGCTCTTGCTATCCTGAGCATGATCCTGGGTAATGTAGTCGCCCTTGCTCAAACCAGTATGAAGCGGATGCTGGCTTACTCGTCCATCGCCCAAGCTGGATTTGTGATGATTGGTTTGATTGCAGGGACAGAAGCAGGGTATGCCAGCATGGTATTCTATATGCTGGTTTATTTATTTATGAACCTGTGCGGCTTTACCTGTATAATTCTATTCTCCATACGCACAGGAACTGACCAAATTGCCGAATATTCTGGTTTATATCAGAAAGACCCCCTTTTGACCCTCGCTCTGAGTCTTTCTTTGCTTTCCTTGGGTGGTATTCCTCCTTTGGCGGGATTTTTCGGCAAGATTTATCTATTCTGGGCTGGTTGGCAAGCAGGCCTTTATGGCTTAGTCTTATTGGGATTACTTACTAGCGTTGTTTCCATTTATTACTACATTCGCGTAGTCAAGATGATGGTAGTCAAGGAACCCCAAGAAATGTCTGATGTGGTGAAGAATTACCCAGAGGTAAGTTGGAAGTTGTCGGGATTAAGACCTTTGCAGGTAGGATTAGTAGTTACTTTAATTGCTACCTCAATCGCTGGGGTTTTATCCAATCCATTATTTACCCTAGCTAATAATTCAATTACTCACACTCCACTTCTCCAAGCTGCTATTGTGGATCAGACTCAGGTAAGTAGGATTTCTACGGAAAACTCAGTGGTGTTAGATGCCCCAGAAGACTTTCTGTAGGGCAAGGAAAGCAACTGAGAAATTATAAATAGCCAGTCCACAGTCAATCCACAATCAATTATATTTATCACATTTTGGGGACGCGATGCGATCGCGTCCCTTTTGCCTTCACAAGTTATTTGGTTCGGGTTCTGGAGTAATTTGCGGTTCTGGAGTAATTTGCGGTTCTGGAGTAATTTGCAATTCTGGAGTAATTTGCAATTCTGGAGTGATTTGCGATTCTGGAGTGATTTGCGATTCTGGAGTGATTAAGATGTTTTCATCAGGGCTAGGCGTAAACGTTATTGATGGTGAGGGTATATCTGTAGGGGTATCTGCGGGTATTGAAGGTGTTTGTGTAGGTACGGGTGAGGGTATATCTGTAGGGATTTGTGTTGGTTGACTAAGAAATTCTAGCCCCACATAAAGACTATAATCACTTTCGGTAATCCCTGGCAATGTACTTAAATCAATTTTGTATTCGCCATCCGCGGGCAATATTCCTTGATAAAAAGAAACTTTTTGAGCCGTATTTTCCACAAGCTCTTCGCTAGGAGTGAGAATTTGAAACTTTACACCACTTTCGTGTACCAACATCACTGTTAATTCTTGTCCGGCTTCACCCCGGAAAGTATAGCGAACAACTTCATTGTCGGTAAGGGTGTCATCCACTTTAGCAGTATTTGATGAGTTAAACTCAAGACGCTTAATTCGCCTATCCAGTGATGTTTCGTCGGTGGGTGTGGGTGTGGGTGCGGTATTAGCTCTGATAACTGGAGAAGGGAAAGTTTGGGGAGGTGCAGTCATAATTGGAGTAGATAACACCTGCGGTTGTTGAGTACGGATGGAACGTACCAATGCCCAAGAACCAAATCCTGCCAGTATGACTACACCTGCTCCAATGGCTCCAACTGCTAAAGGATTATCTAAAAATGAAGTTGGGGGTGGGGGAATGACTTGATTTTCTTTTTTAGGAGCACTAGGTTGCATGGGAACGGGGTGACGACTAACTGCAATGGTCTGTACCTGGGATAACTCAGTATTATCCTTAGATCCTGACTCTAATAATTTTAATACTGATCCCAATTCTGCCGCACTTTGGTAGCGATCGCTTGCTTGGTAACTCAACATCCGATTTAATACTTGAGTAAATTGGGGATTTAGTATCACCCAACGTTGCCAATCCCAAGTCAGTTGTTGGTCATCAAAAAGCTCCTGGGGCTGTTTACCAGTTAACAAAACCACAGCAGTAACCCCCAAAGCATATAAATCACTACTGGGGTAAACTTGTCCTGTTTGCATTTGCTCTGGGGGAGAATAACCTAGTTTACCCACATAGGTATTTTCAGTATTTTCCGCTGTCCCATTTGCACCTTGCAAACCAGTAGCAAGTTCCTTGACTACCCCAAAATTAATCAATACCGGTAGGCGATCGCTATCTCGAAGCATAATATTTTCTGGTGCAATACCTCGATGAATAATCCCTTGACTATGAATATAACTCAGTACTGGTAATAATGATTGTATTAAATATAGGATTTCTGTCTGTGTAAATGCACCACCAATTGCCTGACGCTCATCTAACAAAGTCCTGTATGTCTTCCCTGCAACATAATCCCTTACCAAAAATAACCTCTGCTTCTGTTGAAAACGCTCCCGGAATTGCGGTAATTGTGGATGTTGAATTTGATACATTATTTCGCTTTGATGACGAAATATATCCTGTGCCTTTTGCCAAGTAGAAGTTTCCGTATTTGTGAGAATAAACTCTTTTAGGACACACAATTCATCAAAGCGCCTTTGATCTTCTGCTAGATAGGTTCTACCAAATCCCCCCTGACCAAGAATCTTCATGATTCGGTAACGGTCTTGTAGGATTGTGTCAGATGTAATTGGTGGTTGCATTGTTGATTTATTGTAATAACTCTATGGGAAAGTAGATAACCTGTAATGAGAAGTTTTTAATATTCAATCAAATTTTAAATTGCCTCGCCCGGTTAATTACTATAAGTCGGCATAAATCAACCAACCATGGTTAAAAATAGCCTGAATGCTTGAAATCAATGGATTTTGACTGACCAGTAACGGTAATGGGTTCATAGGTAAAAATGTTGTTATCACACATTTGTCGTTCCCAGTTTATGTAATTTTACGGAATTAGGAGATTTTGACAAACTAGCTTTACTGTATTTTCACCTTAGAGTTTCTGCGATTACGTGTAAATACGGTAAAAATTCAGTTCATGTTTGGCATCGGTGGCAGTTATATCATGTTTTTCAGCCATGAATGCTAAGAAATCTGAGTTTGCAGGTATAATTTATTTTAGTTTTGTGAATATACAAACTTCAGCAAATTTACACTAATATAACTAATGCAGTGTAGGATAGACTGTTAGCAAGTCCATGGTCAGTCATAAACATAAGAATATTATAGTTTTTGTTAAAACATGACATATGGCAGTAGAAACGCTATACAAAAATCAAAATAAGTATGTATTTTTTAGCTTAAAAATAGGGTGCTAGGGTGTAATTTGTATAGTGTGGGGTGCAGGATTTAGGGATAGAGATATTTTAACCACTTAACTCTGTGTTCCTAGTATCATCGTAGTCACTTTTACCCATGGGTGTCTACCCTGATATTCTTTATTAAGAACAATAAATGTATTATTCTCAGTTATAAATTTATATGGGTAGAAAAAATTTCTACTATACATAATGAGCTTGCAGACTTGGGTTATTATTTTCAATCACCAAAGTCTGACTTCTTATTCTGTTGACTTAACTATATTGCAGTGACTCAGACAGAAGTGATTCACAAAAAAAGCTAAAAAAAGAGGGGGTGATAAATTTATGGAGGAATGTTTCTGTCTTTGTATCAAAGCTTCAATACAACGCATAAAACTTCTTGCCGAATATTTCGGTTAAATCTGCCAAATATCTAATGATAAGATTGCCATGAATGCACATCGAGGATCTGCTGTGCTCAGTTCTGCAACTCTAAAAATGCCAGCAACAGCAACAGGACTGACTGAAAATCACCGTCTGAGGCTGTTCTCTGGCTCTGCCAACACCCAATTGTCTCAAGAAGTAGCTAGCTACTTGGGCATAGATTTAGGACCAATGATTCGCAAACGATTTGCAGATGGAGAACTTTATGTTCAAATCCAAGAATCGATTCGCGGGTGCGATGTTTATTTAATCCAACCTAGTTGTCATCCTGTGAATGACAATTTGATGGAATTATTGATTATGATTGATGCCTGTCGCCGGGCTTCTGCACGGCAGGTGACGGCGGTGATTCCCTATTATGGTTATGCTCGTGCCGATCGCAAAACGGCAGGAAGGGAGTCCATCACTGCTAAGTTGGTTGCAAACCTGATTACCCAAGCAGGTGCTAGCCGAATTTTGGCAATGGATTTACACTCATCCCAAATCCAAGGATATTTTGATATTCCTCTGGATCATGTTTATGGTTCACCAGTAGTACTGAATTATTTAGCGAGTAAAAACCTTGCCGATCTGGTAGTAGTATCCCCGGATGTTGGCGGTGTCGCGAGAGCTAGGGCATTTGCTAAAAAGCTTGATGATGCTCCCTTAGCTATTATTGACAAACGTCGTCAAGCCCACAATGTTGCCGAGGTATTGAATGTAATTGGTGATGTTAAAGGTAAAACGGCAGTACTGGTAGATGACATGATCGACACTGGCGGTACCATTGCAGCTGGAGCAAAGTTACTGCGTGAAGAAGGAGCGCGTCAGGTATATGCCTGTGCTACCCATGCAGTGTTTTCTCCACCAGCAATTGAACGTTTGTCCAGTGGCGTTTTTGAGGAAGTGATTGTTACTAATACCATACCTTTGTCAGAAAGCGATCGCTTCCCCCAACTGACTGTACTTTCGGTGGCAAATTTATTAGGAGAAACTATCTGGCGGATTCATGAAGATACTTCTGTAAGTAGTATGTTCCGCTAATTTTCAATAACAATTCATTCGGGGCAAATTTTCCATGTCACAAAGATAATTTGTACGCGGGAAATCTGCCCTTTTTTCATGACTACCAGAAGGAGTTGATGAGATTTTATAACCTTTTTTTTATTTCTTAATTTTATACCAATTCAAATACGGAAAATGATATCATGTCCGGGGGCATACCCATAGTATGTCATTGCGAGTGGAACGAAGTGAAACGACGCATAAGCCCTAACGGGCACGCTCCGCGAACACAAGGTCTTTGGGATTGCTTCCCTACTCTGCGAGAACGCTTTC
>JASJCX010000341.1 GCA_030065255.1 Calothrix sp. MO_167.B42 | reverse complement strand
CGGGGTTTTTGAGGTGGAAGTAGTTTTTTTAACCCCTCCCATTGTTCATTACTTAAATCTCCTCGACTCATCGATGCACCCTGCTCAAATTACCTTTTTATTAGGATACAACGAGTTTGAAAACACGCCCTAGCTACTCAACTGTTGTAAAGTATTAATATCTTCCTGAAATTCAGCTACATCGTAGTGAATACAGATATCTCGATTAGCTAACAGTTTTTGAAACTGCATCCGATGCATCCCCATTAGCTCACTAGCCTTCCCCAAGCTAATTTTGTCTTGGCGAAACAGCATCAGCACAATTTCCAAAAATAATTCGCGTTCTGATAAGCCGCTGGCTCTTACTATTTTTGAGTACCAATAACGATAACGCAGGCGATCGCACCGTCCCAGCCCTTGCTATAATTAGTCCAATGTTTCGATCTGTTTCATGGAAAGCCGAGAAAATCAAGTGAGCGTTAAGGATGCTGTAAAGGTAGCGATAGATTATGTTCAGGACTTATACGCAGACAGCAACCTACGGAACTTACTCCTCGTCACCCCACCTGACGGCACCCCTCTCCTTATTAAGATACCATTGGCGAATTGAGGGTTACACCCCTCAAAAATATCATCAGTTTGGGAAAGGAACTGTTTTGTTGGAAGGATAAGCAAGAGTGGGGCATTGTGCCGCACTCCATAACACAGGATAATTTAGACCACAACAGATAAAATGTTTGGTCTTGATAGTTGGTAGTTAAATTTAAAAGAATTAGTGATGTAACTCAATAGAGGTTAAACATTGAGTTTAGCAAAAGAACTGGTGCGAGTTTGAGATTTATGAATGTGCTTAGACCAAGCAAAAAATCGACTTAAATTGATAGCACAGGCAGTAGCAACATGTTGTAAATGTGTTTTTGCAAGTCCACAGTAGCGTGTTCTTCGTAAATTAAATCTACCAATAGCTTGAGAAATAGTACCTTCAATTCCAGCTCGACGTGAATAATCTTGTTCAAATTCTTTAGTTATCTGTTGTTGCCGACGTTCAACAAGAGCCTGGTGTTCATCGCGAGGTCGTAGCTTTAATTTTCTGGGAGCCTTTTTTGCCGAAGTACAGTTACTTCTAACTGGACAAATTGTACATATCTTTTTCTCAAATAAGATTTCAATTAATGGATTATTATTACAATCACGAGTCTTACGCCATAAGTGAGAGAGATGACCTTGAGGACATTTAGCAACTTGTTTGTCCCAATCAATCATAAAAACAGAAATATCAAAACCTGTGTCTGATTTGGCTTGCCAACTATTATCATTTCCCACTGGACCAATCACAGAAACGTGATACATATTTTTCGCTTCAACTAATTGGTAAGCATCAACATAAGCTGCATCAACATAATGTTCTCCAGGAGATAAATTTTTCTGTGCCAGTTTATTATGAACAATTGATGTTACTTCTCCATCTGGATTCGTCGCAGAAGTTGTCTCAATATTTGTAATTACATTTAGATTTTTTGGCTCACAGGTTTCTGTTATATGTACTTTATATCCTGTCCAATTTACATCTCTTTTTGTACTATTGCGTGCCTCTATATCGTAAGGTGATGTTATACAGTTGGAGCTTGGTGGTAGTCCTGATTCACCTGGCTTTCGCCAAACTAATTGATTGTCTATAAATGTATATTGTTGAACCCATATCTGTCTTAATATCTCTACAGATTCTAGTTGTCGCAAATCATTTTTTTTATTGCCTTCAAACCATATTTGCTCAAGCAAATGGTGTCCATATATGCCTATTTTTAAACCTAATTTCCCTCGCTCTTCTTGTTTTTTCGGTAATCGGTAATTCTCTAATCTTCTACTATAGCGGTCAAACCAATCATTACTTATAATTGATTTCAACCATTCTGGTTCTATATCTGCTATTTCATTCAGTGCGTTCCTTAATGTTTCTCCCACTAATTCTAAACGATTTAGCTGACGGATTGCTGCCAATACATGAGTTGAATCTGTTCTTTGTTTTCCTCGATGTTTGATTAAATTTTGCTTTTCAAACCTTGATAACATTAAGTCTAAGAGTTTATTTGTTAGACCATGTTCCAATAATCTATTCCTAAATTCACATAGTACACTTTGGTCAAATCCTGGATCTGTCAATTCTAGTCCAAGTACATATTTCCAATCTATCCGACTACGTACTGCCTCTGCTGCTTGAATATCTGTTAATCCCTCCGCAAATTGCATTATTGTTATTAATGCTAAACAACCTGGTGAGATGGCTGATTGTCCTCGTCGTACTGGAAATAAATCCTCAAAATCTCCATCCTGATACAAATTTCCTAATTCATCGTACATTGTCATATACACATTTCCTTTGGGAAATGATGCATATGCAACTCGTGCTGTCTGTTTTGGTATGTCCCAATGATTTTTTGGATGTAGTGTCATAAGTCTCCAGCAAATACCCCAACAATTATTTATCTTCTTGCTCTTTGCTTGGTAATTTACTAGGGGCTTTTACTGCATATGGTCTTGCCCCTAGGGGGCAAGAATCACTATTCGCCAATGGTATCTTATTAAGGAGAGGGGCTGGGGGTGAGGTTCGTCTCTTACATTTAATTACGCCTACCTACTTGTATAAATTTAGGTTGCACCCACCCATCACCCATCCGATCTGGTAAACTGAAGCCATGAGATTGGGCTAAGGTTGACTATGACCATTGCTATCAACCAACCAATACAACAGCACCCACTCAGCTTTGACGAGTTTCTCGCCCTTTATGGTGGCGATAACCGCTATGAACTGATCGATGGAGAGGTGTTTGATTTGGAACTTAAATTTTGGATTTTGGATTGTAAAATAGCTAGTGGAAGAGCTTTTCAATTTTCCATCTGTCTCTACCATCAAAGTGTATTGACTGTTTAAAATTATAAATCACGTAACTGGGGATTTTCTATGAGCATCAGCCTTACTCCCACTCAAGAGCACTTCATTCAAACCAAACTCCAAACTGGCAAGTATGGCTCTGCTGAGGAAATTTTAGAAATTGCCCTGCGGTTGCTAGATGAGTATGAGCGCGCCGATGCCGAGTGGGTGGAGGAAGTCCGAGCTAAAATTGACGCAGCAGTTGAAGCCTCAACCCATACTCCCCCAGTTGATGGCGAAACATTCGTTAATCATATTTTAGAGCGGTTCCAGCAAGGGAATCAGCCATAGGTATGAGTCTGCACAAGGCTAAACTTTTCCCCGACGATACCAACTGCGAATATGCTCCGGAGAAACACCAATCAAGTATGCAACAATTACTACTTGATTAATTAAAGTTGTTTGCCAAACTCCCTTCTTCAGCCAGCGTCTTGCAGATGTTACCACTGGTGCTGGCAAAGTTATAATTGTTCCTTGACGTTTTAAATTGCGGATCAACTCAAAGTCTTCCATAATTGGTAATTCCGGAAAGCCACCAACAGCTTGAAATACTTCCCGTTCGAGAAAAATTCCTTGATCTCCATAGGGCATTTGCCAAAAATGCGATCGCCACTTGACACCTTTTTCTACTAACCGCAAACTTGTCAATTCCGCATCTATCTTGAGAGTGAATGCACCCGCAACTATGCCAGATGTTTCTATTATGGCTTGACGAATCATAGCATCAAATCCAGGTGGTAAACGGGTATCTGCGTGGAGAAATAGCAAAATGTCTCCAGTCGCAGCCAAAGCACCTATATTCATTTGCACAGCACGTCCAGGATTAGCCATAATCACTTTGACTGCGAATCCTAAATTATCTATTATTTCCACTGTCCCATCACTGGAACCACCATCTACCACAATTATTTCTACATTTTTACTTGGTTTAGTAGTGGCTAGTGTGGATTTGATATGTTCTGCTTCATTGATAACTGGAATAATAATAGAAATTTTCCGATTCCCATCTAAAGGCTGGTTTTGCTGGGAAGAATTTGCTGTTTGTGAGTCATCCATACTATTTCATTTTTGCTTATACCATGACAGTTGATAGTTGATAGTTGACGGTTGACGGTTGACAGTTGACAGTATTAGGGAAACTTACTTATTACTTATTACTTATTACTTATTACTTATTACTTCCCTCATCCCCTCACTTCCATCCGTGGTTAGGAGCGATGTTTTGAATCGTTAATTCTATAATTGTGGGATCAGCCGTTGAAATTAAAATACTCGGATAAACGGAAATTCCCCATTGGGGATGAACTAGTACCCGGCATTTGTTACGAAGGATGGGATAATTGAGCAGAGCCTGCACAGCAGCAGTATCATCATGGGGAATTTCTCCAGGACGGGAAAACAAAGGGTAACCAGTACGAGGATCGATTAAGTCACTTAGGTATCCCAAATCCCGTAAATGGAAAACTACGTCAAAACCAAATCGCATGAAATTTTCCCGTAGCTGTTGTTTTTCCCTCTCCACTTTAGGGGTTATTTCTAGCATTTCCCATTGGGATTGTTGTAAAACAATTACCACCCAGAATGAAGATTGATTTTGCCAATCTGGTAATATGCGATTGCGGTTTGTTTGGAGATACTCACTAGGGGAGTGAATAGTAATCTGAATTGTTTTTCCCATCTTGCCAACCAATTTAATCGGTTGGCTCTGTTCGGAAGGATAAGTTGTGGGATAGTTCACTAATCTTATGGTGATGTTTCAAATTTTTTTAGTTTATTTATGGGTGTGGTTGAAAACTCTGGGGGTTACAGAGTTGTCATCACCAAACCTATAATTAGTGGGATTTTATTGCAGTTATTGTGAATTATTTATTTTTTTGATAATAACATTATATTTATCCAATATTTCCAGGTAATATTTTTTGATACGACAAATTTCCCGTTAATAATTGCAATCAAGGAGCTGGGAAACAATACCTATGGAGCGATTGTAGTTCTATTTTGATGGTAAGTATGTAATCAAAATATTAACTTTGGGTAATTTGTGTTAGTGTCCCACAGATTATGGATAAACTAAACTACACAGACACTGATACTAAGTTGCATTGAAGTTGTAGTAGTTCGAGTTGGAACAGATTGCTTCCTTGTGCTCTGCCACCGTCGCAATGACATACGGACTATCTTTGAAAGCAACTTAGTATGAATATGGGAACCGTTAATCATTAACGGTTAAAAAGTAGTGGTGGGATAATTTTTTTGTCGCTCCCTAATTCAGTTTTAATGCATTAACAGGAACTTCATCCCAAGAATCAACTGTTCGTAATTGTGCTATCCACCCAGCAGCCTTTTGGGTTGCAGTCAAATTAGCCAGAAAAGACTCATGACAATCTTGAGCTTGAGATTTATCACAACAAGCAATACAAGCATAAATCATTCCAGATGGATCGATTTGTTCGTTTACCCAAATAGTCATGTGTTTCCCCTCTCAATCGCTATTCTCAAATATGACAAAAAAAGGGTGTTCTGTACACCAAAACTAACCTGGGAATTATATCAAGTTCTGGAGATTACTTATTATTCGGATCATGGTGCAAACATCTTAAAACTCTTTCTCCCCCTGCACCCTGCCCCCGTTCGACTGAGCTCACGGCCGAAGCCTGCCCCCTTGCAGCCTTAACCATAAGTCTTTAACCGAACATGATATTACTGGGGTTTTTCGG
>JASJCX010000340.1 GCA_030065255.1 Calothrix sp. MO_167.B42 | reverse complement strand
ATATCAAATCCGGTTACATCGGAATGATAAAAAAACCACAGAGGCACAGAGAGCGCAGAGTCAGAGGGAGAAGAAGGAAATTTAAATAATTCCGATACAAACGGAAATGATATTACTTATTACGATAAAGTAAGATGCAAAACCTCACCCTGTCCTGCCGGACATCCCTCTCCCTTATTAAGGAGAGGGAAAGATTTTTGCTACGTAAAAAGCGAGGGTGAGGTTCAATTATAGATTTGCATATTATTTAATCTGTTTCCCTTATTACTTATTACTTATTACTTGTGAATAAGTATCTGGCATAGCCTGAATAGACTTATACATAAACAAGAACAAGATTGTCAGCCAAATACTGAATGCTGTAAAAGGTACCCAGAAAGCCAGAATCCCATTCCAAGCAAAGGCTCCAGTTTTGAAATAGACGATTAAGCCAGCGGGGATAAATAGGAATGCAACCCAAAAATTGAGGAAGCCAACCCAACGGGGAAAGATGGGCGGAGAACCTCCATCACTCAGAACTGCTAAACCAATAGATAAATTTTGAACAATGGCAGGAGCAGCAGGAAATACCAGGAATATCCAGCCAGCATCATGGAGCATCATGGTAATTTGCGGATCTCTATCCAGCCGAAATGCAGCAATTGACCAGATAATTGGTGGTATGAACAGAGCCAGCAATGCTACGGTTCCGCAAATCAGTTGGGTAGGTGCCAAAATTGGATTCGCTCCTTCCATGCGATGCATATGTGAACTGATGAGGGAAATAAATGGTAATAAAAAAGATACTCCCAGCAGCATTA
This sequence comes from Calothrix sp. MO_167.B42, assembly GCA_030065255.1. Taxonomy (GTDB): domain Bacteria; phylum Cyanobacteriota; class Cyanobacteriia; order Cyanobacteriales; family Nostocaceae; genus Calothrix_A. Next base: position 4,827 of record JASJCX010000340.1, on the reverse strand, counting down.
GCACCATACCAGAACGAATGCCAAACAAGTTATTTTCATATAAACTGATGACATCAGCGATTGAGGAATTTGGGGAGGAAGGTGGCACCAATCCCGCGAGGACGATAAAACCAATAAATGTAACTATGCAGCCAAAAACTGCGCCCCAGAACACTAAAAAATGATTTTGTTTTGACACTATTAAGTAGTAAATATTACGTGGAATCTTTTACGGTTATGGAAAAGTTTGACTGTTTGAAAGATGAATAAATTAGCTGTAACACAACATTACTCGTCATCTATTCCAGCCGCATGTAACCCATACTACAATTTAAGTTTGACTTTATAAATCGTCTCTTAATATTGATTTTTTCAGAACTTTGGCTGATTTTGTGGTTAATACCAATTTTTTATGAAGCTACAACGAGTGACTGTTATAATCCGTTTTACCTTTTGGGGTAATGTATTAATGGGGTCATATCAAACAATCCGACAGCATCTGAATGATAAAAAACCGCATTAGCGCAGCCATGCCCGTAGGGCTTTAGACGCATTAGACGCGGAGCGGCTTTCCGCAGGATAGGACGCAAAGGAAGAGGAAGAAAGAGAGTAACTGAAATAATTCCTATACAAACGCAAACGATATCAATCGGTAAATTCAAAATAGACAACGGATAACGGATTATCTGTTTTTCAAATGATTCAAAATCTTAATTCATCCCGCATTTATATAATCCCACAATTTTAACTAGCAAAACTTTTTTGTCTTTGAGCTTCATACAAAATCAAAGCTCCAGTAATAGCTACATTCAATGATTCTACCCCAGGATGTAGGGGAATTTTCACTTGTGAATCAGCCATTGCCGCTAAATCAGGTGATAATCCCCCACCTTCATTACCCAAAAGCATTAAGGTTGGTTGCTGCCAGTCTACTTGCCAATAAGTTAAATTAGCACTAGGTAAAGTAGCAATAACTTGCATTCCCGCTTGCTGCGCCTCTAACACAATCAATTTTAAATCTTGACTCACAGCCATTGGTAAACGAAACCATTGTCCAGCAGAAGCTCGCAACACCTTGGGATTATCTAAATCTACACTATCTCCACTTACCCACAATCCTGAAGCTCCCGCCGCCGCAGCCGCACGAATCATTGTTCCCAAATTGCCAGGATCTTGAATAGTTTCCACGGCCATAACCAAACCAGTGAAAGGAATCTGACTAGGGTTGATTCCCCTCCTAGCCGTAGCTACCACCCCATCCGGTTGTACCGTAGTTGCGATCGCATTTATAATTTCCTGACTGACAATTTCTGCCCGTTGGCATTGATTACAAACAGTTTCCCATAAACTCTGGTGATTCCCTTGCCATTGTGGAGTACAGCAAGCAGCATCAAAGGGATAACCCACCTCACAAGCTTCCTCTATTAAATGGGTTCCCTCAATTAAAAACAACTGCTGCTTATGTCGTTCTTTGGTAGAATGCAGTTTACGTATTTGTTTGACAAGAGGGTTTTGGGTACTGGTCAACATAGAAAATATCATCTGGGAAAGTTTAAGGAGAAAATTTGAACTTTCTAAATCCTTAAACCCTTAAATGCGGAACCCGGGACTTGAACCCGGACATCCGTGAGGAAACTAGAACCTGAATCTAGCGCGTCTACCAATTCCGCCAGTCCCGCTTATTTAAGTTATCTTGACAGTTTACTATTCTTACTTACTTATCTAATAGTGTCAAGAAAAGATTTTTATAGTATTAAAAGCTACTTAAAAATATATTTCAAATAAGTATTTTTAACTATTGTTCCATAAGTCTTTAGCAATGCTTATTATAAAATTAATATGGACAAATGAAATCTTTCGTGTAGAATCAGAACCAACTTCAGTCGGATAATATTACTTAAATTTTGTGGAGGGTGGGCTTATTAATCTTTCCAGTGGCTTACCAGATGCCAAAGTTTCGCCGACCGCAGACTCCTCAGTTCTGCAAATATTCGGTGGGCATCGTTTGCACGGTCATGTGAAAATTAGCGGAGCCAAAAATTCAGCCTTAGTGATTATGGCTGGGGCTTTGTTGTGTTCGGAAGACTGCCGCATTCGCAATGTTCCTCTATTAGCAGATGTGGACAAGATGGGGCAGGTTTTGACAGCTTTAGGCATCAGTGTGGAACGCCATAATGACATTTTAGATGTCAATGCCAGTGAAATTAAAACCTCTAAAGCTCCTTACGAATTAGTTACTCAGTTGCGAGCCAGCTTTTTTGCCATTGGTGCAATTTTGGCGAGACTAGGTGTGGCTCAAATGCCCTTACCTGGTGGTTGCGCCATTGGTGCCCGACCTGTGGATTTGCACGTCCGAGGACTACAAGCTATGGGAGCTGAGGTGCAAATTGAACATGGTATTTGTAATGCCTATATTCCTGGGAATAGGCGCAGGCTGCAAGGAGCCAAGATTTATCTAGATACTCCCAGTGTGGGTGCCACAGAAACATTGATGATGGCGGCAACCTTAGCTGAAGGTGAAACTATCATCGAAAATGCTGCCCGGGAACCAGAAGTGGTGGATTTAGCCAACTTCTGTATCTCAATGGGTGCCAAAATCAAAGGTGCTGGCACTAGCAAAATTATTATTGATGGTGTTGCCAAACTACACTCTACAGATTATACAATTATCCCCGATCGCATTGAAGCTGGGACGTTTTTACTAGCTGGAGCAATTACCCGTTCTGAAATATTAGTATCATCCTTAGTACCAGAACATTTATTACCAGTAATTGCCAAGCTGAAAGAAATAGGTGTGAACTTAGTTGAGGAAGCACCTGATTGCTTACGGGTTTTACCAACAGAAAATCTCCAAGCAGCGGATATTGAAACCTTTCCCCATCCAGGTTTTCCTACAGATATGCAAGCACCATTTATGGCTCTGCTAACTTTGGCCCAAGGGGATAGTATTATTAACGAATCCGTGTTTGAAAATCGCCTGCGCCATGCTTCCGAGTTAAACCGCTTAGGAGCAGATATCCGCGTCAAAGGTAATACTGCTTTTCTACGTGGAGTTCCGATGTTATCTGGAGCACCAGTTTTGTGTCCTGACTTACGGGCAGCAGCAGCCCTAGTATTAGCTGGGCTAGCAGCTCAAGGGCAAACTACAATACATCAATTGCACCACCTAGATCGTGGCTACGATAAATTAGATGTGAAGTTGCAACAGTTGGGAGCTAAAATCCAGCGAGTTTCAGCAACAGGAACGGACATGGAATTGATCAAAAATATCAGTAATTCTACGGATAAGATTTCTACTTAGGGAGGCAGATTAAATAATATGCTCTCTCTACAATTGAACCTCACCCTCGCTTTTTAAGACGTAAAAATCTTTCCCTCTCCTTAATAAGGAGAGGGATGTCCGATAGGACAGGGTGAGGTTTTGTATTTTATAATATGGTTTATAGGGTTGGTTTTACGGTCAGCCCGGTTAATTATTTTAAAGTAGGAGACAGAAGACAGTAACGTACTGGCTCACTGATAACTGATAAATATGTCCTTATCAAAAACATCTCTAATCGGACTGAAAGCAGATACTTTTCGTCATCCCTTGGATTTGGAAGCAACTAAGGCTCTCAAACAAATCCCTGGCATAGATATGATAGTCCGCAATCTTCTAGGACCGATCGCAGAACAAGTATTTTATGTAGAAAATATTGCTTCTAGTATTTTAGTGGGCGAGCAGCAACTACCCCAGTTACACGAATTACTGGTATCTGCTTGTCAAATTTTGGACATAGAAACACCCCAATTATACGTTCGTTCTTCTCCAGTTCCCAATGCTTATACCTTTGCCATGCGGGGAAAACAGCCCTTTGTGGTCTTGCACACTGCTTTAATTGATATGCTCACTCCAGAGGAAGTTCAAGCAGTAATTGCCCACGAACTGGGACATCTCAAATGTGACCATAGTGTTTACCTTACCCCTGTAAATTTACTGATATTGGCAGCTGCGGTCATGCCCAACATTGGAGCAATGTTGGCTCAAGCAATCCAGACACAATTGTTGGAATGGGTGCGCTGCGCTGAATTTACTTGCGATCGCGCTGCATTATTAGTGGCTCAAGATCCAAAGGTAATTATGTCTGTGTTGATGAAGTTAACAGGTGGTTCCCCCACCCTATCATCACAATTAAATCTTGATGCTTTTATTGCCCAAGCCCGGGCCTACGATGAGATTAGTAACAGTGAATTGGGGGAAATGGTAAAGGCAACCCGCACTGCTCAACTAACTCACCCAGTTCCCGTATTGCGAGCCAGGGAAATCGATCGCTGGTCTAGTAGCAAAGAATATCAAAATTTGTTGCAAAATCACAAAATGTGTTATAGTGGCAAAGTTGCAGATCGGGGCGGGTGGCGAAATTGGTAGACGCACCACACTCAAAATGTGGCGACCTTACGGTCATAGGAGTTCGATTCTCCTCCTGCCCACTACCAAAAATAAATATCACATAATTTGTCAAACATATGGTTAATGACAATTATTCTATTCAGTGTTTAGCTCCCTGACTTCTTCCCGGAAATCAGGGATATATTTTTATCTACTTTCATTTTCAATCTTCATTCAATTCAAAATCAATCCTTGCATAAATTTCCAGTTGTAGTAGTTGTAGGTTAGGTATAGCAGAGCGTAACCCAACATTTTGATATTTTCTCCCTACAATAAATAATCGTTATATCGATGCTTGAAGCGTTGTTGTTTGGTAAGAAATTAGGTATTTATATCATGTCCGTTTAAATAACCGTCATTGCGACCGTTCGCTGAAAGCGTTCTCGCAGAGTAGGGAAGCAATCCCAAAGACCTTGTGT
>JASJCX010000339.1 GCA_030065255.1 Calothrix sp. MO_167.B42 | reverse complement strand
GATTATTTAAACTTGTTGAAATGGACTGAACCTGTAGCACTAATGTTGGCGTTGGTTGAATATGAAACTCCGTTGCGGGTAGTCCAGTTAGCTTTAGATGTAGATTTGATGTTGGGTGCGCGGTTAGCAGGCGAGGTTAAATCGGAATTTCAGGAGAAAACGGTGGGGTTAGTTTTGGGGTTGAATGTTACTCACGAAGTAAAATTTTATCTTTTGGGTTTAACACGTTCCCAACAAGCACTTTCACTATTACTAGAAGCATGGAATAGTAAAGATTCTAAAAAAAATTATGGTTATGCTATTGCTGAGGCTTTAACATATGTTGGCTGTGACGAGGCAATGTCTACAATTATTAAATGGGAAGATGAACAGATTGAATCCTGGAATAAGGCTGCACAGTATGAAGATTGGGATAATTATCTGCTACGTGAAAAAATTATTTCCGAATTAGCAAGTATTGCTTCATCCAATATAGCAATCTATAAGCTCGTTACTTCGTTAAATGACAAAAACTTTATAACTTTAGAAGGAAGCGATTTTTATAGAAAAGGTCGTAACTATAAAGCAAAGGAAGTTTTGGGTGACAAAGTCTTCGAGCAAGCTATTTCTTTTCTATTACAAGTTTTAAACAATGAAGATTTGTATATACGTTATTGTGCTGCTTCTGCTTTAGGAAAGATTGGTTCAGAGGCAGAAGTTATAGATTTAACAAAAGCGGTAAAAGATGAAAATTATTTTGTCCGTTATAGTGTAACTAAGGCTTTAGGAAAAATTGGAAGTAGTAAAGCAATCTCTGCTTTGCTGAAAGCGGTAAGTGATGAAAAATCCTTTGTACGTTATCAAGCAGTTGAAGCACTAGGAAAAATTGATGACGAACGGGGAATTAATGCCTTAATAAAAGCATTAAAAGATGAAGAACCTGATATTCGCAGGATAGCGGCACAAACTTTAGGAAATAAAGGCATTTACTTGGCAATAAATGCCTTAGTTCGTACTTTGAAAGACGAAAAATCATCTGTTAGCTCAACAGCAAGATATGCATTGTTAAATATCCGTAAATCTTTAGTCGAAGATAGATTATGGAATATATTCTCATATTCAGATATTGAGAATGTTATTTTTGAAAGTGATGATTTCAGTAAAACTTCCGCAGTATATAAGAAATTATATAATATTTATAATAAATGTCTGCAAGATGTCCTCGATGACCATAGCTTTTTAAAGAAGTATAAGGAATTATCCGTTTATTTAAATTCAAATACATCTTTGATAGAAGCTGAATTGAAATATCAAATATGGGAGGTAATATTAAATGCAAATTTTGAACCCAAGAGTATGATTATCAAGATACAAGAACAATGCTTGTTTTATAACTATAATATTTTTCATTCTCCGCCAGTAGAAGACGACAAAAATTCAGATACTCCCGTAAAAACAATCTTGATTTTAGCAGCAAATCCTAAAAATACCTCTCAGTTGCGGTTGGATGAAGAGGTACGGGAAATTGATGAAGGGTTACGACGGGCAAACAAGCGGGATCTGTTCTGGCTAGAGCAAAAGTGGGCAGTTCGTGAGCGGGATTTCTACCGAGCAATTCTAGATACTCAGCCCCAGATTATTCATTTCTGCGGACATGGTGAAGAGGAAGATGGTATCGTTCTTGAGGATGAAACGGGACAAAAAGCTCTTGTAAATGCAGATACCTTAGCGAGTATATTTAATCTATTCGCCACAAAAGGATTCGCCACAAAAGGAGTAGAGTGCGTAGTCTTAAATGCTTGTTATTCACAGGTGCAAGCAGAAGCAATTAGCCAACACATTAATTATGTGATTGGCATGAGTAGCAGTATTGGGGATAAAGCAGCGATTAAGTTTGCTGTGGCGTTTTACGATGCTCTGGGTGCTGGGGAAGGGGTGGAATCTGCCTTTAAATTAGGTTGCTCCCAACTTGTTGCTTTAAAGGAACACCAAACCCCTGTACTCAAAAAACGCCTAATTGAAAGAGCGCCACCGCAAGAGAGCTAACCCCGAGCAAACGGGAGCCTTCACATTACGATGTCAAACACCGCCAAATATCATCAACCTTTACCGCAGTCGGAGCAGAGTAAAAAAGAACTAAGCACAGTATTTCGTAAATTCGTAACGAATTGATTCTCCCTCTGGCAAGGATTACAGCGACTGAATAACGCTACGAGGAATTGCGATCCCACTGTATTTATCAGTGACAAAAGCGAACTGACAAGTCAGCGCTTCGCTATCGCCTAGCTCGAAACCCTGATGGGAGTTGGGTTTCACTCTGTTTCACCCAACCTACAGAAGATTGCGATTCCACTAATTCCTCTAGGGTTATGATTGCGAGTCCAACTAATAAGCATTTTTATTTTAAAGCCCAGACCCTGTGCTAAAGTGTCAGCCATGAATAGGCTGTAATTCGACTTTTTGTTGCTAGAGCGAGTATCCTTGTAAGGTAACAATTATTACCTGGCTATGGACTTTTGTAGCTTTATTACTATTAATATCTAGCAGTAGTCTTAAGTAAGTCTGGATTCCCAATCAATTCCACCTGTTTGTTCTCATACTTCTTCACCCATCACCCAGAAAAACCTTTCATGGCATTGCCTAATTGTGTCAAACCTGATGAATTTACCGACTGGGCTTTAACATCCGAAGCTCTAGAGTGGATTGCACAGTTTGTGCAAACTTTTGGAATTCAAAAAGTTATTGAATGTGGCAGTGGTTTATCAACTATTCTATTTGGCAGCTTAAATTTAGAGCGGGTATTATCCATAGAACATGACTCCAATTGGTATAAATATACTCGTCATCGACTGCAAGAAAAAGGACTACTAGGACGGGTAGATTTACAGCTGCGTCAGTTACAAAAATCCGTGCTAAATCAAACATTAGTTAACTGGTATCAAACCAATGGACTCCCGTTGTTTTGTGCTGATTTGATTTTAGTGGATGGACCTCCAGCAGACAAATGGTTGAGAGCGCGATATCCAGCCCCACATTTACTCAGGCAATTAATGAAGCCAGGAACATGGTTAATCCTAGATGACTACTTTAGACAACAAGAAACTCAGATAGTGAATCTGTGGTTAAAAGAAATTTCTTCACTAGAACTAATAAAGGTTGTTCCAATTAAATTTGGGTTGGCTGTATTACGATATAACGGTTCATCACAGTTAGTCAGGCATTTTACCACCAATACCCAAGAAATGCCTAGGAGCAAGGTAAAAAATACAGCTAAGGGTGCTAAAGAACATCAAAACTCCAGCTTTTTAGATGAAAATAGGTCGTCTGAAAGCCAAAAGAGGGAATTTTCACATCAGCAACAGTGTCAACAAACAACCATTTTAGACACAGACTCTTCAGATTTATCAAAAACACCCCTAGTTTCGATTATTATCCCCTGTTATAACGCTGGTGCCAGGTTAGAGGCTTGCTTGCAAAGCTGCTTGCAACAAATATATCCCCATTTAGAAATAATTGTGGTAGATAACAATTCCACGGATAATTCTGTAGAAATTGCCAATAGTGTAGCATCAACAACTTGCCATACTGTAAGCATATTGCACGAAAAGCAACAGGGAGTAAACTACGCTCGCAACCTTGGGTTTGCCCAATGCCGTGGAGACTACATTCAATGGTTAGATGCGGATGACGAACTCACCCCCAATAAAATTGCACTACAGGTAGCTGCCCTGGAACAAAACCATAATTTTGATATTGCCTATGGGGATTGGGAATGGTGTTTCTACAAGCAGTCAAAATGCGTCTGGCGTTTAGGTTTTGTGGAGAGTATGTGCGATGACTATTTGTTGCAGTGCCTCGTCAACAATTGGAAACCTCCCCAGACTTACCTAACCCGTCGAGCAGCTGCCATGGAGTTGCTGGCATTACCAGCGGCACATCCCCAAACCAAGTTGGGTACTGACAGGGAATATTTTACCCTTGCAGCAATATTGGGGTATAGCTTTCTCTACGTACCGGGTGCAGTTGCATTGTATAATAATTGGTCATCCGGTCAAATGACCAGGAGTGGTTCCTATGGAATGCGGGTTGAAAGTTTCAATCAAATGAGCGGGCGTTTTATTAAGTATGCCCGAATGCAGCCACCAGGAAGGATTACACCACAGCATTGGTTTCTATTGCAGCTGGGGTGGAAAATATGGAAGCCGGATGGAGTCAGGCTAACCCAACAGGGTCGAGAAAGTTTTTTGATACAGCACCGTCAAACTGGAGTCGGGATGCTGTTGAATGTAGTAGAAGCTAGGATAGTCAGCGCCCTCTACAAGACTGGTGGTGCTTGTACTATTGAAGACCATGCATTTAAAATTGTTCGTTGGTTGTGGCAGCAAGTCATAATTTCTCCAGGGGTGGATATGGATATAAATTTGGCTGCGTCTTCCCTTGCTAAATTGGTAGGAATACCACCAACTAAAAGCTCTAACTCTATAGTGCTTCAAAGATTAGATTTTCATCTGCAAAGTCGGGAGCATATCAATGCTCTGGTGTCGGCAATTCCTTTGTACGCGCCGTTGTTTGGCGAGCAGAGATTAGCTGTGATTAAGGTACTTGACAAATTGCGCGTTGGTGGTTTTTTGAGTCAAATTGAAGTGCATACTTGAACAAGGAAGAAGAAGAACAAAGAAAAATTAAAACCCATGAAGATTTAGTTATCTATCAAAAAGCGTTTAATGCAGCGATGACAATTTTTGAGTTATCAAAACAGTTTCCTACAGAAGAAAGATATTCCTTGACAGATCAAGTACGTCGTTCTTCCCGTTCAGTTTGTGCTAATTTTGCAGAGGCATGGAGAAAAAGAAGATATCAAGCATCTTTTATAGCTAAATTAAATGACTGTGAATCAACAAGCGGCAGAAACCCAAGTATGGCTGAAATTTGCAGTGAAATGTCAATATATTTCTATAGAACAAGGACGAGATTTATATAGTACATATAATCAAGTTTTAAGTGGATTAGTAAAAATGATTAATCATCCAGAACGTTGGTTGATAGGAAATAATTGATTATTGCTCCAACTTTGAATTGTACTTTATTGGTACGTTGGGATGAAGGTTATAAAGAGCCTTGGTTGATTGTCACCGACTTAGAACCCGAACAAGGGGATATTCTCTGGTACAGTTTACGTATAGAAATTGAATGTAGTTATAGAGATGTTAAGAGTGATGGATGGCAGTGGCATAAAACTCGTTTAACAGATCCCAAAAAAGCTGAAAGATTATGGTTAGCTATCGCTATATCTACACTGTGGACGTTAACAGTTGGTGGTGAAATAGATCAGCACCTTCTTGGCAATTTGACAGTGAAACTTCCTCCTAATCATGTAGGAAAAAAACGAACTATTGCCCAGAGAACTAGTCGTCAGATTTCTTGTTTCCTGCAAGGATTACTAACCATTGTGGCTGATTTACTCAATGGCAAAGGCATTTCTTTAAATGGCTTATATCATGTCCGTTTAAATAACCGTCATTGCGACCGAAGGGAAGCAATCCCAAAGACCTTGTGATTGCGTCGTTTCACTTCGTTCCACTCGCAATGACATACTATGGGTATGCCCCCGGACATGATATTA
>JASJCX010000338.1 GCA_030065255.1 Calothrix sp. MO_167.B42 | reverse complement strand
GACCGCCAAATACGATATTATCGCCTTCAGCAGCGAAAATAGTATCGTTACCTTTGCCAGCGTAAATGATGTCAGCTTGGGAACCACCATAAATGGTGTCATCTCCACGACCGGCAACTATAAGGTTTTTACCTTCAGCAGCGAAAATCCCATCATCACCTTTACTATCGAAAATAATGTCAGTCTGGGAACCACCATAAATGGTGTCATCTCCACGACCACCCAATAGAGTATTAACGCCTTCGCTACCAAAGACTTGGTCATTACCTCCCTTCGCATAGATAGTATCATTACCAACTGTGCCAAAAAGGGATTCACTATGATTTGTTCCCACAATCACATTATTCATTTACTTTTTTCCTTTTAATTGGGTTACTTATTTGCAGGTAATATCGATACTCAAACACTCAAGCTGTTTGAAATAAGTACATTCCACAAAAATGAGATATCCCCAAAAGTTTGAGGTTAAAGCCTTAGGAATTTTTGTGAAGCAATGATTGAAATTCCAGGCTATCTCACCTTAATTATTGATAGTTGAAAATACAGACTTGATGTTTAGCTACCATTAATCTACATAATAGATAGCGTCAAGAGTAATAATAATAAACTCATATAAATCGTATTACAGCTCGGTCATGAGCAATCTCATTCCTCTTATAATCACTGTATATTTTCCCCGTTCAAACTTTTTTTGATAGATTTCTTTTCATCTAAAATTTATGATGTTTGAGATACGAAAATAAAAAATATGATTTTAATATAGAAAGATAAAACTATTCTATTGCTTGTATAGACAAAAGAATGGATATTTTTTTATTAAACTCAATTAATAGTGTAGAAATTAAAGATTTTATTAGATGTTATTTTATACTTGACTATGATAAATCAAACGTGGTTTTTTTCAATCACAAGCTTGTGTGGTGTTGGGTTAAGCCACAGCAAAACCCAACCGACAAAAATGCTTTAGTAAACCTATTAGACTGGAATCAAAATATTATAGCCTTCTTTGGTATTACACAAATACAGTATCGATATTATCAACTAGTGTGCTAGCTGAGTTCCAACTCACAACAGCTAAAAGCTCTCCAAACTGAGAAATCTCAGCACCATTAATACCATTAACAATTGAAAGGTCATTGGGATTACCAGAAATATCAAAAGTGGTTTGACCTAGTTGGAAGTTGTTAATCGTATCAGTTCCTTTACCCGCTTCTAAGACAACTATATCCTGACCACCGCTAAGCCAGATAATATCGTTACCAAAGCCACCAACAATCTTATCGTTACCAGAGCCAGTATAAATGGTGTCATCTCCAAGACCGCCAAATACGATATTATCGCCTTCAGAAGCAAAAATGGTGTCATCTCCAGCACCACCATAAATTGTGTCAGCTTGTGAACCACTATAAATGGTGTCATTTCCAGCACCACCATAAAGATTATTTACACCCTCACTACCAAAGATTTGGTCATTACCTCCTTTTCCATAGATAGTATCATCACTAACTTCGCCAAAAAGGAACTCATCATTGTTTGTTCCTAAAATTGCTTCATCTTCTGAAACAATCTTAAAATCATCTACCAGCAATCCTGAATCAACAATATTATCTATCAAATCTACTACTCCGATGCCTACTGTGTAGGTTCCAGCTTCGGAAAACTCAAAAGTGAAATTATTGTAGTCTGTCTCCTCAAAGAATTCCGTGGGTGATAAGACAAAGAAATTGTTAGTGTCGGCTAATTCAGATAATGAATTGGGAATGATTGAGACAAAGCCAAAGTCATTGAAAAATGTGGGCGTTCCTTCATTAGTAAGGAAGTTAAAATCAAAGCTTAAAATATCCCCAGCTTCCACAGTGATTGTCCTCTGCAAGGCTGAACCTTCAGTTGCATCTTCATTGCTAATATTGTCTATATCTCCAAAATTCAAGCCTAAGAAGTTTTCTAGAGTGGTATCACTAACTGAACCCGCACCTGTGGTTAGCAAAGCTTGGAAATTCCCCTGAGTAGGAACAGTACCAAATTCAGCCGTTTGGATACTGGTATCACCAATGTTTTCCCAAGCGGTGAAGTCTCCAGTCTCAAACCCACCATTCTCATCTCCAGTTAGCCCTATGGCAATATTAATATCGTATGCACCAGTGCTGAAGCCATCACCACTACCTGCAATAAGAGGACTATAGCCGAAGTTTGCAAAACTACTAACACCAACATAATAGTTGTCAGTTATAGGAGCGGAGAAATCGATGTAAGAATCTAAGCTAAAGGGTTCTCCAGGAGCAGGAGTGTCATCGCTTACAGCAACTTCATTTCCGTTAGAGTCAAATAACCGCAAGATTGAATCTAAACTTGAGGCAAATTCATTGGCGTCGATATCGATAGTAACCCGATCACCTGCTTCAAGTTGGAGTTCGTAGATGTCCACATCACTCGTAGGTGGTATATTCGGATTGTTGCCAATCACACCTGAAAGTAATATGCTTCCTGGATTTGCAGAACTTAGGTTAGTGGCAATTGCTTGGGAAATAGTATCATTGGGTTCATCAGTTGCAGAGCCTATCAATTCCTCGATCGCTTCATCTGCTTGGATTAAACCAAACCCACTAGCATCATCGAAACCGACATCAAAACCAGGGGTAAATGGATCGTCCATATCCAAGGCTGTACTTTCTAAAGTTTCGTATATATCAGCAGGAGTAGTACCAGGAGCAGCATCCAGCATTAAAGCTGCAACTGCCGCTGCATGAGGAGCAGCAGCTGATGTACCGAAAAAGTTGGGAAAACCATCACCTTCTACATCTGCTCCAGGGAAAGGAGGGAAAAAGGTATTGTTAGTACCATCAGGTGCTACAATTTCTGGCTTTTGACGGACTTCGGGATCTAATAGACGATTACCATTTTCATCAAACAAGATGGGAGTAGGTCCAGCAGCAGAAAAATCCTCCAATTGTGCTGGATTCACACCAAACTCAGGAGTGTCTTGGTAAAAAGCTGCGCCAACAGCTTCAGCACCTGCAGCATTGGCGTGTCCGTACACTGTGCTGCTATTGGTATCGAACTCATTGATGGTTACACCACCACTTTCAAATAATACATATTTCATTAAATCTGGATCGGCACCTGCAAAATTTGAGATTGCCAAGTTAAATTGGTCTGTTCCGAATGAACCATCGTTGACAAACTGAAAAATTTCTACAGGGTCGTTACCTGTATTAGGAGCAGCACTACCAGTTAATACATTCGTCCCGGATTCATCAAACACGAAAATATCTAAATCATTAGGAGAGCCAGTACCACCACTTACAGAAAAGAAAGGTGAATCCCATTGAAAAGAGATGATAAATTCTGCACCAACTGGAACTGTAATACTTTGTAAAACATCTACTTCCGCCCCTGGATCAAAATCATGGAATTCACCACCAAAAGTAGGCTCAAACTGATTGCTGGGATTGAAAGTGCTTTCGTAAGAATTACGAGCATTGTTACCTGCAGAGGAAAAATAGCTTACACCTTCTGCGACTACTTGATCTACAGCCTGAGCAATAATCCCATCTTGGAACATCGGTTCGGCAAAGTAGATGATGTCATCTACAATAACTTCAGATCCAGCCTGTTCTGCCAGTTCTATGATGCCATTAGCAAAATCAGCCTCACCCAAAAAAGCTGTGTGGAAAGCAAGTTCGGCTCCAGGAGCTATATCATGAACCAACTGAATCATGGCGCGACCTTCATCAATACCACCACCAGGTAATTCTTCTAATACATTGATGGGTATAGTATTATCTAACGGATTCCCCAAACCGGGAAGGTCACCACTAGCAACATCATCAGCAGCACCACCAAGGTTGTCAAAACTATCCGATAGGACACCTACGGTGACTCCAGTACCATCCACATTAAAATTAGAACGAGCAACATCAGCACCCATGGCGATATCTGCTTCGCTTGTAACCAGTCCCACATTAGTCATCGCCATAGCTGGTCTAGCAAATTTCAGATATTCCGAACTCGCAGCGGAGGGAATAGCTTCGATAGGCAACATTCCGGAAACGACCCGACCATAAACCGAACCTTGTTTTAAACCTAATTCTTCTAAATCAGTTAGTAAAGCATCTGCATCATCTGTTGCAACAAAATCTATTGCAACTTCATCACCATATATTGGCAACATGGAATAGCCCTCTTGTAAGGCTTCAACTGCCATATATTGGTTATAAACAGAAGCTAGTTCCAAACCTACTTTTGCAGCCATTGGATCGTTTTTCTGTTTTTTTATGTTGTTGGATACTTTGAATGCTTCTACATCGAAATTCATTTGCTTTCGTCCTTTCTACTTAGGTTAATTTCTCACAAGTAATATCTATAGTTGAAATACTGGGAATGAGACGATTCCCAAAGAATATGATGTCTCCAAAAGTTTGAGGTTAAAACCTTTAGAGTTTTTATGAAACAAAAACTCTGATTCTAGCCAATATCACTCAGCTTATTGACAATTACAAAATACAGACCTTGTGTTTTGCTGCCATTAATAGCTCACATAAACTGTTTTGCTCTGTACTATGGCTAACACTAAGGATAATGACAGGGTACTCGAACAAATAAGCTTTTTAGCAGCTAACGAAAAATTAAGTGCGTAACTATTAGCTGTATATAAACAGTATATTTTTTATGGCTGATGAAATTTAATTTATACCTGTTTTTACCTAAAATTTATATTTTTTTATACACGTAAATGACTAGAATGATTTTAAGACGAATATCTAAAACACCTCAGTAGCTTATATTACAACTACTCTTCCTGAATTATTCCTAAATTTAAAAACAGTTATTAAATTTAAAGCATTAATAAAGAGTTTATTTTATACTTGACATTATAAATATCTTTTTTAGTGGTAATTAGGCACCAAAAAACAAAACAACAAGTATATATCGTTCTTTCATCACTCTGGTGAGATAATAATCTTAGATAAAATCTAAAACCCAGACACTTTTGAAGATTTGAACCTTAATCTCTCACACAAAGCCTAAAAAATTTATTTTTCCGTAAATCCTTTTGCTGTAATAATTTCAGAATATATTCTGGCGAGAGTAATGGAAGAGCAATATAAATACTTAAAAAAATAAGTAGTCTATAACACTTATTGTTATTTCCATCCTCAGCATAGTGGTAGTCGTTAAGTGTTAACGCTTCAGACATACCTTGAAATTTTTACCCGACTTACTTAAAAGATAAAAATTTAAACAGCTAAAAACCTTTGAATCACATCTTGACTCAGTTCGCCAGTAGAACCAGAGGCAACAATACCACCTTTTTGCATTGCATAATAGTAATCAGCTTGACGAACAAAGTGTAAATGTTGTTCAACTAATAAAACAGAAATTCCAGTAGTTTCAATAATGTTGCGGACAGCGGCTTCAATTTCTAAGATAATTGATGGTTGAATACCCTCAGTAGGTTCATCTAATACTAGTAATTGGGGTTTTCCCATTAAAGTACGAGCAATCGCGAGTTGTTGTTGTTGTCCTCCACTTAAGTCACCACCCATACGCGATAACATAGTTTTTAAAACGGGAAAT
>JASJCX010000027.1 GCA_030065255.1 Calothrix sp. MO_167.B42 | reverse complement strand
TTGAACTTTGGAAACCCCTTTTTACCTTTAACTTTTTTCTTACAATTTTCGTAGAACCGATTAATCGCACTCCAAGCACGTTCAGCGGCAGATTGACGAGCCATTGAATTCAATTCACTCGCAAAGTTAAATTCAGATGCCAACACAGCACAATACTTATTGAGGTCGTATTTACCAACTTTCTTATGATCCATCCAATAGCGCAACGCTTTATTATGAATGAATTGCGATGTACGGATAGCTTCATCTATTGCGCGATATTGCACGTCTTTTCCTTTAACTTTGAACTCGTAAATTACCATTGACTCGACCCAATCAACTACATTTTTATGCATAGCATATCAGCATAAAATATGATTGTATAGTAAGCCAGTTTAGGAAGTGTCACTGCGACCCATTGTCGCCCGTGTCGCTTATATCCCAGCCATAAATGACCTGGGTTTTACGCATACCGAAGGTTTCTTATAAAGTTGACTTATTGACGCTGACCGAAAATCAGATACATAAGGAAAAGATATAAACATATCTTGAACCGATAAAGTGGAAGGGTAAATATCCAATTGTCGATCGCTAAAAATCTGGGTTATAACCAAAATTAAAGGTCAGTGCCAGGAGTGGGGTGGGTGATAGGAGAAATACTTCAGCAACGCTATGCAATTGAGCAACAGTTAGGAAAAAAAGCAGGAAGACGCACCCTTCTGGCTCGTGACTTAGAAACTCAGGAGTTAGTTATTGTTAAACTCTTGAGTTTTAGTAGTGATTTTGCTTGGGAAGATCTAAAACTATTTCAACGGGAAGCAGAAACCCTAAAGTCACTAGAACATCCGACAATTCCCCGATACATAGATTACTTTGAACTAGATTCAGGTCATAAAAGTTATGCCTTAGTTCAGAGTTATGTCAAAGGTAAATCCCTAGAAGAACATATGCGTTACCAGGGAAAATTTACGGAAAAACAAGTGAAAAATATTGCCAAAGAATTACTGGAAATTCTCATTTTCCTCCACCAGCGACAACCACCAGTCATTCACCGCGATATTAAACCCAGTAATATTATTTTGGCAGATCGTCCTTATTTAGTGGACTTTGGCTCCGTTCAAACCCTAGCTAGCAGAGCTGGAAAAACTATTACCGTAGTAGGAACCTACGGCTATATGCCCCCAGAACAGTTTGGTGGTTATGCTAGTCCCCCTTCCGATCTCTACAGCCTGGGAGCCACCCTCATTGCCTTAGCTGCTGGTATTCACCCCGCAGATTTACCCCAAGCAGATATGGCGATCGCATTTGAAGATCATGTTGACTTAAGTCCATCATTGGTTAAATGGTTAGGTAAAATGACCGAAACCAGTTTAGAAAGGCGTTTTTCATCCGCGCAACAAGCTTTAGCATCTCTGAAGGGAAATCAATTGGCTATAACCAGTCAACCCATGATGCAAAATGCTAGACCCGTCAATACTTTTGATGTGCTGTGGAGTGCTATCTGGCGTAGTGTCACCATTGGCGGTGGAGTGACTATAGTTAGTGCGGCTATCTACAGTACCGTGGTGTTTCCTGTGGCTGGCACATTAGTAGGAGCAATTATCGGTGCTTTTATTGGTATACCCATCGGTTTAGTAAATGGATTGTTAGTAGCAATTATTACGAGAATATTTTTTTTCCCTCTAAAAAAACCCCTTTCCCATCAGCGCACCGTCAACATAATTAGTATGGTAACTTCCACTGCGATGGCAATTGTGGGCTTCCAGGCTATTAATCTTGGTTTTTCTGCTGGCGGCTTACAAATGCGGCTATTTTGGATATTTGCTCCAGCAATAATTACTGGGTTGAGTATGGGTATAGCAAGTAAATTCCATGCTCAGTGGTATGAGGAACAAGTAAGGCTGAGGGGGTATTGAATTTTGGATTTTGGATTTTGGATTTTGGATTTTGGATTTTGGATTTCGGAAAACAGATAATCCGCTATCCGCTGTCTATTTTGAAAAGCAGGTAATCCGTTATCCGTTGCCTATTATCCGTTGCCTATTTTGGACTTTATCACAATACGCGACGTGCAACTTGATCTTTAGTCTCCTGCTTAGAAAGGCTACCGTGTACACAAATCTCTCCTTTGTGTTTAAGCAACTCCCCAATTAACGAAATCATCACCTTACCCCTGCCCCCTGCCCCCTGCCTCTTCTGGTCAATCCAAAATTTAAAATCTAAAATCTAAAATTGTTATGACAAACCAGATATTAAACCAACGTTATCAAATTCAACAGGAATTAGGCAGACAAACAGGGAGAAGAACCTACTTAGCCCAAGATTTACATACCCAACAGCAGGTAGTGGTTAAACTGCTATTATTAGGGCAAGATTTTGACTGGCAAGATTTAAAGTTATTTGAAAGGGAAGCAGAAACATTAAAAACCTTAGAACATCCTGCCATTCCCCGTTATTTAGACTACTTTGAATTAGATACTACTGAAGATAAAGGCTTTGGTTTAGTACAAACCTACGTGGCAGGAAAATCCCTAGAATCCCATTTACGTTCCGGTAGAACTTTCAGTGAAGCAGAGGTTAAAGAATTAGCCATAGATTTGCTAAAAATACTTAGCTACTTACACCAACGTAAATCCCCCGTCATTCACCGCGATATTAAACCCAGTAATATTTTACTAACTGATCGTTCCGGTAATAGTGTGGGTCAGGTATATTTAGTAGACTTTGGCTCCGTACAAAACCTAGCTGCTACCGAAGGCAGTACAATTACCGTGGTGGGAACCTATGGATATATGCCACCAGAGCAATTTGGTGGACGGTGTGTTCCAGCTTCCGATCTTTACAGTTTAGGAGCAACATTAATTTATTTAGTAACTGGGTTACATCCCACAGAACTACCCCAAAAAGACTTGCAAATTCAATTTCGTCAATCCTCTAACTTGAGCCAAGAATTTGCCGACTGGTTAGAATGGATGAGTGAACCTAGCCTGACTCAGAGATTCGCATCCACAAAAATTGCGATCGCGGCTCTGAAAAAACCCCGTCCCAGAAATAAAGCAGCCCTGACACCAAGTTCGGCAAATGCCCAGCCAGCAGACAGTAAAATTACTTTCCATAAATATACCAATTACTTAGAAATTTCCCTGCCCAACCAAGGATTCAATATTCGTCATATTGCCACGATTTCCTTTGCCACTCCTTTTGCATTGGGTACTACATTATTGACTACCTCAGGAGGTGCAATAACTCCAACTTTACAATTTGCAGCCATAGTTATAATTATTCTCGCCATTCTCGCCGGATTTTGCCAGCGTCTGCATATTCGTATTAATAAAAAGCAACTGGTACTGATCCATGATTTACTAGGAATCAAATGGCACTTCACCCGTTCCTTAAACAAGGCCTCCCACTTAAAGTTAGCAACATCAGGGGCGATTAAATATGGGATGAAGCCTTGGTTAGTAATTGTCACTAACACAATCAGCTATGACTTGAGTAGTTATGGTAATTTAACTTTAGCAGAAATGGAATGGTTAGCATGGGAACTACATGAGTATTTAGGCTTACCACTCCACCGAGTAGAAGATTCGGATTTACCGACTTTGGATAAGGCAGGGGGCAGGCTTCGACCGTGAGCTTGAATGATAAGTGTTCAAGCGAACATGATATCATTCGCGGCTTGACTCATTTTTACTGGTGGCCTGAATTTGCCGGTTAATTATGGTTAATTAACCGGACATCATATGAGTTGTAGGGGCTGATGAACCCCACTCACATGCTAAACATCGCCGCGAATTTCTTCGATAACGCCATCCCGCATGACAATTTCCACTTGCATTTTGTTAATTATATTGTCACCAACTTCCGCGCGGAAAAATCCTTCTACCTGGAATTGATTCACTTCTTGATCTAATTCTAGAATCTGTACTTGTTGCAGGTTTTGCAACAATTGATTTTTTTGTTCTAGCAGTTCACTTTTCTTTTCGTTAATCTGAAGTTGAATATTCTCTACCTGTTGCACCGTTTGGGGACCAGGAGGTTGTAGACTTTGCTTCTGAATTTCTGCTATTGCTCTTTGTCCTTGCATATCTAACTGCTGGAGCTGCTGATCGAGTTGATTGATCTGAGCTTGCAGATGTTGCTGCATTTCCTCCTTCCAGACAGAAGTGACGATGGCTTTGATGTTAACAACACGTTTTAAGAGGAGTTGTTGATTGGAAAAATCCATATAAATTTAGCGTTCCCTATCTAGTGGATAATGGAGACTATTAAGCAAACATTTTGTCAATTATATGGCGATCGCGATCCATGACCACATGTCGCTTAATTTTCAATGTTTGGCTCATTGTCCCGTTTTCAATGGAAAATGGCTCAAGAATCAGTTTGAATGGTCCAATACGGTCATCTGGGCGATAACCAGGACGATTTTTGACTTCCCGATTCAATTCTTGCCGAAATAAATCCTGGATGATTTTATTCTCCAGGTTAATTTTTTGAGCATCAGTCTGTGTCAGGTTAGCATCCCCTAGGTCTAGGCACAATTCCAAATTTTGACTAGCTGTCCATTGGGCTAAAGCATCAAGGTTGGGAACAATTAAAGCACCAAGACTTTTACAATCTTGCCCCACAAGCATGATTTGATCGATATATGGCGATCGCAAACAAGCATCTTCAATGGGTTGGGGTTCGATATTTTCCCCATTGGTTAATACAATGGTGTCTTTGGCTCGTCCGGTTAAGGTTAGGTCATTTTGCGGTGTTACCCAACCTAAATCACCACTGTCAAACCACCCTTCTCTATCAATGGCTTTGGCTGTGGCCTCTGGGTTTTGATAGTAACCTGACATAATTTGTGGGCCCCGCAACAG
This sequence comes from Calothrix sp. MO_167.B42, assembly GCA_030065255.1. GTDB lineage: Bacteria > Cyanobacteriota > Cyanobacteriia > Cyanobacteriales > Nostocaceae > Calothrix_A. The sequence continues at coordinate 25,002 of JASJCX010000027.1, read as the reverse complement.
TACTAAGCCTTTTTCCCCTGATGGTAATTCTTGGCGAGTTTCTGGATTGACAATTTTCGCCTCCGTACCAGGTATGGGTTTCCCGGAAGAACCACGCAAGTTTTGCCAATAACGTCTTGCATGGGTAACGGGGGAAGTTTCGGTTAAGCCATAACCAACTAAAACATCTACCCCCACAATTTCAAAGAAGGTATCGATATGTTTCGCCAAGGCTCCACCACCACTAATCATTTGCTTGATTTTGCCTCCAGTGGCTTGTTTGACTTTCTGGTAAACTAACTTGTCAGCTAAAATATGCAGGGGAAGTAAGGCAGATGCTTGGATGCTAGCGGTCATTTTTTCCCAGAGGGAGGGATTGAGATTATTTAAGTCTAATCCTTGGGAAATTCTCCGTGCCTTAACATATTTTTCACTAATACCCAGCAAATTATTCACCAACCGTTGCTTATTTTCTGGCTGTTCCCGAAATTGCTTCTGCACACCTTCATAAATTGACTCTAGGAGTCTGGGTACGGCTACTATGTACTGGGGTTTATATTTTTTTAAATCCCCCTTGATGGAACGCAGGTTGGTGTAAATCTGGGTGCAGCCTTGGGACAGCAAGAAATACTCCGCACTACGTTCTAGTACATGCCAGGTGGGAAGAATACTCAACACCATATCTCCCGGTTGTGGCTGTACTAATATGCCTAAATTAGCAACTTGGTGCATCAAGTTACCGTGAGTCAGCATTACTCCCTTGGGTTTACCCGTAGTACCGGAAGTGTAAATTAGTGTGGCCAGGGTGTCTCGGTTCTGTTGTACGGGTTCTAATTGATGCTGTGAACCCATTTTCATCAACTGGGAGAAATTCAATACCTTTAAGCTGTCTTCCGGTGGCGCTTCATCACTTAATAAAATTACTAACTTAATTGGTAAATCATCAATACCCCCCCTGAGCTTTTTCAGGGTTTGTAAATTTTCCACCACCAAAACCGTACTACCACTATGTGCCAATATATACAGTACTTCTTCCCGTTCGGCTTGGGAGCTACGCACCGCATTCACCGCCCCAGCCATCATCATTCCTTGATCCGCAACAAACCATCGAGGAAAGTTATCAGAAATTAAAGAAATATGCTCCCCTGCTGTAATTCCCAAAGCCTGCAATCCTCCAGCGAACTGCTTCATCTGCTGATATAGCTGGGTATAAGTCAAAACCACTTCTGGTTTACCGTGGGGATCTCGTAAAGCAACCGTATCGCCAAATTTATTTGCTACCACAGACCAAATCTCTGGTAGGGACTGCACCTGGGAATAATCTATTAAGCTCTGTAATAATAGACGCTCTCGCTTAGTCATTGGCAAAGATAAATTTTGCTGTGCGGAAGTTTTTAACATCACATATCACCCCAGTGGTAAATTGCCTATTTTCCAATATTTTGACCCATGTACTGACAATAACCAACCACAATAGACACTATTGTTTTTGTCTGCTTCTATCTTCTATGGTGCTTCCCCTCGCCTATTCTGGGAAACATGGCGTAGTTCGATTTCCAGTATGCATTTACAAATATTTATGCTAATATATATTTATATAGACAAATAGTAATACTTGCCCCCTTGGTATTGATTTGAGTGGGGATATTTTTTGCTTTGTATGCAAAGGCAATCGGTAATTTTTCTCATCAGGAAGTAATTAATTATGAGTTTGACGGATGTTCTATTACTAACCCTAACTAGCGGGATTATTTGTGTGGCTTTACCTAAGTTGATATCTCTGATTTGTCCGCGTCAAACCAACCAGAATAAACCTGTTAGTAAGGGTTTAAAGCCTTTGGAAGTGAAACAAAATATTACCACTTTTCCTTATTGTACAAATTATATGTTTACAGAAAATCCATCATGTAAGTTTAGTCCCAATTTCTGCCCTCAATGCTCTAACCACTAATGAACAAAAATGAACAAAAACTCAATATTTCTTAACAAATATGGGATTTTTTGGTAATTAATAATTTCTTATGTTAATTAGAAGGAAATCAAATGCAATATCTTCATATTAGTACTATCAATATTTCTGATTTTATTGCACAATAACTTAATAGTAGACCATCAAAAATAAGGAATTTTTCCTATGGATTTCACATCTGTAATGCTCCTGACCGTGGTCAACATTTTTGCTTGTTTAGCTCTGCCTAAACTACTATCCATAGCCTTGAGCTTGAAGCCAAGATTATCTTTAATTGCCGTAGATGCAAACAATAGCAAAACATATTAAGTTAACAGTTGCATTCGGTACTTAGGATGTTTTTTAGTTGACCGTTGACAGTTGACAGTTGACCGAAAAATAAACTGGATACAAGCCCCCGGATTTATCCGTGGAGAAAAACAAATATTTCCACCACTATCTCAAGCCCCTGGCTTTAGACATGGGGTCAATCTAAAATCCAAAATCTAAAATCTAAAATTGATTGACAGTCCTTGAGTCAAAACCACTAACCTGTAGAGCATGGATATCCTAATTACACATATCAGTGTAATCAGTGGAATCAGTCTAATCCGCGATCATTGTTGGTGTTTTTGTCGCCGCCATTTACCGCGTACTAGACGAATATCATCGAAACTATAACTTTCACCTAAATATTCCTTAATTGGTGTCAGAGAAATATCTCCTAAACTTTCTAACACCTGTAAGATTTTTTGCTGTTTTTCTTTCGACACCAACTGATTAATATCTACCGAATGGTTTTTCTCTATCAAATCAGACAGATGGCGGACAATTGTAGAGGGACGAAGATTGCGGTGGGTAGCAATTTCCTTAATGCCCAGGCCTTGTTGATATAGTTGTAAAGTTACCAATTCCGTACTTGAGGGAGAATCATTTCCAGGTGTAGATTTTCCCTGGGATGTAGACGAACCTTGCTCCTGGCGATAGATGCGAATTTCTGCCAAAAAGCGATCGCCATATTGGGAGAGTTTGTGGCTACCAACCCCGGAAAGTTTACCAAACTCCTCCCTGGTTTGGGGTTGTACCTGGGCCATTAACTTTAAAGTAGAGTCAGGGAAAATTACATAGGGAGGTACGGATTGTGCATCTGCTAATTCCTTACGCAGCGATCGCAATCTATACATTAGCATATCTGCGGCAACGGCTTTGTCACTTCGTGGAAATTCGGATACTTTGGGTTTAACGGGAATCGCCACGGAAACGGTGCGCTGTCGTCGCATGACTTCCCAACTTAGAGCATTCAATTTCAGCACGGAATAGCCATCATGAGTTTGTTCTAGTAAACCTTGATGGAGTAGCGATCGCCCCAACATCCGCCATTCATCCACCGTTCTATCTTTACCAATACCATAGGTGGAGAGTTCATTGTGTTTATATTGGGTGACTTTTTTGTTTTTGGAACCCCGCAATATATCTATAATATGACTCATACCAAACCTTTCCTTGCAACGAGCCACACAGGATAAAAACTTCATGGCTTCTATGCTCCAATCCTCCACTGGTTGGGGATGGCGACAGTTATCGCAATTATTGCAATTACCGGGGAAATATTCTCCAAAATAACCCAATTGAATGGTGCGACGACAAACCGTACCTTCAGCGTAATCAATCATTTGTCGTAGTTGTTGCTTGGCAATCAACTGTTCTTGTTCTTCAGTTTTTTGATTGATACTCCATTCAATGGTTTTGACATCACCATAATTAAAAAATACTGTACACCGGGATGGTTCCCCATCTCTGCCAGCTCTCCCCGACTCTTGATAATAACTTTCCAAATTCCGGGGTAAACTGTAGTGGATGACAAACCGCACATCTGGCTTATTAATTCCCATGCCAAAGGCGATGGTAGCTACCATAATCCGCACATCATCCCGAATAAACCGCGTCTGGTTCTGGCTGCGTTCTTCATCACTTAATCCCGCATGGTAGGGTAAGGCGGAAATTTTGTCATGCTGGAGCTTAAAAGCAATTTCCTCTACCTGTTTGCGAGTTAAACAGTAGATAATCCCTGAACCTTCATTGTCTCGAATTAAACTAACAATTTCCCCGTAAGTACTCTTCCTTTTCTGACGCACCTCATAGTAAAGGTTTTGTCGATTAAAACTAGCAATATGAATACCGGGTTGCTTGAGTTGTAACTGGCTGATGATATCATCACGCACCCGACTGGTGGCCGTAGCAGTGAAAGCAAAAACGGGCACATTGGGGAATCGTTGTCTCAGTAATTTCAACTGGCGATATTCAGGGCGAAAATCATGCCCCCATTCCGATACACAATGGGCTTCATCAATGGCGAAAGCAGAAATATTGACTTGATGATGTAACAAATCGAGGAACGGGAGAAACCTTTCACTGAGGAGACGTTCTGGAGCCAAGTAGAGTAACTTTACCTTCCCACCGAGAATAGCTTGTTCCCGCGATCGCGTTTGGTATTGGTTTAGGCTACTATTAAGAAACGTCGCTGCAACCCCATTTTTGCGTAGTGCTTCCACCTGATCCTGCATCAAAGCGATTAGTGGCGATACTACCACCATTATCCCTGGTTTCATCAATGCTGGTAATTGAAAACACAGAGATTTTCCTCCCCCAGTAGGCATTACCACCATTAAATCCCGATTCTGCATGGCACCTTCAATAATTTGTCGCTGTCCCGGGCGAAAATTATCGTAACCAAAGTAGTATTTTAGTGCTTGTTCTAAATTGGGGTACGCAGTCATGGGTGAGTAGATGAATATTGCAGCCTATCTGTAGTTTATCTGTGTTTTGTTTTTATTTCACAATATCCTTTGTCACTCTGGGAATAAAAAAATAAATGTAGGTTGGGTTGAGGAACGAAACCCAACAAATTATCTATATATTATATTGGATTATTATGGATTATTTAGCTTAGTTATCAGCTTTGGTGTTGGGTTGCACGACATTTAACCCAACCTACGATTTTATATTATTCATAGCCAATATTATCATCAAAAATAAACCTTTCTTCTGCTCCCCATAAGACATCATAAACTCCTGCTTCCACATAACGATGGAAACTCGAATATTGCCAATCTTTCGGTGCATTAACTAATCCATGATGAACGGGATTATAATGGATATATTCTACATGATTAACAAAATCTCGATCATCCATAATTTGATGTTCCCAAAATCGGCGTTGCCAAATTCCTTTTTCTTTCTTTTTTCGTCGAGATAGATTTATTTGATCTTGATAATAATGCTCGCATTTACGACTAAAATAACTTTTAATTAACCGCCAACGAGTGGAAAAATCCGCATCATTTTCCGGCAATGTCCACAGACAATGAAGATGATCTGGCAAAATCATAATTGCATCAATCTTAAAAGGATGTTTTTTCATAACATACCGAAAAGCTTCCCTGAGTAAATTGATATTTTCAAGCTCACACAAAATACGACAACGATGATGAGTAACAAGGGTAAAAAAATAAGTTGCTCCCGGTGTTTTTGCTCTTCGATACTTCATAAATAATCAAAATAAAATTACGAGAATTTGTGTTGGGTTTCGTGCCTCAACCCAACCTACTTCTCTACCCACAAATCAGTTTTGTAGATATGCAGATTGAAAAATTTGTTCGGCGGTTAAATCCAATTCTGGAAATGTTGGGGAGATAATGCGATTGCTACCTCGAAACTGGCTAACTTGGTACTCCCCTTCGGCTAACAAGTAAATTGAGATTGTTGGTTGTTTGGGATTACCAATAAATTTTCTGCCACCTAATGCTGCATAATCTACAATCCAGTATTCTGGAATGCCAACAGCTTCATATTGTCCCACCTTGGTGAAATAATCATCCCGCCAGTTTGTACTAACAACCTCTATGACTAATGGAATTGATGAGCCAAGGCTTACTGTTGATTGGTTTCTCCATAATGGCTCGTTGACAAGGTTAGGACGATTCAACAACAGTACGTCAGGCAAAAAAGCAGATTCACCTTCGGTTGATTGCACAAATCCCATTTTAGGAATGTCATAGGGTTTTGAAATTCGGACACACTCCAGCAAAATTTGCTTGACTAAAAATGCAATGACTAATTCATGCTCTCCTGTTGGGGGTGGCATTTGTTTGATAAATCCACTATGAAGTTCGTAACGGAATAAATCTGCAGGATACCAGTCTAAAAACTGGTTAACAGTCATGGGAATCGGTAGTGACTGAATCATGTTTTTTTGATGAAAATGGGTTGTTTGTACATATAGGTTATTTGCGTAAACAACACATAAGCCTTATCCTATCACCATATCCAAATATGGAGGAGTATCAATTTTTATTCGCAAAACTTAATCAGGAAATCTAAAATGGAAAATCAATTAACTCAAGAATCTGTGAAGCAATTCTTTGATGATGCCCGGGAAAACTCTGATGATGAGCGAACCTTTGTTGCAGATTTAGAAATAGGAACTCGGCTTGATTTCAATGAACTTCCTGATAATGTCAGACAAGCTTATAACTTCTACAAACAAAATGTAGAAGATGCAGATTTTGGTAGTGTTGCTGTTTATAATATTCCCATAGATACTGTGCCAGTATATGCAGTTACTGTGGTTACAGATGGGGACGATGGCTATTTAGAAATATACAGTCAAACAGATGAAGAAATTACTTGTGGTAAAAATGATTGGGAAGTAATTTACTGGAGCGATAGAGCCACAACTCGTGCTGATTTATTTTAGTTACTCCCTTCCCGGCAGTATAGCCCCAGGCTTTAGCCTGAGGGCTTTTCTTTTTTTAGTCTCTGTATTCTTGCCACCATTTAAACAACTGCTGGCTCTAACATGCGTATTTCCCCTTGATTAGCATCAATCTCAACATTCACACCAATAGGCATGGTAAACTTATCTTGAATATGACCAATCATCGCTGCGTACCAAGCGGGAATCCCTAAAGGTTTGATATGATCGTTCAATACTTCCATCAATGTCAAAGAAGGATCATCCCCCGTACTACACCTGGTACATTGTCCAAAAATAAACCCTGACAATTGGGACAAAATACCAGCATTTTTCAATTGGGTAAGCATCCTATCTACACGATAAATATCCTCACCAATGTCTTCCACAAACAAAATGCGACGATTCCAAGATGGTAGATAAGGGGAGCCTACCATTGCACAAACAACTGATAAATTACCACCCACTAATTTACCCGTGGCTATACCCGGGTTAATTATTCGCCGACGCACTTCCGTGGTGAGGGGATTTTTCATGGGAACCATTTTTCCTTGCAACAGCATTGGTTGGAGGTAATCTAAAGTAAATTGATTCCAACTAGAAATAGCGACGGGGCCATGAAAAGTGACAATGCGACTACGGGCGTTAATTGCTAATAGTAGGGAAGTAATATCGCTATATCCCATGATAATTTTGGGGTGAGAACGAATTAAATGATACTTCAGTAAGGGTAAAATCCGATTACAACCCCAACCACCACGCATGGCAATTATGGCTGTAACAGATTTATCGGCAAACATATGATTTACATCTGCGGCTCTGTCAATATCTTTACCTGCTAAATAGCCATAACGGTCTAAAATATGTTTGCCTAGTTTAATTTTTAAGCCTAAATTCCCTAATGTTTTTTGGGCTTGTTGAATATCTTCGGTATCAACTATACCAGCAGGACTAATTAATCCTACTGTATCGCCTATGCGTAAGCGTGGTGGCTTGATGATAATATTTGGCGATGTTCCGTGGGAGGGGCTATGGGAAGAAAATGATATGAGGGGGGTAGATAAGGCTGATATGCCGAATATTTTGAGTAATTCTCGACGTTTGATGCTCATGGGAGGTTTTGGCGTTGCTGAATAAGATATGGGCATTGCTGATTACAGATATGATTTTGCCCCCCACCCCCAATTCTGGGGGAGAAAAATGATTTAAAGTCCCCCAAGGACCCCCAAAGTTGGGGTTCACGGGGGCAGGGGATTTAGGGGGCATTACTCAAACAACAAAAATAAATTCATATTCCAATTCAGCAACACCAAATTTATGGTAATTTTTCCAACTCATACCATTTCTTTGTGAGGCTGGGCTAAATTTTTACCTTGAGCGGAGCCGAAGGGTAAAACTGTCCCGTAAGTGAAAATCTGCTTCTTCTCCTATATGATCTAATGCCCAATAAGTGATAATACCATTTATATCTTTAACTACGGTAGTAATAGCAATATCTATATTCTGCTCGGGAGCAATGAGTTTATCCAAATCTAATTGTAAGGTTACTTCCACAGACTCAGGTAGGTAGTTAAGGGTAAACGGAAGTGAGGTAATAGCTGTTTCCTCCCGCATCCCTTGACGATAATCATCAAAGCGATACACATTCCAATTTCCTGTGGGAGCAAGGTTAAATTCCCAATAACCAGGACTATCCTGAATTCCTAGGAAAAATTCCCAACAAGTTTCTTGCCACAATTCATGTTTGCGAATTGGGATATCTACTGGGGCGGGAATATCTATTTTTTCTAAATCCCCTTGGCATATATAGTTAATAGTTAGGTTATTATCATTGCGGGAAATATTGCCATCAATCTGTAAATCTAGGTTAGGAATAGATGTAAATGGCTGTAAACAGAATTTTTGTTGGTTCATCGCATTTTCTCAATGGTGCTACGAATGCTATGTTCCTGCAATTCAATACTTTCAGTCAGCTTAAACTGTACCAACGCCCTAGCTAGGTTATGTTCTGGATATTTCACCTTAAAATAGACATTACCCGCTAAATAATCGCTAAAAAATCTTAATCCCAATTCAAAAGCAATCAGACGGATACTATCATATATATATTCATAGTCACTTTCTGTGAGAAAATCCCTCGCAACTGCAAGATATCCCCCTAACACAGATTTACAAATATTGGTATCAAAACATACTTCCTTCCATGCCTGAGTTTCTTCTCCCAAAGGGTTACAACTAGAGCGCAAACAGTCACCAATATCGTAATGCACTAGTCCTGGCTTGACGGTATCTAAGTCAATAATACTGATGCCATGACCAGTAATAGTATCTATCATCACATTATTTATTTTCGGATCGCCGTGGATGGGACGCAAACGCAGATATCCTTGTTGGATAGCATTTTCGAGAACATTGGCTAAAGTTTGGCGATCGCTGATAAATTGTAAGCAATAATCTAATTCTGGGGACTTTGTAGGTGGGGTATACTTTGCCTGTATATTATGGTAATGTTGGAGGTAAGTTGGTGTAATATGAAAACCAGGCAGGGTATCAGCCAGTTGCTCCACGGGTAAATCACTAATTAAATTGTGAAACATCCCCAAAGCATAGCCGACTTCCCAACCATGGTCACTATCTTGGATTGTATCAAAGGTTTGTGCCCCTTCAATAAATGTGATACCTCGCCAAAATGAACCTTGATTATCGATAAAATGGTTTTGAGAATTTTGGGTGAGTAATACTCGCGGTACTTCCCATCGTCTCCCCTGAGGGAGGGGTGAATTATGTAAACGTTGGCAGACGTGGTTGGTAAAAATACTCATATTTTGCATCACCAATTCTGGTTGACGAAAAACTTGAGTATTGATGCGTTGGAGGATAAAGTGGTTGACAGTAGAGTCATCCAGGCTAACTAGGAAAGTATGATTAATGTTACCATTGCCAAACTCCTTGATGTTAGCGATTGTTCCCTCTGGCTTAAATTGGTTGGCGATGTCAATGAGATGATTCAAAGCTGTGAAATCTGAGGTTTCCTTGGGTGTTAATTAGGGCTTGCATAATTGCGTAGTACTATAAATAGTAGGCTATTGAAGAAAATTTATCACCTGTTTGGTGTACTCAAAACAGTCGTGCCTAAAGAATTCTCCAGTTCTAAATCTGTTAGGAACATTTCATTGACAGTCTGTTGACGACAAATCATCATTGAGCGCACCCATTCTTGATTACCTTGCTGAATATACTTGCCAATGCAGTAAGCAGAATATTCTATGTGCTTTGTTTCGTCATAGATGAATAAGTCAGACATAGTTGTCACCTTTGCTAAATCTTGTGGTGTAGAATAGGCTTGCAACACTGGGCGCAGCAAAAGTTGTAGAATTAATGCCCGGATTTCTAGTAAATTAATCTTAATTATCTCATCCATGACCATTTTTGTGTCTAGAATACAATCGGTAGAAATTGGCTCTGTTGTGGGATGTTTGTGGTAATAGTAGTTTGGTGACAAGTTTTGCAGCTGTGCCCGAAAATTTTCTGACAACTGGGTGGGAAAGAGTATATTCAGTAAGGCAACAAACATATTTGAGTGACGAGATTCATCGATGGAATGGCTGCGAACCAACTGTGCACATTCCGAATCTTGGATATGCCGCGAGAATTGCCAAACTTTCCTAGAACCGTTTCCTTCTTCAGCAGCATTAGCAATTAGGGAGTGGGCAAACCACTCCGCTTTGCGAGCACGCTGACGATAACAATTACCGTACCATGCCATGCCGTGTGGTGGTGGCTGAATCTCACAAGCTTCCCTTAAAAAAGTTTTATAATCCTGAGAAATTTTACAGCCATAACGTTGAAGATAATTGATTGCCAATTCACTAACATTATTCATCTTTTTTCTGACTTGCTGGCCATATTTTTTTAGTGCGAGAGTTTTTAAATACCAATCAAAGGCTTTACTATTAGCTTAGTTTGGCGTTAATCATTTATATATATATGAAAGCAATGTTATTTTCAAAAAAACCATAAAGACGTTACATAGTAACGTCTCTACGCTCAATATGTTCAGATTATGGATCTTCTATTGAAGGTGCTTGTAACCAATCTTCTTCAGGGCAATAGCACTCGATTTTAATAATAAAATCCAAATCATCAATTGTTTGTTCATCTTTGTAATCAAGCTGGAAATTCATCCCACCTTTAATATTTGTTAGATCTTCTTCACTTAAATCGAAAGTAATCGGACTATCATCGATTTTTTCAAATTTTATGTTTCCCATGTTTTTCAACCTCTAATCATTTGATATTTTTATACCAATAATTATGGAAATAGATCACAAGCCTCTTCCCAAAACTTGAATTTCAAAAATTTTTTCCAAAAAGATAATACCAAATTGTGCCATTTGATTGGAGGCACATTGCAGATCTAAAATAATTTTATAAATCGTGATACTTAACTTAATAATTTTGGCGTTCGCTGATAAACTGCAAACAATAATCTAATTCTGGTGACTTTGTAGGTGGGGGGATACTTTGCCTTGATGTTGACAGTTAACGGTTGACAGTTATGTTGCTATAAGAATAAGTTTACTGTTCATAGGTTTGGGGGTTCAAGAATGTCCGCCCCCTGATTAAGTAGTGCTATATGAGCTAATATTTTCGGCGTTGCTGATTTGAACTATAAACTTAAATCAACAGGTACTTACAACTCTTATTCTCTGCGTCTATCCTGCGGAAAGCCGCTTCGCGTCTAATGCACCTTTGCGTGAGACAAATTTCCCCCTAAATTCAGCAACGCCATATTTCCTCTGCCTAATTAAGCAAACTGCTAAAAAATTCCAGAGTATCTTTCAACGCCTTAATAAATACATCTATTTCTTCACGGGTATTATAGAAAGATAAACTCACCCTAGCAGTTGCAGCAATCCCCAAATGACGGTGTACGGGTTGGGTACAATGGTGTCCAGAACGAATTGCAACCCCTTCTTGATCTAATAATGTTGCTAAGTCATTAGCATGGACTTCCCCAGCAGTAAATGCTGCTAGTGCTGCTCTCCCCTCTCCTTGGGAATTAGGGCGCGGACCATAAATTTTTATTTGGGGGATTTTGTCTAATTGTGCAAATAAATAGGCGGTTAATTCCGCTTCATAGTTATGGATATGCTCCATACCAATATTATTAAGATAATCTATCGCCGCACCCAAAGCGATCGCTTCTCCAATTGCAGGGGTACCAGCTTCAAATTTATGGGGTAATTCTCCGTAGGTAGAATGGTCTAAAAACACCTCAGCAATCATTTCCCCACCACCAAGGAAGGGAGCCATGGATAACAAGATTTCTTCCTTGCCATACAAAAAGCCAATTCCCGTAGGAGCGCACATTTTATGCCCGGAAGCCACCAACCAATCACAACCTATTGACTGTACATCTATAGGCATATGGGGAACGCTTTGGCAAGCATCAATTAATACCTTTGCTCCTTGTTGATGGGCTAATGTACAAATTTCTGCCACTGGGTTAATACAACCCAAGGTATTAGAAACATGAACCACCGCTACCAACTTGGTTTTCTCAGACAGCAGGGTTTGGAATTGAGCCAAGTCAAAGGTTTGTTCCGGTGTCAGTTCCACAAATTTGAGGACAGCGCCGGTTTTTTGAGCCACAATTTGCCAAGGAACTATATTACTGTGGTGTTCCATCACCGACAAAATAATTTCGTCCCCTGGTTGTAAGTTATTCATTCCCCAACTGTAAGCTACCAGGTTAATGGCTTCCGTGGCGTTGCGGGTGAAGACGATTTCCCGGCGAGATGCAGCGTTGACAAACTTGGCTACCTTATCCCGGGCTGCTTCATATGCATCGGTAGCCCTACCACTAAGGGTATGCGCGCCGCGATGGACATTGGAATTATATTCCTGGTAGTAATTCCTCAGAGCGTCAATTACAAATTGGGGTTTTTGCGATGTGGCGGCGTTGTCTAGGTAAATTAGGGGTTTGCCGTTGACTTCCTGATGTAATAATGGAAAGTCAATACGAATTTTATCGGCAATGGTTCTTTCTTGGGTAAAGGTCATTTCAGTTGTTAGTTGTTAGTTGTTAGTTGTCAGTTGTCGGTTGTTGGTTGTTGGTTGTCAGTTGTTGGTTGTTAGTTAGTTTTAGGTAATACAAAGATTTGAAATTAATATAGCAATGGACATATTGGTTAGGACAGTACTATTCGACTCAAGAACTGTCAACTGTCAACCGTCAGCTATCAACTATCAACTGTCAACTGCCAACTGCCAACTGCTATAAATCTAAAACTGGTTGGCTGTTTGTGTGAGTCTTTCCCTGAGGGAAGGTACTGGAATATGATTAATAATTTCCGCTGCAAAGGCGTGAATTAATAAGTTGCGGGCGCTATCCTCATCAATTCCCCGACTTTGCAAATAAAAAATTTCATCATCTTCTAACTGACTTACAGTAGCACCATGGGCACACTTAACGTTATCAGCAGTAATTTCCAGTTGGGGTTTGGTATCAACCCTGGCGTGGGGAGATAACAGTAAATTCCGATTTAATTGTCCCGCATCGGTTAATTGAGCCGGTTTGGGTACAAATACCTTACCATTAAACACCCCATGGGCTTTATTAGCCACAATACATTTATGTAACTGGCGGGTGATACCATAAGGATGGTTCAGGGCAATGGCACTGTGGGTATCCCCCACTTGTTGATCCCTAATCATGGTTAAACCATTGAGGGTAGTTTCCGTTTGCTCGCCAGTTTGGAGAATCTCTAAATTATGGCGCGACAACTTCCCACCCAAGGTAATTCCATGGCAGCTATAACGACTGCATCTAGTTTGGGTAACGGCAGTTTTACCAATGTGAAACCCCTGAGCGCCATCAGATTGTATCCGGGTGTGATTAACCTGGGCATTCTCACCCACAAAAATCTCCGTCACCGCATTATTAAAATACACCCCCTCTGCGCTTTCTGCGCCTCTGCGGTTTGTATACTCTTCCACCAAACTCACCTGGGAGCCAGTTTCCCCTACCACCAAACAACGAGGCTGGGCAATTATTGGTGACTCCCCAGCAGTAATGAATACCAAATGGATTGGTGTTTCCACCACCATATTCTTAGGTATCCACACCACCCCAACATCGCGCATGCCAGCCGTATTCAAAGCTGTGAATACTTCCAGCATCCCCTCAGATTGTGCTAAATACTGCTGTACTTTTTCCGTATATGCATCTGGTAAACCAGCCAAATTACCGACTACCACCCCCGATGGTAAATCCCTAGTTCCTGATAACTCTGGTGCATACACACCATTGACAAACACCAAACGGCTGCTTGCTTCCGGTAGAGTCGGAATATCATCCCCAGACACAGGATATTGCACCCCTACCTGAAACTCCACCTGACGTAAAGCAGATAAATCAGTAAACCGCCATTCCTCCTCACGGGTATTAGGTATAACAGAATGACGCACCCAACTTACAGCACGTTCCCTTACTTCCTGCAACCAACCCTCTGTTTGATTGCTACTAACTTTACCTAACAACCCAGTTAAATAATCATCCCTATCCAACAGAGTAGAACTTAAACTGACAATATCAGAATTTGCGATCGCACTGGGAGAAACTTGCATATTCATTACACCCCTACCTCCACCGCAGCTTCATCCAACACCCAATCATAACCGCGAGATTCCAACTCCACAGCCAACTCCTTACCACCAGACTTAATAATCTGTCCCTTTGCCATCACATGCACATAATCCGGCACAATATAATTGAGCAATCGCTGGTAGTGAGTAATCATAATCGTGGCATTTTCCGGACTAGTTAACTGATTCACCCCATTCGCCACAATCTTCAGCGCATCAATATCCAAACCAGAATCAGTTTCATCCAAAATTCCCAACTTGGGTTCTAAAAGCGCCATTTGCAAAATCTCATTGCGCTTCTTTTCCCCACCAGAAAACCCCTCATTCACACTGCGACTGAGAAAAGCCGAATCCATCTTCACCACATCCAACTTCTCATCCACCAAATCCTCAAAATCAAAAGGTTCCAACTCCTCCAAACCCTGAGCCTTGCGCTTAGAATTATAAGCAACTCTAAGGAAATCCAAATTACTCACCCCAGGAATCTCCAAAGGATACTGAAAAGCCAGAAATATACCACTTCTGGCCCTATCCTGCGGCTCCATTTCCAACAGATTCTCCCCTTGGAAAATCACCTCACCACCAGTCACCTCATAAGCCGGATGTCCCGCCAAAACCTTAGAAAAAGTACTCTTTCCAGAACCATTAGGTCCCATAATCGCATGCACTTCCCCCGCACGCACCTCCAGATTCAACCCCTTCAGAATCGGCGTACCATCCACATTCGCCGTCAAATCCCTAACAGACAAAATCACTTCACTATTCTCTACAATCATCCTTCTCCCTCTTAAATTCTTTCTTTCTTTCTTTCTCTACCCCTAGAGCATCTCCGCGCGAGAAACCCCTAGTATTGTCAGACAACAAACAAAACCATCCGCTACATCCGTGACAACATCCGTTGCCCACATCCGTTGCCCACATCCGCTACCCCACACTACCTTCCAACTTCAGACTCAACAGCTTATCAGCCTCCACCGCAAACTCCATAGGCAGCTGATTAAACACATCCTGACAGAAGCCGCTAATCATCATCGACACCGCATCCTCCGCCGAAATACCCCGTTGAGCAAAGTAAAATAGTTGGTCTTCCCCTATCTTAGAAGTAGAAGCCTCATGCTCCACCTTCGCCGTAGGATTTTGTACCTGGATATAAGGAAACGTATTAGCATGGGCATTATCCCCAATTAACATAGAATCGCACTGGGAATAATTCCTAGCTCCCTTAGCCTTAGGATTTACCTTCACCAACCCCCGGTAACTATTACTAGACTTACCAGCAGAAATCCCCTTAGAAATAATCGTACTGCGGGTATTATTACCCACGTGAATCATCTTAGTTCCCGTGTCAGCTTGCTGCATATTATTAGTCAGCGCCACCGAGTAAAACTCACCTACAGAATTATCCCCAAGCAGCACACAACTGGGATATTTCCAAGTGATTGCAGAACCAGTTTCCACCTGAGTCCAAGAAATCTTAGAATTAACCCCCTGACACAAACCCCGCTTAGTCACAAAGTTGTAAATTCCCCCCTTACCATTTTCATCACCGGCGTACCAATTCTGCACAGTGGAATATTTAATTTCCGCATTATCTAAAGTGATAAGCTCTACCACCGCCGCATGCAGCTGATTACTATCGTACATGGGCGCAGTACAACCTTCCAGGTAGGACACATAACTACCTTCCTCGGCAATAATCAAGGTACGCTCAAACTGTCCCGTATCCCCAGAGTTAATCCGGAAGTAAGTAGAAAGTTCCATTGGGCACTTCACACCCTTGGGAATATACACAAAAGAGCCATCGCTAAATACCGCACTATTGAGAGCCGTAAAATAGTTATCCGCAACGGGAACCACACTTCCCAAATATTGTTTTACCAACTCTGGATATTCCTGGACAGCTTCAGAAATGGAGCAAAATATCACCCCATCTTCCGCCAACTTTTCCTTAAAGGTTGTAGCCACAGAAACACTATCAAAAATGGCATCCACAGCCACATTGGATAACCGCTTCTGCTCCGATAGGGGAATACCCAACTTCTCAAAAGTTTCCAACAAAGTGGGATCTACTTCATCCAAGCTTTTCTTCTTTTCCGTTTGCTTGGGGGCAGAATAGTAAATAATATCCTGATAATCAATCTTCGGGTAGTTGACATCCGCCCAATTGGGTTCCGTCATTTTTTGCCATTTACGATAAGCCTTGAGGCGAAACTCCAACATGAACTCCGGCTCATTCTTCTTCGCAGAAATGAGCCTGATTACATCTTCATTGAGTCCACGGGGTATGGTATCGGCTTCTATATCGGTGACAAAGCCATACTTGTAGGGTTGGTTGACTAAGGTTGTAACGCTGGCACTCATTGGCTGTTTCTGGTGGTGTTCTTTTACAGAAAATTTCTCTTTAAGGATGGGAGATGGGCTTTTACATAGAGCCAATTCCCAAATGGGATAGCCGAGCTGCTGCGCGGCTGTTAATATAGATATAATTACTAAAACAACTTACTTGTTGTTTAAGCTGTTTTCATTGTACGCTAGATTAACAACAATAATGTTGTAAAAGTTAAATTTTCAAAATATTTTTTTTGGGACGATGATGGCGATTACCCAACAGTCCTCCACCAAGCAGGATATATTAGAATACCTCCTCAAACACTCCCAGGGCAAGGCTGGGGAACTGGCTACAGCCCTAGATGTCACTCCCCAAGCGATTCGTCGCCATTTGAAGGATTTGGAGACAGAGGGGCTTGTGGCATACTCATCTGCGGTACAAGGGGGGATGGGGAGGCCCCAACATATTTATGAATTGAGTAGTAAAGGTAAACAAAGGCTGCGCCCAGAAGTTGCAGATGGTTACGGTGATTTCGCCGTTTCTTTGTTGGATACCATAGCAGAAACAGTAGGGCACGACCAAGTAAGTTCTATTCTCAAAAAACAGTGGGAACGCAAAGCCGAAGAATATCGAGAAAGATTGGGTGATGATTGTCTGCAAGATAGGGTAGCCACCTTAGTTAAATTGAGGAGAGCTGAGGGCTACATGGCGGAGTTTCACCCTGTAGATTCTAGTGAAACAGAAATCCGCGATGGCTTTTTGTTAATAGAACACAATTGTGCCATTTCCAATGTGGCTGAGTCCTTTCCCAGTGTATGCGGACATGAGTTAGAAATGTTTGCCGCAGTATTACCAGATTGTACCGTGGAGCGCACCCAATGGATTATTCATGGCGAACATCGTTGTGGTTATTTAGTCCAAGCCAGGGAAGGAGTTCGGAGTTGTTAGTTGTTAGTTGATGGTTGACAGTTGAAAGTTAAGAATTAATTGTTGGGTTATCAACTATCCGTGCCATCAGCATCATCCATTTAATCAGTGTTCACCAGTTAAGAGTTAAGAGTTAAGAAGCAGTAGAATCTCAGTGTAATTAGCGCAATCCGTATAATCAGTGTTATGAACACACCCCAATCACCATCAGATCAGTTTTTAACCTTAGAAGAATCGGCAAAAGTCGATGCAGCCTTGCTTTCATCCCCCGAAAAATTTTTAACTCGGCTGACAATTTCATCACTCAAACTGTTGAAACATATTGCTGGTGAGTATGGGGTAACAGTGGAAGATTTAACCTCCCAGCAAGTAATCGCTTGGTTTGAGAAAGATAGTAAAATTAAGCGGGAGCAAGGAATTGCAGCTGCATATCTAAAATGGTGACTGATATAGCATTACGAAATTAGGGCGCGGACATTTTTACATCCAAAAAACCCTTTGATAGCCTGTTGTACCCTGTCCCCTGTTCCCTATTACCTAGCACGTAGTGCTATATATTGCCATGAAATATTTACTCCCATTGCTGGTATTAATTATTTCTCTTCTCCCCAGCTTACCAGCACAAGCATCAATGCCCATATGTCGTCACTACAGCAATCACCAAATTTGCATCCTGAGTCTTAAACGTAGTGCTAAAAATTACTGGGAATATAGAGCAGTTGTCAGGGTAGATGGAATAACTAGACCTATAGAAGTATATAATTGTCGCGATCGCATTCACATCCAAAATGATGGGAAAATCTTACCATTCAAGGATAATAGTCCTGGTTTACTTATATGTAGCTTTTTCCATAATTGAAGTTAAACTTAATCCATAACTCATTCCTGAAAAACAACGTAATTCGCCTTACCTTTTCCCTTAGCACGATACATAGCAATATCAGCATCCCTGAGAAACAATCCAGGCTCTTCGTAACCGTGGTGACTTAAACTAATACCAATGCTGGCTGTGGTGAATATTTGCTTGCCATTTACATCCACAGAAGACTTTAAGGTTTCATGGATACGCTGGGCTACTTGAGTCGCAACTGTAATATCGACAATATCCTCCAGTAAAATAGCAAATTCATCACCACCGAATCTAGCTATAGTGTCCCCACTACGTAAACATGATTCTAAACACCTAGCAATCGCTGCTAAAAAACTATCACCTACACTGTGTCCAAAGTGATCGTTAATTTCTTTAAAACCATCTAAATCTAAAAATAAAACGGCGAATTTGTAACCTTTTTGCCGTTTACTTCTTTCAAAAGCTTGTTGCAGACGATCCTGAAATAAAACGCGATTTGGTAGTAAAGTTAAAGAATCATAAAAAGCATTATAAACTAACTGAGCTTCAACCTCTTTGCGATCGCTAATATCTTGGAAAACTATAACCGTACCCGTAATCTTATCATTGCGATCGCGAATTGGTGCAATACTATCTCCAATGGGTATTTGTTTACCATCTTTGGCAGTCAGTATGCAGTTATCAGGTAACTTTATCACCTCACCTGTTACCATTGCCTGCTGGACTAAATTCTCTATTTTTTCCCCTGTATGGGAGTCTCTAATACTCAGTACCTGTCCTATATTTTGACCTAACATTTCCCATTGCTGCCATCCAGTCAATAATTCAGCAGCAGGATTCATAACTTCAATACAACCATGATTATCTGTGACTACAACTGCACAAGCCATGCAATTAATCACCGTTAACCATTTTTGTGGTGACTGCAATCTGTTTTCAATTTTATGTTTATAGAGAGCTTCTTCGATGGCAGCATATAATTCCCTTTGATTATAGTGTTTGGAAATACAATTCCCATGGTGCTGATAATACTTGGTGTCTAATCTGTTAACTTGACAATCATCTACTAAATATAATACAGGAATGTTAAATTTTTGCTGTATTATATCTCCAACTTGCAAATTATTAATTTTTCCAGGTAAATAGAGATTGATTAATACTAAATTAGGGGTTAATTCAGATATCCTGCTAATTATATTTTCCCCAAAATTCGTAATATCTGATACTGCATAGCCTAATTTTTGTAATCTTTTTTTTATATCTATATTATTGATGATATGGGAATCCTCAATTAACTTTTCACACTCTCCCTTAAATCTCAACGATAAATCAGTAGTTTCGCTTATTTTGCAAGCAGGGGAGTGAATAACTACATCCTCGATAACTAAAATTTTGGGGGAAGTCATTTGAGAATCACCTATAGAGGAAGATTGAGATATTACAGTTAATCGCTAATTAATTTCTCTATTAATATTTACACAATCATAAATATTCTAACCAAATGATTATTTATTTTATCAATTAAGAAAAGCTTATTTACATAAAGTTAATATCGTCTCATTATCGAATTGTTTAATTCTATCTATGTATCAGTATTCTCAACATTCATACTACAAATTTGGCTTTTAAAAAGATACATTATAGATTTATTACTTGGTATCAATGTTGCTTTTTCATCTGTAAAATATTATAATTACTATTGATTTATTATGTGATTTTTAACACCATAATCACTTGAATAATAATAATTAATAAAATCACTTCATAGTAACCTTAGGAAAGCAATTTCCCAGTCTGATTTATTTTAAGGAGTGTGTAAGTCATAACTATATAATTTGTATTTTTTTGCACTCTGAATTCTCCTATGAAGAATTACAGGTTTTGCATTTAATAAGTAAATATGATTATTTTTTATACATAAACTTTATCTTGACTACAAAAATTGTATTATTATTATTTGTGAAGAATGGTAAATCAGGTAACAATTTGACAAATTAACAAAACTTATCCATACACAGTTTAAAATCAAGTTTCCTGGTTGATTGTAATTGTTCGCATCAAGGATTTTTGTATAACCTGGGTTTATTTACATAAATCCTGAATAAAAACAATAGTTTTAATTCTAAAATCACCCATAGGCAAAATTCCTTTGGGCATATTTAACACTTTACCCAAAGGAATGTTACTAAGACAATCAATCTTTAGTTATAAATACTGACTAATACATCTGCGCCCTTTCCTTTGTATCAGCTTTTTGAACTAGTTTAAGAAAACTCGAAGAAATAAAAGATCCCACAAGAACTTTGTCACAGTTAACCATTGAGTGCTATTGGTAGATTTAGTATTTCTACCTATCTCATGACTGTGAGATACATTTTTATTGATCAGTTTCCTCATAATTAGAAATTTACGTCATATTATCGTATTAGACTAATTTGAGAATTAAGACTGACTTCTAGTTACATCAATGCTGATTTTCCCACCAAAATCTGGAATTGGTGCAGCTGGTTTACTTAAAAGAACTTGTACTTTAGTAATGCGATCGCTCTGTTTCAAGATAGAATCAGCCAGGGTATCCACTAAGCGTTCTATTAACAAAAATTTGGATGTTTCTACCAAATCTTTAACTAAAGTAATAATACTACGGTAGTCTACAGTTTTTTCAATATCATCGGTTTGCGCGGCTGCGGATATGTCCAACCATAATTTGACATCTATCTCAAACCTTTGTCCCAACACCTGTTCTTCTGGTAAATAACCAGTATAACCATAGGTGCGGATTCCTGTTACATGAATGCAGTCCATATCTTCAATTCTGATTGTGAAAGGGAATTTTGCCTATAAAATTGTAAATCAGCCAACAGTTATAGCAAAAGACACAGGGAACAGCATGATGTCATGGCAACCGCTTATAAAAATATAAATCAACTTTGGGCCGCGATCGCTACACAAACTTTAAAATATCTGGGATTAAAAACGGTAGTGATTTCTCCTGGTTCCCGTTCTACTCCTCTAGTTGTCGCCTTTGCCCAAGAATCGCCGGATATTGAGGTCATTTCTATCCTTGATGAGCGTTCTGCGGCTTTTTTCGCTTTGGGAAGGGCAAAAGCAACGGGATTACCCACAGTTTTAGTATGCACATCTGGCACAGCAGGGGCTAATTTTTACCCAGCAGTCATTGAAGCGAAAGAAAGTCGCGTACCACTGTTATTATTAACCGCCGATAGGCCCCCTGAACTACGGGATTGCCATTCTGGACAAACTATAGATCAATTGAAATTGTATGGCAACTATCCCAACTGGCAAGCCCAGCTAGCCGTGCCCACAGCAGACATGGAAATGCTAGGTTATCTCCGACAAACCATAACCTATGGCTGGGAGCGATGCCTTGCCCCCATTCCTGGAGTCGTGCATTTAAATGTTCCCTTTCGAGATCCCCTTGCACCCATTCCCCACCAGGATAAACAGCAATGCCAATCCTTAGAATTATTGCAGTCCCAGTGGCAACCAGAGGAATTTTTTGCTGCCATCACCAATACAACCCAATTAAGCATTATTAATCCCCCATTGCCAATTTTAGCAGCATGGCAGGAATGCGATCGCGGTATAATCATTGCTGGGGTAGCTCAACCCCAGGAACCCCAAGCATATTGTCGTGCGATCGCGCAATTAGCCCAAAGTTTGCAATTCCCCATCTTAGCAGAAGGATTATCCCCACTCAGGAATCATGCTAATATAAATCCCTATATAATTTCCACCTATGATTTGATTCTGCGTAATTCCCAGTTAGCAGAGCAATTAACACCACAAATTGTCATTCAAATTGGGGACATGCCCACCAGTAAACAATTACGTCAATGGTTGAGTCGGATATCCCCTAGACGTTGGGTAATTGATTCTACCTACCAAAACCTAGATCCCCTCCACGGGAGAACCATTCATTTACGCCAAGAAATGGGGGAGTGGAGGAGTGAAAGAGTGAAAGAGGGAAGGAGGGAAAGAAACTTTCTGCAAATGTGGTTATCAGCAGAAACACAAGTTAGAGATAGGGTGGAAAAAAGTTTGCTGGAAATAGGAGAAATATCAGAAGTAAAATTACCTTGGTTCCTTTCCCAGAGTTTACCACCAGCAACACCAATCTTCATTGCCAATAGCATGGCGGTGCGAGATGTAGAATTTTTCTGGAAACCCAATAATTCCCAGGTAATTCCCTTTTTTAATCGGGGTGCTAATGGTATTGATGGTACATTATCCACCGCCTTGGGAATTGCCCATGGTCAACAAAGTTGTGTAATGTTAACAGGGGACTTAGCTTTACTGCACGATACCAATGGCTTTTTAATTCGCAATAAGTTTGTTGGTCATTTAACCATTATTCTGATTAATAACAATGGTGGTGGTATCTTTGAAATGTTACCCATCGCCGAATTTAATCCACCCTTTGCAGAATTTTTTGCCACTCCCCAAGATATTAATTTTGCCCAGTTATGTGCTACCTATGGGGTAGAACATGAATTGATCACTTCTTGGAAGCAATTAAGAAACAAATTAAGCATCCTACCTACCCAAGGAATCAGAGTATTAGAATTGCAGACAAATCGTCAGATAAATGCCAGGTGGCGTAAGGAAAACTTAGGTAAATTTGCCGCAAATATTCAGTTTAATAATTCAGATAAATCTAGGAATTAAATTTATTGAAATCGCTGATAAATCTTTGATAATCTTCATAAATAGAATAATTATTAAAAGTTGAATTAATATCTTTTTGTTGGTCAAGTTTATCAGCAGATACAGAGATTTGATAATTACCTTTTATATAACTTATGCCTCGATATTTAAGAGCATGGGCAGAGTGCAAATATATCCTTAATGGCCGTTGGATATGATAGATAAAACCACGAAATTTAGCAGTTATTTCCGACTTAACAGATGTCATGGTATGCACATTAGATTCGTAAGGGATACCGCGATATTGAAGTTTCATATTTGTACTTCCTAGAAATCAATTTGGTTTTGGAATTAGTTGTAGCTTCATACATTTATTCGGCTGTAACTGTTCCTGTTACGCAAAAAAAGAAAACTTGTAAAAAATCTTTACAATGAAACTTATACACACTGGCATATTTTTTGATGTAGGGTGTGTGACGCTGTGAAAGTGTTTGAACCTAGTAATCACAACTTGTAGCGAGTGACACCCAGCTTTAGCCCTGATACTTATTGGGTAAACTTTTGCACAACGAACATAAAGGATTTGATTAACACTCAAAAACTGACAGATGTATTATCAGTTGCATTGATTATACTTATAATTACTATGATTGCAGAGATGCTCCTCAGGCGTAAAATCTATCTATGAAAAGCTCTATAATTTGTATTGTAACCAAGTGAATCATCTGGTTGAGTAATGGATATCAATTTACTATATTTCCTTTCAGTTAAGGCTTTTGTGGCTTTTGGCATTCCCAAAAAACTATGTTAAAACTGAAATCTAATCTAGAGTTAGATTGAAGACAACCGACCTTTCAATGAGCTATTTTTCCCATCTGTTCATTGAAAGTGTGTGGAAAGCAGAATCATAAATTGGCATAAAATATACCCCTTACCTCGCCCGTGTAAGGGGTATTTTTTTGTATTTAGGCGGTGAATTATTTTACGGTACTATAGCAATCCTATTTGATTTGTCAAAACCCAGAGGTTAGATCCCCGACTTTTTTGAAAAAGTCGGGGATCTAATTTTTCACGTTGGCATAGCCTGCCCGCAAGGCTTATGATTTAGGATTGCTATTTTGATGTTACAAACTCAAACACCAGGAGCGATCGCTTTTGATCGTAATATTATAGAACTAGCATTAAAATCCCCTCCTTCAAATAAAATCGAGAGGGGGAATTCTTTGTTGAAAAATTGTAGTCTATTTTAAGCTTCCCCTGCCTGAAGGCGAGGGGACTTCTGAAGAGTCCACAATCGAACTTTCTTAGGCTGACGTGTTCTTAATCCCAGATTGACATATCTCCTCGTCCTAAAGTCCGAGGATTCCTTGACGCTTCCTTGGGTTGTGCTACCGAGGTAGTCTTACCATCCCTCTACGTCCGTTTAAAGTCTCCCAATGCCCTGTGGCGACTATTTTCCAATTATACCAGAAAGCCGTCCTGGAAGGACGGGGCTTGTATTCCATTATTTTCGGTCAAAGTGATTGGGTTGGATATGTAGACTGTTAACTACTGAATAATCACCTCTCGTACTAGTTAGTTTTATTCTGGATTCGTATCGTTGTAAGGATTGCGGATGCGTTCAGCTTCAGGACATTCTTCGGTTAAGAGCGGTTCTACATTACCCCTTGGTACTGAAGCCAACTTTTGAGTGACAGCACCTATACTTTCGAGTCTAACCATTTCTTCCCAAGAGCAGATTTCGTCTTCTTCCTCGGTTTCATAGCGTAAGGTGACTAAATCCCCTTCGATGTCTATGATGCGGGCGCGTTCTATCCAGCGTTGCTGGTCCCGCAAGAAAACACATACATCCCGCCCATCACAACACAGTTGATAAATCTTGCGGTGTAGCATCTACT
>JASJCX010000337.1 GCA_030065255.1 Calothrix sp. MO_167.B42 | reverse complement strand
GACTCAACCAACTTCAATCATCAACCCACCGCCACGCACTTCAAAGCGTATTACCAATGAAGCATTCCTTTCAGCTTTCACCCTTCAGATTCTCCATCGCCAAAAAAGAGTAACCTGATGGCCAGGATAGCAAATCCCACAGCAGCGATCGCTTTTAATAATTTAGTGGGTAAAAATTCTGCCACTGCTCCCCCCGCCAAAGCTCCTAACAGGCTAGTTAAAAGTAATGCTCCGGCTGTACCAAAAAACACTGCCCGGGGAGCTTGGGAACGTCCAGAAAGTGCGATCGCAGCTAATTGACTTTTATCCCCCAATTCAGACAAAAACACTGTAACAAAGCTTAATCCAATCAGATGCCAGTCCATATTTATATTTATCTATAAATTTTTTGTACGAATCAATCACAGGTAATTTTTCACACACAAGCAAATATGAAAATAATTCTTCTCCATTCCTAACTTGTGAACACTGATTAAATGAATGACACTGATGACGCAGATATTTGATAACCCAACAATTAACTATCAACTATCAACTATCAACTCCTAACTCTTAACTCAGAAACACATCTCCTATCAACATAAAGGAAATAAGCAATAACATCATCCCTGCGGCTATTTCTATGGTTTTTGGAGAAAGTTTACTAGCCATCCAACTACCCACAAGTACACCCAACAAACTAGTAGTTACCAAAGCAACCGCAGAACCAATAAATACCATCCACGGTTCATGGGATTCTGCACTCATGAGTAGGGTTGACAACTGAGTCTTATCGCCAATTTCTGCTAAAAATATAGTTACGAACGTGGTACCAAAAACTACCGTGGTTTTCTGTTTGCCATAGTTTAAACCATCTACACAGCCATGTTCCCCATCGCTATTTTTAATTGACTCAGTTGTATCAATCACACCGTTAGTATTTGGGATTTCCTGGCTTGGAGTCTGGGATGGAGTAGTTATATCCTTAGGTGCAGAATCAATTTTCACAGGCGATAGTTTTGTTACTAGAAGTTTTCATATTGCTTTCATTTTCCCAGATTTCTGAAAAAAATGGCAACCCAATGGGCAAACTGTATTTTATGATTGCTTTCTAGATTTTTCCTAATTTCCCAGACAAATAAGCAAACTGGGATGTTTATGGGGATCTAAATACCTACGACTCATCATTAATGTGATGGACAACTAGTTATTTATAGTAATTTCTGCTACGGCAAAAAATTATTAGCCGATTCTGAGACTATTTATCCCCAATTGATAAAAAACTTTGTATTCTGAAATTAATCGCAGTGAAAATTGATGATTAGAAAAACTGGTGCAAGAAGATCTAAGATTAATTATTGATTTAGTGTTAGTACTGTCCGTGGCTGCTAGTGGCGGACTTTTTGCTGCACTATTAAGACAACCGGTGATTTTGGGTTATCTCATCGGTGGTATGGTTGTGGGACCAGCCGGATTGGGATTAATCAAAGAATTAATACAAGTAGAGACCCTAGCACAGTTTGGAGTGGCTTTTTTGCTATTCGCCTTGGGGGTGGAGTTTTCCTTGGCGGAACTGAAAAAAGTGCAAAAAATTAGCTTGGGTGGTGGTGGACTGCAAATTATCCTCACAATTTCCGTGACTGCTTTAGTATCCGTGGGTGTGGGTTGGGTAAGCTCCCCTGCCCAAGGGGTATTTTTAGGGGGGATTCTGTCTTTATCATCTACGGCAGTTGTACTCAAATGTTTGATGGAGGGGAATGAGACGGAAACCCCCCACGGACAAGTGTTGCTGGGAATTTTAGTAGTACAGGATTTGGCATTGGGTTTGATGTTGGCGGTGTTACCGGCTTTAGATAAACCTGCTGAATCCATTGGTGTGGCTGTGTTGTTGGCACTGTTACGCATTGGTTTATTTGCGGCCGGTGCAGTGGTGGCGGGAATATACTTGATTCCACCTTTACTCCGATTATTAGCTCGCACGGAAAGCCGAGAACTATTTTTATTAGGGGTAGTGGCCCTGTGTTTGGGAATTGCCCTACTCACAGAATATTTGGGCCTCTCCATTGAAATGGGGGCCTTTGTGGCTGGTTTGATGATTTCCGAGGTGGAATACGCCGATCAAACTTTGACCTATGTGGAGCCTCTGCGAGATATCTTTGCGAGTTTATTTTTTGCCGCCATTGGGATGTTAATCGACCCAGTGTTTCTCTGGCACAACCTAGAATTAATTTTAGGATTGGTAGCTTTGGTATTTGTGGGTAAATTTTTGATTATTACCCCTATAGTAAAATTATTCCGCTATCCTTGGAAAACTTCATTAATTGCGGGTTTGGGACTAGCGCAAATTGGAGAATTTTCCTTTGTATTGGCAAGTGAAGGGCGGGCATTGGGACTAGTTTCTCAACGAGTATATTTACTGATTTTAGGTACAACAGCAGTAACATTAGTTATTACCCCTTTTGTTTGGCGACTAGTGCCTTTCTTGTTTAATTTTGGCGAATCCATGCCTTGGCTCAAACCCTATTTAACTGGGGAAGGTGTACCTATAGATACATCAGAGGAATTACCTTGGCAAGGCCATGTGATAGTGTGTGGGTACGGTAGAATCGGCAAAAATTTGGTGAAATTATTACAACAACACAACTTACCAGTGGTAGTAATTGACCAATCTGAAAATAGGATTCAGCAATTACGGGAAGCAGAAGTTCCCTATGTATATGGTAATTGTGTCAGCTTTCACGTTTTGGAAACCGCCGCAGTCAGCCATGCTAAAAGTATGGCCATCGCTCTCCCCGATGCCATGAGTATTCGCCTCACCCTGAAACGGGCTTTAGAATTATCTCCAGAAATAGATATAGTTGTCCGCGCTAATCAAAATAAAAATATTGAAGTTCTTTATCAATTGGGTGCTAGGGAAGTAGTCCAACCGGAGTTTGAAGCCAGTATAGAAATGACAACCTATATCTTGACAGATGTGGGATTTTCCCCCCTGGTGGTGCAGCAGGAAATGCAACAAATCCGCAATCGCCATTATTTAGATTTAAAACCAGAAGAATCCCCATCCCAAGTATCTAGGATATTGCGACAGGCAACCCAAGAAATGAACAGCCGTTGGTATCCCCTACCAAAAGATTCTCCCTTAATTGGTATGACTTTAGAACAGGCGGATATGCGCTATTTGACAGGAGTCAGCTTGATGGCAATTGTCCGCAATGACGGGGAAGAAATAGATTATCCCCAAGCTCAGACTAAATTAGCAGCAGGCGATCGCTTATTAGTGGTAGGCTCAGATCGGGAATTAGCAGCCTTAGCCGAATTTGCCCAAGGACAAGCGGCAATGCCAGCGGAAAATAGTGCTTGTCAGTGGTTGACAATTGACGATAATTATGCAGTTGCGAATAAGACTTTAGCTAGTTTAAACCTGGTTCGGGAGTATGGGGTGAGGGTACAAGTTATGCGTCGGGGTGGTAAATTTATCCGTTTACCCGACCGTAATACTAAGTTACAAGTCAATGACCAATTATTACTGTGTGGTAGTTTATCTTCCCTCAGTCAATTGGAAAAGTCAATGGCTGCTTCCCAACTGAGTTTATCCATTCCCATCATTGCAACTAGTGAAGTAGAGGATATGAAAGAAGAAGTAAGGGAGTGAGGGAGTGAGGGAGTGAGGGAGTGAGGGAGTGAGAGAGTGAGGGAGTGAAGGAGGGAAGGAGGTGAGGGGATGAGGAGGTGAGGAGGTGAGGAGGTGAGGAGATGAGGAGGTGAGGAGGTGAGGAGTGAAGAAATTAAAACTCTTAACTCCTAACTCTTAACTCCTAACTGTCAACTGTCAACTCTTAACTCTTAACTCCTAACTGTCAACCATCAACTCTTAACTCTTAACTCTTAACTCTTAACTCTTAACTCTTAACTGTCAACCATCAACTCTTAACTCTTAACTCTTAACTCTTAACTCTTAACTCTTAACTCTTAACTCTTAACTCTTAACTCCCTAGCCTAATGGTTTCATAAAAGCGATCGCTTGTCTCCAAATGGTGGTTTTTTGGCCGTTTTCTTGTACTAAGGAAACACATTGTGGATCTTGCCAAACCAGTGTTCCCGTGAGGGTGTCCCCTGTAAGTAGTTTCATTTCCACAGCATTTTTATCTTTAATCAGGGTTTGCACCTGGCGAATGCTGGGCAGTGTGGTATCAAATTCAATAGTAGGCATTTTGATAATAGTATATAAGTATCAGTTATTCAGCGATCAATTTTCAACACAGGTCAACCGTCAACCATCAACTGTCAACCGTCAACCGTCAACTGACAACTGATTTACTAATCCTTGATAATTCATCCTTGGGAAAATGGCAATGGAATTTACTAAGTATCACGGTCTGGGTAATGATTTTATTCTGATAGATAATCGCTCTAGTTCAACCCCTGCAATCACTCCAGCCCAAGCCATCCAACTGTGCGATCGCCACTTTGGTATCGGTGCTGATGGTGTAATTTTTGCCTTACCTGGAGAAAATGGCACGGATTACACCATGCGTATTTTTAATTCCGATGGCTCGGAGCCGGAAATGTGTGGTAATGGAATTCGCTGTTTGGCAAGGTTTATTGCCGATTTAGAGGGGGAATCTCGCAATGGGGACCAATATCGTATTCATACCTTGGGTGGGGTGATGACACCACAACTCATGGCTGATGGTCAAGTTAAGGTGGATATGGGTTTACCTAAATTATTAGCAGAAGAAATTCCCACTACTTTGTCTGGGGCTGGGGAGAAGGTGATCAATCAGCCATTGGTGGTGGCAGAAAAATCTTGGGATGTCACCTGTGTGAGCATGGGTAATCCCCACTGTATTACCTTTGTGGATGATGTGGAGGCAATTTCCTTAGAATCCATTGGACCTAAATTTGAACATCACGCCGCCTTTCCCCAAAGAATCAATACCGAATTTATTCAAGTTGTGAGTAGAGATTATTTAAAAATGCGAGTCTGGGAAAGGGGTGCGGGGATTACCTTAGCCTGTGGTACTGGTGCTTGTGCTTCCCTAGTAGCTGGTGTACTCAATGATAAATGCGATCGCACCGCAACGGTAGAACTCCCTGGTGGTAATTTATATATTGAATGGTCCCTAACAGATGGACGGGTTTATATGACTGGGCCAGCAGAACTAGCTTTTACTGGTAAACTACCTTGAAAATCAGGAAAAACCTCACCCTCGTTTTTTGTTGCACAAAAATCTTTCCCTCTCCTTAATAGGCTCACGTGTACACACAAGTAATTAAATTTAGCCAAGCTCTCACCTAAACGCCCCCTAACCCCCAATTATGGGGGACAAGAATTTCCATGCGTCCCCCAGGTACCCCCAGGTACCCCCAGGATTGGGGGTCACGGGGGCAGGGGTCACGGGGGCAGGGGTCACGGGGGCATTCATAGACTGAAACGAAGATAAGTAGGACTTGTGTGTACACCGTAGCCTTAATAGGATACTGCTGGTCATTCTGAATGACCAAAAAATAGGGGTTTGAGGAGCGCAGTCGCACTCCTATTAATAACTCGAAATCCCTATTAATTCGTTGG
>JASJCX010000336.1 GCA_030065255.1 Calothrix sp. MO_167.B42 | reverse complement strand
TTACTAGTTCGCCAGCACTGTAGCCGCCAAGGTCAAAACTATAGTGAGTTAATAAACCTATTGCCAAATTCGGAGAATTTTCCGCAACAGGTGCGAATTTGTTGGTGTTTAGTATTGGCAATAGAGCCACATTTTGCTCCCGTCGCATAAAGCCTTAAAGTACTTTTGTTTACAAGGCTTAAAAAAAGACCTTTGTTGAATTTATAGTAATTATTGTGACTTATCTAATTGATTGTCGCGATGAAGAATTATACACGCAGGTCAGATACATAAGGTGAATCAATAGCGGTTGTTTTCCCTGTTGTTACCAAAGCCTGATAAATCATTGCCGCTACTTCTCCTCTTGTTGCCTTTTGGTATGGCTGGATTTTTTTGGGGTCAGGATAATTTACCATGATTCGCTTATGTGTAGCAATATACACCGCTTTGCGTGCATAAACAGGAACCTCTTCAATGTCAGTGTAGTGTTCTAAAACATCTTCATTGGTAGCAGATAAATTGAGTCCATTAACTAAAGAAACAATTACTTGCAACCGCCCGACATTTTCATGAGGACGAAAAGTGCGATCGCTAAATCCGCCAACAAAACCGCTGCTAGCTGCGATTTGAATTGGTTTATAAGCCCAAAAACTCTTCGGAACATCAGTAAATTGAGGTCCCCGGTCTTCGACGGCTGGTTGAAAAGCAGCTGCGATCGAAGCCGCATATTGGGCGCGATTCATCAATTTGTTTGGACGGTAGGTGCCATTTGCAAAACCACTGGTTAATCCCATGCTAACTAATGCTCGGATAAAATTTTCTGCCCAATGCCCCCGCAAGTCAGAAAATGAAGGCGTATTAGTATCGGGATTAACGATATAAGGAGAAATAATCGGTTGTTCCCGATTGTTTGCCACCAAAGCTTGATAAACTATAGCGGCAACTTCTGCCCTGGTAATATCCCGTAGTGGTTCAAGTCGCGAAGCTTCGGGATGATTGACCACCAAACGTTTTTGAGTGGCTAGAGCTATTGCATTGGTGGCATAGCTGGGAATCTGGGCGCGGTCTTGATAGACTTGCAGAATATTAGGATTACCGCCTGTGAGCTTGAGTCCATTGGTTAAGGCTAAAATGGCATGAATCTTACTCAGGTTTTTCTCAGGTCGAAAGGTTCCATCAGGAAAGCCACTGATAAATCCCATACCCGCAGCACGAGAGATCGCCCCTGCGGCCCAAAAACCCGCTTGAATATCGATAAAATTCTTAACATTTTGAATAATAGGTAATTGGAAAGTTTTAGCAATAATTGCTGCAGCTTGGGCGCGGGTAATTGGTGCTTCAGGTCGAAAAGAGCCGTCAGGAAAACCACTAATTATGCCTTTAGCGACCAATGCTTGAATAAAAGCAGTAGCCCAATGTCCGTTTATATCGTTGAAGTTAGCATTTGAATTCGTTTGTGCGTTCTGGGTTGTAACAGCAATAAAATCGATAACTCCTTTAACTTGAGTTGGATTTAATTCGTTACCCGCAGAAATTAACTTAAATGAAGTGTTGTTATGAACGTCAAAGTGACGATTATTGCGAAAAACATTACCCGCAGAATCTTGAGGATGACCTAAATCGGGTATTGATCGGTAATTTACCCTCAAACCACCCAAACTATTACCCTCAAGCAAATTATGACGCAATACAGGCTTAGCCTGTCGCGATATAGCAATACCCATGTGGTTTGCCGAAAGTTGATTTTTTGTAATTAATGGCGCAGCAAAATCGCTAATTACAATTCCCAACTTATTTTTTTGGATGACGTTGCGCCGAATTTCTCCTTTACTATTTCCCGCCATTAACAATCCAGCAGATCTATTACCGGTAGACACGCTATCAACAATCAATGGTTTGGCATTTCCACAAATGAAAATACCTTCCCGACCGCAATTCCTAAAAGTGCAATTAGCGATTTGGGGGGTACTGGATTCAATCCAAATACCACTTCCCTTTGTTTGAGGATTGCTTACGGTGATACCCATGAGACTTGCATCATCAAGTAACACCATCGCAACCTCTTGCCAGCCAAAAATTTGACTTTGGTGTTTACCGCTTCCGGAAATTATGATTCCCTTTCCTTTAGTGGCTTCATTACCCAACAAAATTACTTCTTTCGAAACCACCAATGGAAATATTTCTCCACTAGCAGTACTGTAAAGACCAGATGCTAAATGAATAATGGTGGGTGACAACCTCAGATTGATGGTTTTTAAAACACGGGTAAGACTTTTAAATGGAGCCAACTTCGATCCAGTATTGGCATCATTCCCTTTCGTCGGGTTGACATAAACTGTGGTGGCGAGTTTATAGTTCTCCATTGATTACTAATTGGCTCTTGAATGTTTAAATTATGACAATGATAAATAAATCTACAACTGCCCTATTACACAAACGGGGTTTTTTTTGGAGATTGGGGATTGGCGACTGGGGATAGCACTGCGTGCCGCCGCAAGCGGCATATGGCGACTAGGAATTGGCGACAGGGAAATTGGAAATTGCCAAGTGCTTTTGCTGTGCCTCCATTCCACAATACTTACGCTAGGCTTTAACGCCCTCTGGCAGGATCTGTTTTGACTTTAAATGTTTTGAATGTCAATTTGTCATGGGTCATTAGTAATCGCTCATATGTGATTTGTCAAACATATTTATACAGTAGATATCCCCTAACGTTGATAGATCCCCAGTCTCTGATTCCTGACCAATCCCCAATACCCAAACCCAATTTGGTAATTTAGAAGTTCAGAAGTTACTACCAACTGTTTTTAATGATTGAAGTCGAACATTTAAGTAAGATATACGGTTCTCACACAGCTATCAGTGATGTGACGTTTCAGGTTGAAGAAGGAGAAATTCTTGGTTTTCTCGGACCAAACGGCGCTGGTAAAACTACCACAATGCGAATTTTGGCTGGTTATTTGCCGGCGACTCGCGGTACAGTTCGGATTGCTGGATTTGACGTACACGAAAATTCTCTAGCAGTGCGCCAGCGAATTGGTTATTTACCGGAAACTCCACCTTTATATTTAGAAATGACGGTAGAAGGATACTTGTATTTTGTGACACGGATCAAAGGTGTAGCAGCGGGCGATCGCACTACCAGGGTCAAAGCGGCGATGAAACGCTGTAATCTGTTTGACAAGCGTCACGTAATTATTCGTAAACTTTCTAAAGGATATCGTCAAAGAGTTGGTATTGCTCAAGCAATTGTCCACGATCCACCAGTAATTATCCTTGATGAGCCTACAGTAGGACTCGATCCCCGACAAATTATTGAGGTACGAAATCTGATCAAAAATTTAGCCGGAGAGCATACAATTATTCTTTCCACCCATATTTTGCCGGAAGTTAGTATGGTTTGTTCCCGGGTCACAATTATCAATGGCGGTAAAGTAGTAGCAACAAATACACCAGAAAATTTGATGGGCGAACTTGCAGGTGGTTCTGGTTATGAATTAGAAATTGCAGGAGAAGCCGCCCTTGCTAAACAGGTGTTGCAAAATCTACCTGATGTTTCTTTGGTAGAATCAATTCCGGCGATTGGAAGTAACGGTATGGGTAATAATAACCGGGTTAACTTGCGGGTGATTTGCGTTCCTGGTAGCGAACCAGGAAATAATATAGCTGCTGCTTTGTTGCGTACTGAATTTGAACTATACGAAATGCGGCGAGTTAGAGCCACATTAGAAGATGTATTCTTGGAGTTAACAACTGAGGAAGAAAAATTTGAAGCCGAGACTGATTCAGGAAATATAAACTCAGGAAATATAAACTCAGGAAATATAAACTCAGGAAAAACAGATTCAGTATTAGCCGAATCAGGAGATGTTGCTTAAATGGGTATAGTAATCAATAACATTATTGCCATCTACCGCCGAGAGTTACAAAGTTATTTTGTGTCGCCTTTAGCTTATGCGATCGCCGGTGTTTTTTGGTTTTTATCTGGGTTATTTTTTATCACTATTTTGCAAGATATTTTAAATTTTGTTGCAGGTTTGGACTTACGCGGACAACAATTGGGAATTCCTGCACCACCGGTGGATGTTCCCTATGAATTTATCCGAGCATTGTTAGATCGTATTGGTTGGTTGTTATTATTTATCCTGCCAATTTTATCCATGGGATTGTACACAGAAGAACGCAAGCGTGGAACTTTAGAGCTTTTAGCTACATCACCAGTGACTAATTGGGCTGTTGCGGTGGGTAAATTGCTTGGGGTACTAACTTTTATTACTACCATTGTTTTGCCTTTATTAGTATTTGAAGCAATTGTTTTGAGTGCTGCTAATCCTCCAATGCAATTCACAATTCTTTTGTTGGGTCATCTGGGTTTAATTTTGTTTGCAGGAGCTATTTTATCCCTAGGAATGTTTATTTCTTCGTTAACAGATAGTACTATTCTTGCTGCAATTATTACTTTTGCAGTGATTTTATTACTGTTATTTGTAGATGTTATTGCAAATAGTGTTGGTGGTGTTTTTGGAGATGCATTAAGTCATTTATCTTTGCTAAAACATTATAGTAACCTGGTCAAGGGTATTTTTGATACTAGCAGTTTAATTTTATTTTCCAGTTACATTTTCTTAGGGATTTTTCTAACTGCACAATCAATTGATGCATTTCGTTTTCAACGTCAGTAGTAATAATTAAGTAATGAGTAATAAGTAATAAGTAATAAGTAATAAGTAATAAGTAACAAGTAACAAGTAACAAGTAACAAGTAACTGGCAACTTATCAATTACTATTCTTGATTTTTGACTCCTGACTCCTGTTAGCGTAGCGGTGCGCGTTAGCGCACAATCCTAATTCATGACTCCTGTTCGTCCGTAAGGATGCGGTCTGTCCTAACTCCTGATAACTGAAAAATGAAAAGTATTAGCAAAGGAAAATCTTTGAAATATCTATTCTGGTTCGGTCCGTTTTTTATTACTGCAGGTTTAGCTGTTGGTTTGGTATCTGAAAGTTGGGATACCATCCCTTTAGTATTAACTGGTTTAGGAACAACTGTAATTATTGGATGGTTGATTTGGCAAAGTCAGCAATATAAATGGTGGGAAAGTCGTTCAACCCAAGCAGGAACTAATGCCATAATTGCAACTTTGGCTGTAGTGACAATTTTGGCGTTAGTTAATTTTTTGGGGATCCGTTATCAATATCGGATAGATACAACAGAAGGTCGGCTCTTTTCCCTTGCACCTCAAACTCGACAATTAATTAGTACTTTAAAAGCACCAATCAAAGTTTTGATATTTACTAATAATCAAAATCCCCAAGATGAAGAATTGCTAGAAAATTATCGACGACAAGGTTCTAATTTTGATTTTGAATATATTAATCCACTAGTTGAACCGGGAAAGGTTAAAACTTTTGGTGTAAGAGAGGAAGGAGAAGTTTATCTTGTTTATGGAGATAAACGTCAATTAGTACAAGTAGTTAATGATGAACAACCTCTTTCTGAAGTTAAATTAACAAATCGTCTACAACAAATTACTAGTA
>JASJCX010000335.1 GCA_030065255.1 Calothrix sp. MO_167.B42 | reverse complement strand
TGACGATAATACACAAGTACTGATAAATGCATATTACCACTACCCTTTTTGTTCGTCAAAACATTGGATTTATGTCAACATTTGACTATGGCTGACTATATTTACAGCGAAACTTTGCAATACCAATTCTGTATGAAGATCGGCCAAATTCAATAATTACAAAATTTAGCCCATCCCCACAAAGAAATGGTATTAACTGTACGATTGCGGAAGCCACACTGAAACAGAACCCCCTTGGCATGGAAATTCCCCCCAACCTTCGTCATTGGTGACTACGGGTTCATCAATGTGTTCGGTAATATCAATATAAGTCAGATTTGGCTGTCCCACTTCCATCCATTTTGTGCCTTCTGCACCATTGCTCAAGACAACGGCCATACCACCGGGGTGTTCTTCATTACCAAGCCGCGTCCAGCCAATGGTGTTAGCATGATCGAAGTAGTCGTATTGCTCGCCGTAAGCGTAATTTTGGCGCACAAACAAAAATTTATCGATAATCCACTGATGGCTGTCTAGCCAAATTTCGTATTCCCCTCCATCATTACCTGTATCTTTGTAGTGAGCGCCATAGTAGTCAGCGTAGAAAATACAGGGGTAGCCATCACACCTCAATAATATTAGGGCATAAGCCAGGGGTTTAAACCAACTTTCAACCACAGATTCCAAAGCCTGCAAGGGTTGGGAGTCGTGATTGTCAACCAGTGTCACCGCTAAAGCGGGCTGTTGTTTGACTAGGGTGTTGTCAAATATTTGCCGCATATCATAGTCGTTACCTGATTTACTCGCAGCACTGAAGTTGTAATGTAATGGGACATCAAATAAAGTGACATCTCCACCTGTAACTTTGATGAAGTGGTGTAGTGCTTCAATTTCGTAGGACCAATACTCACCCACAGCAAATAGCTGACGTTTAGTATGATGGCGAACGTGCTGGAGCCATTGGGGGAAAAAGCCTGCTTTCACGTGTTTCACAGCATCAAAGCGGAAACCATCAACATTCGTAGTATTTACATACCATTCCCCCCAGTACTTCAACTCACCCTGGACTTGGGGATGTTCCATATCCAAGTCGCAGCCCATCAGATAGTCGAATACCCCTTTTTCCAAGTCAACGTTATCATCAAAGGACTTATCTTTGAAAAGATACACCGCATTCTTGCCATTATTGTAGGCATTGTAATCTACAGCATCAAAGTGCCACCAATGCCATTCCATCTGGGAATGTTTGCCATTACGCCCGGGAAAAGTGAAGTGGGTCCAAACCTTGACTTTTTGACAATCTCCTATAGCATGGTTGCGATTGTCAGGACTGAAGGGAGTTGCTTCGGTTTCTTCTTCTCCATCCGCACCCAGTTTATGATTGAGTACCACGTCAGCGTATACTCGAATACCTGCATCTTGGGCTGCTTTAATGGCTTTTACGTACTCATCTTTGGTCCCATACTTTGTCCGCACTGATTGTTTTTGCTCGAACTCGCCCAAATCGAACATATCGTAAACGCCATAGCCAACATCATAGCCCCCAGCCGTACCCTTATAGGC
Organism: Calothrix sp. MO_167.B42; assembly: GCA_030065255.1. GTDB lineage: Bacteria > Cyanobacteriota > Cyanobacteriia > Cyanobacteriales > Nostocaceae > Calothrix_A. The sequence goes on along the minus strand of JASJCX010000335.1, from coordinate 5,866 downwards.
TGGTGGGAGCCACACAGAGGTAACCCCAGCTTTTGCCAACACTTGAGCATTTTCTGCTAATTCATTCCACAGATTCCCATCAGGGGGAGTATACCAGTGGAAATACTGCATCATTACGCCGTTAGGTTCAGACATAAAAAACCTCCACTCAGGGAATAAAGAGCTGTGTTGTTCAACAATTCAGATACCAGTAAAGTTGCAGTTATTTGATTTGTCAATGTTTATCTTGTACTGGTGACATGATGTCCGGTTAAACAGTTATCATATCTGTGGGGGTTGAGTAATGAGTAATGAGTAATGAGTAATGAGTAATTTACCTCAAATTACCCGATCGCAAAATACTAATAATTAGCCACAGTCCTAACAAACTAGCAGCAGCAAACAAAATATTACTCAAGAAAGATAACTGATTAGTTTGGGGTTGTGCAGAAATAATAGCGGCTCCCATAATTAAGGAACCAACTAAAACACTAAATGAGAGCCTGTTAGCAGAATCATCAAGACTGCGGCGTAAACTATCCAAGTCAGTAATGGTAATATTCCACTTTAAAGTTTCAGAAGTTACTCGATCCAAAAGTAATTCTGCTAAACGTGGGGATCGCAAGGAAAGGCTTTTGACATCTAGAGCAATTCTGAGGAAGGTTTCTGTTGGACTATCTCCCAAAAATTGACGACGAAATAAGTCTGTCATTAGGGGTTTTATTTGGTCGAGGAGATTAATTTCTGGATAAAAACCCCGAGCCACACCTTCCATATTTGCTAAGGTTTTAGCATATAAACCCATATTACTAGGTAATCGGATTTTGTTATTTTTGGCTATTTGCAGAATTTCGTAAAAAACTTCGCTAAAGTTGATTTGAGACAGACTCAAATTATAATATTTGCGCAGCATTTTATCGTAATCATTTGTCAGCTGATCTAAACTTAATGGCTGACCTGATTCCGCCAGCTCCAAGGTTAATTGACTGCAACGCCGGGCATCTAAATCTACAATCGCTAGCAACATTTCTGTTAAAATTTGTTGGGTTCGGGGATCTAAGCGTCCAACCATCCCACAATCCAACAGAGCTACACGACCATCATCAAGATAAAAAATATTACCAGGATGGGGATCGGCATGGAAGAAACCATCTATATAAATCTGTTGGAAAAAAGCGCGAAATAACAGGGTGGTAATTTCCCGTCGTTGCTTTTTAGTTTCCTCCATAGATTCAGCATTGGACAGCTTGGAAGAAAGTAGGGGAACACCTTCTAGCCAATCAATTACTAATAATTTAGAAGTAGTGAAATCCCAATATATTTGGGGAATTATTAACTGTTGGGCATCAAACCATTCACTACTAGATAAGTTACGAGATAGTTGTTCAGTATATTTCCCTTCTGTGGTAAAATCTAATTCGGCTTGTAGAGCAGTAGTAAATTCTTCCGCGATCGCAACTATATCATAGTCTTTACCCAAGTCAGTCAGGGAAGCTAATTCCGCCAGACTCTTAATTAACGAAATATCTTGGGCGACGGTTAAATCTATTCCCGGACGTTGTACCTTCAGTGCTACTTGCTGTCCATTTTTGAGGGTAGCTCGATGAACTTGACCAATAGAACCAGCTGCGATTGCTTCTGAATTAATATCTGTAAAAACTTCTGCAATGGGTTGTTTTATTTCTTGTTCAATGAGATTTTGAATTTCTGGCCAGGGAACGGGGGGAACGTTAGCTTGTAAGTCTGTGAGGGTATCTACATATTCTCCAGGTAATAAATCTGGACGGGTAGAAAGAAGTTGTCCCAGTTTGACATAAACTGGACCTAATTCAGTCAAAATATTGCGTAGGACGGCTGGAGGTGGTAACCCTGGCTCATCAGTTTTACTTGCTTTGCTACCGGTGAGCAAAGAACGCATATAACCCCAGCCATTGCGAAATACTACTTCTACGATTTCTCGTTGGCGGGAAGATTGCTGTGTAAGGGAAAACATATATGCTTTTAATTTTTAAATAGTTCTAGACACGTGGAAGCAAGAATACCTGGGGTTATTTTAATGTTTTGAAATCCCTGTTTAACTATAGTTTCACAACTAATATCAATTTGCTCTATACCTATTTCTACTAATTCCTTGGTTGAAGCACCGTAGACTATTTCAGATACTCCAGACCAAACACAGACCGCAGCACACATCGCACAAGGTTCGCAGGTTGTATATAATGTATAACCCCGCAAAACATCTAGGGAGTAGTGTTTAACAGCCATGGTAAAACTGCGTAATACATTAATTTCTGCATGGGCAGATACATCACTATTTGTTTGGGTCTGGTTGTGTCCTCTCATCACAATTTGGTTATCTTTTACCAATATAGCACCATAAGGTAAATCTCCTTTTTTAGCTTCCTCTAAAGCAATTTCCATCCAGCTTTCATGGTTCATAATTTTTTGATATGCAATCAATTAATCACAAAATATTTATACCATAGTCATATGTTATTTTGATTTATATTTCAAGATAAATTGACCAAATAATTACTAATTCATAATTCATAATTCATCATTAAATGGGTTCAAGCCCCACTAAATTTTTAATTTAGTATTGTAGGGTGTTTTAGAACGGAGTTCATAACGCACCAAAAACAGTCGTAATGGTGCGTTACGCTGCGCTTTAGCGTAGCCATGCCCGGAGGGCTATACAGCACCCTACATATCTACAATATCTTTTCAAAATTCAAATAGTATTTCTATAGATACAAAAACTTACAGAGTTACCGGAGATTCTACATAAACGTTAGGTTCTTCCATGACAAATTCAATGCCAAATGATTTTAATTTCTTGGAAACTTTCTCGTTGGCTAATTCTAATAATCTCTTTCTCAATTCGATAGAATTTTCACTCGTTCCTAAAATAAAGAATGTAATTCTAGCTCTACTATTTTTTTCTTCGGAATTTTCCTGCAAAGCTATATTAGTACTACCTGGATCTATGCCAAACAAGGAATCAGTACTTTCCTTCATTACTTGTTTTACTAAAGCTTTTTCCCTTTCTTCAAGTTTTTTATTGAAATCTAAATAAAGCAATACCATTACCTTTTTACCACGGGTAATATTTTCGATTTGCAAATTTGCTAAAATTGAATTAGGAACAATAAACAAAGTACTTTTAGCCGCAGTCCGAATTTTGCTCGAACGCAATCCGATGGACTCCACCCGTCCAAATATTTCTTCAGAAAGCTGGGAATTTGCAGGTAAGCGAATATATTCTCCTGGGATAAAAGGACGATCTAGATATAATACTAATGTACCTAAAAGTTGCTCCAAGGTTTTTTGAGCAGCGAAGGCAATAGCTAAACCACCAATCCCTAATCCTGTTAATAAACCAACTAAATCAAATCTATCCTTAGCAAAGGTGAGAACTGCAACAAAACCAACAATTACATTAAAAACTGTTTCAGATACGAGTAATAAATCATCCGCAGTATAACCTAAATTTCTAACTATATTAATTCCATAGGAACGAACCAATTGTCTGAATAAACGGGATGCTAACCAAGCGACGCTAATAATCAGTGATATTTCAATAAAAAATTGAATAAATCTATAAAAACCTCGATATTCTTTGAGAAAATCTAAAGATAAAGAAATTAAAAAAATGGTTCCCGATAACCGAAATAAACCACTGATGGGATCGATTAATTTTGCATAAATTCCCGTTACTCTTTGGGGTGATAATCTTTGAATCAGTACCTTAATTAAAGAAGGTGTATATCTTCCAATTACTAAAGAAGCTAAAAAGAAAACAATGAAAAGTTCAATATTACGAATTTCTTCTTTTTGTAAAAAGGCAAATATTTGATTTACAACATCCATAATTTATTGATATACTAAATAGTTATTGGAGCATCAACATAAATAGTTGGTTCACCCATTTCAAACCCAATTTCATATTCACTTAATTTGTAGTTAATATTTTGTTTAGCCATATCTAATAACTGACGACGCAATTCCATTGACACTTCGCCAGATCCAAGAATAAAGAAGGTAATTTGAGCTTGACTAATCTTGATTTTATTACTATCCACATGAGTCTTAAACGTGATATCTGTACTACGTGAATCTAATCCAAAAATATCACTTGTACTTGCTAAAATAACCTGACGGATTAAAGCTTGTTCTTTTGCATCTACTTCTCGATTAAAACTCAAATTAAGTATTGACATCACTTTTTTAGCTCCAGAGAAGTTTTCAATATTCATCTGAGTCAGAGCATTATTAGGGATAATCATAATAGTTCCCTTCCCAGATGTGCGAATTTTTGTCGAACGCCAACCTATGGATTCAACTCTGCCAAAAATACCATCTGGTAAGCCAATATAGTCATCTATTGTGAATGGTTGATCTAAATATATGACTACACCACCAAGAAATTGCTCTAGTGTTTTTTGAGCAGCAAAAGCAACTGCTAAACCTCCAATACCCAAACTTGCAAATAACCCAAATACATTAATTTGATGGGTTTGAGCAAAAATAATAATGGCAATAATAATAATTGATAAATTGGAGACTACCTTAGCAGAAATAAATAGCTCACTATTAGCTTTTCTACCATTTTTAGCTGCTAAATCTAGAAGGTAGTCATCTAAAAATTTACTAGATATTCTAGAAATAAGCCAGCTAATACTTAAGGTTAATCCCAAGCTAGTAATAATTTCAATGAAGGGATAATTATTCGTAAATGGGATTAATAGTACAATAATTTCCGCAATAACTAGGGTAATTATTATTTGAATCAATACCTTGTAAGGATCTATTAAAGATTGGGCAGTATCCCCCAGTTCAGGGGAAACAAAGTTACGTAAGAGAAAATATATTATTTTAGGTATGGACTCTTTAAAAACAAATATGATTACGGACAATAATACTGTGACTGCTGTTACTAATAAAACTGCTACAAATCTGATATCTAAAGTCTGCTCGAATGCTAAATCTCTAACCACAAAAACTCCTAATTCTTATTTTTCATCAAGTTTTTCCATCTATTTAGTTAATGGCAAAAAAATCGAAGAAAATACTAGCATTCAGCTATCCCAACAGTAGTATGCAGGATAACTATACACAACATGAATCATAAAGATAATTGTTCTGAGATTCAATGGAATCAAAACCCAGGACATATCTAAGCATCAATATTTCACCGAAATTCTAATCAGCAATAAACTCGGGCATTCCTATGAATGCCCATCTTTAGCTTGAGCAATTGTCATGCTAGGTGTGAGCACAACAATCTTCCAAACCCGAAGAAAATAAAACTAACATCATGTATCTGCTAATACTTCAATATTTATTAGCAATTTGGGCATTTTACCCTTGACCTTCAAGCTACCCAGTAGCTAAAAACCCATTAACTTATTATTATTAGTATAACTCTATTTGTGCACAAGTATAGACCTAATGATGATAATTTTCATCTTCAAGTAGAGTTAAGTATATATCATTCTTTTGACTGAATATAATTCAAGGGTAACTCTATCTTTAGATAGATGTGTTTTTGTCTATTTTAGGGATTAATAGATATTTATATAGCAAATATACTCCCCTTTCCTGTTTCAGAACTCACTTCAATAGAACCGTGATGTTCTTCAATAATCTTTCTAGATAAATATAATCCTAGCCCAGAGCCAGAACCTTTACGTTTACCGAAAACGTGGTCGCTCGAATAATACTGCTTGCTCCTGTAGAGAGATACCAGAACCTGTATCTTTAATAGTAATAACTCATAGAATTATTAATCGATCGCACATCGCAGGGATACTTCTACCGAGCCTTCATTGGTAAGGGAACACCAAAAAATAAATTATCCCATTGTGGGGTAGGCATCCGGGGCCTG
>JASJCX010000334.1 GCA_030065255.1 Calothrix sp. MO_167.B42 | reverse complement strand
TCCCATAAAATATGATGGTAAAAATAATGACTTGTGGTTCAGGCATCCCTGCCTGAACATTTTGCACAGCCAGGATGGCTGTGCCACAGCCACTCAAAATTAATGGGACAAAGCACTAGTCTACTTAAGTAGACTTTGTTTATTAGCCTGGAAATTTATTTCAAGGCGGGAATGTGGGCTTAACGAGATTGCTGCAAGTTATTAGTTTAACCGGACATGACATAACTTTATTTTCAGCAAACTCTAAGTGAACAATACATCTTGGGGTTTTTGTTGGTAGGAGCGAGTAGGGGTTTGGGAATCATTGACAACTAAGCCCACGACTTTGGCTTTGTGAGTTGCCAGTTGTTCTAAACTGTAATTGACAGAATTACTGTAACTAGTACCAGGCCGGACTACAAATAAAGTATTGGGGACAATAGAAGTCATCAGTAAGGTTTCACTGGTGAGACTCACGGGGGCGCTGTCAATTAACACGTAATCATACTCACCAGTGGATTCAGCTGTTGTTAATGCCCTTTCAAACTTCCCTTTTTTCAGCATTTCTAAAAGGTTCCCTTGATATGACACCATGGGCATTGCCAAGAAATCCAGGTTCTTTTGGATTTGCATCGGTGAATCGTTTACCTTGATTAAACTAGAGCTATTTAAGCATCGGCTTAATTCCTGTTGACGGAAATCTCCATCTACTACCAACACCCGGAAACCTAATTCCACTAAAGCCGTAGCCAATCCCAAAGTCACTGTGGTTTTACCTTCACCTTCAATGGCGCTGGTAATCAACAGACGACGGTTATGCAATGGCTGTAAGCTAATTGCTGATGCCAAGCGTTGCAATTCCACCTCTGTATCATGGGCAAATTGCCATCTCATGGGAGAATTTCTGATTTGAGGGATAGATACCACCATTGGGAAGTTGAATCTCTGCAAATCTTTGGGGCTGAGTAGGGGATTGCGCCGCTCTAGGAGCAAGACTAAGGCAATACTACCAATTACCGATGCTAATAAAGCATTAAGTATAATTAGTTTCAGTTTGGGATTGTGGGGTTTTTCACCCACTTTCGGAGGTTCAAATACCTGTACATTGGGATAAGCATCAAAGGCATTGATATTCGTCTGTTGCACCTGAGCTACCAAGCCCTTGTAAACTCCCTCAGCAATTTCTACTTGTCGCTTAAGTTCGATTAATTTGGCTTGTTGGGATGGGATAGATTTTAAGGCTTGGCGCAAATTGTTTAATTGTATTTGTATTTGTTGTGCCCGTTGTTCGTGTCCCCGAGCTTCGCTTTCTGCTAGAACTAATTGCTGAATTAAACTACCTCGTCCTTGAGCCTTCACATTTAGATCGATTTTATTTCCACCAGAAGCTTGGGCGATATAGTTTTCTTGTTTACGTAGTAGCTGTTGCCGTTCTTTGAGCAGCATTTGTACATTTGGATGTTCATCGGTGTAAGTATTGCGCTTTTTCACCAAAGATGATTCTAATTCTGCCAATTTATTACGGACAAACTGATAATCTTGATTTTCTCCCAAACTCAAAGAACTAATAGCTTCAGAGGGTGCTATATTCAGCCTACCGGATAAGGCTATGACTTGTTTTTGACTGTACTCAGCTTGAGCTAGTGCTTCTGTTTGGATTTTAGTCAGTTGGTTAATATTTTCAACAATACCTTGTGTTTGGGATGCTGCATCCACTAAACCACTAGACTGCTTGAAATTTGCCAATTCCAGCTGTAACTTTTGCAATTTCTTTTTTGCTGTGTCCAATTCTGGTTGACTGAATTGCTGTTTAGTAGCTTTATTGGATTGACGCAATTTATGTAAGCGTTTTTGATAAGTATCTAATAAGGTATTTGCTCTGTGTTGTGCAATTTCTTGGGTAGAACCAGCTATGAAAATTGAGATTATGGAAGTTTCTTCATCTAATTCAATATTAATTAGACGTTTGTAGTCACGTAGTGAGGGAAAATTTGTTTTTTCTGGATCTTTTTCCCACACTTGTCCCATGACACTATCACTATTTAAGAAAGAATTTTGCAATTTTAAGGCATTGAATTGGGAGGAAGATAAATTGGGATTTTCATTTTTCAGTGAGCCTAAAACACCCAAGTTAGCATCAAGGTTACTGCCTGTTCCTGGGATAATTAGCTGAGTTTTTGTGGTGTAAATACTGGGGTAGCGGGATATTGCCAGTATGGCAGCTAAGATAATGAAAACGTTCCAGCCTAGGATAGCCTTCCAATGTTTTTGTCCGAGTGTAGTGATTTTAGCCATTAGATAGTTGCTCAAATATTGTTTGTACAATTGGTGAATGATATGCAAAAGATTCATTCAACAATAACTTTATCTGTTAATTTTCACAGTAGAAGTTTTATCGTAAATTACCCTAATATTTAATTTTGTGAAAATAGATAAGCTCAGATCCCCGACTTTTCTAAAAAGTCGGGGATCTAACTTTTTGCGAATGATTTAGAATTACTATATGATAAATCTTCCCATTTAGATATGTTTACATCTTCTTGACGAGTTTCAGTAATAATTGCACCTAACCAAACAAAAAAGAACCAAAAATAAATTGCCATCCATGTCAAATTTGTAGCCTGACATAAAATATATAAAGCAATTAAGGTGGCAAACCCTCGCTGGCAAATTTTACTGCCTTTTAATGCTGGCTGCCAAAAAATATATATAGTAGAAACCAGAGAAATCAGAAAGAAAATAAAACCGAATATACCGTGCAAATAAAGAACCTGGGCATAGCTAGAAAAAGTCCCCAGGGGTAGTTCAAAAAGTCCATTACCCCAAGTTACAGTTTTATCTACAATTCCCCATCCCAACCAAGGAGAATCTTTCCAAGCATCAATAGTCGCCCTCACAACATATTCACGATCCTTTGATGAATCCGCACGGGCACTAGTAAAAGTTTCTAATGGTTTATTAATTAATTCTTGCAAACTAATTCCCAGGACAGCATATATTAATGAAGTAAATGTTGTTAACCATAGCCAACTTTGACGGGCTAAACCACTACGAAAAACAACAAGAATCAAGAATACTAAAGGGAAGCATAGCCAAGCAAGACGACTTTGGGAAATTATTAATGCCGCCAAACAACCCGCCAAAGCAAATTTACGCAGACGATGATTAGTTTCATCCCAACAGATAAAGAAACATAAGAGGGCGCAAACCCCTAAAATGGGAGGATCGGCGGTGTAAAGGTCAGTTCTAGGTAAGGGAATACCAAAAAAAGGCTGAATAGTGGCGAATTTAACCATTAAACTCAGCTTATTACCCGGTATTAAACGGGCTAGAGGTGGAAGAAAACCTTCCTGGGGGCCTACTACTAACAGAATTAACAGTTGTATGGTAAGGGTGACTAAATACCCTGATGCCATCCAAGCCACAGCTCGCGTAATCACCCGTACCCTAATACGATGCCAAAAGGGTATTGTTAGACAGGCAAATATTAAAAAGTAGCCTTTAAATAAGGTTACTAAAGTGGCAGCAGTTTTGAGGATTTCAAAATCTAATTTATCTAGACCTATCATACTTGTCCACAAGGCTGCTAAAGTCATCCCCAGCCAAGCCCAACAACAAACTGGTAGTGAACCTTTAGTGATTTTATCCAGTTCAAAGCCAATTGTTAGCAAAAAAGCAGCAACTGTTGGATAAAAAATGCTTTGGATTCCTAATAACCACCACAGGGGAGTAAGGACAATTGTCCAATAAATCACTTGTTCAACAAAGGATCTATTGCTCCATGTTTCGTCCCAACTTGGATAATTTTGTGTGTTATTAGTGGTGTTTAACATTTAATTTATCTAATACTTTTTACACAACCTTTTGAGGCTCATTCAAAATCCTGTCGTATATTGCTTCTAACTTGGCAGTATTCAACTTGAGGTTAAACTTTTGTTCTACACACTTACGTCCAGCTTTGGCAAAACTTTCTCTTAGCTGTGGATTACGAAACAAAGTCAAGATATTTTCAGCTAAAGCCTGCCAATCTTTTTCTGGTGCTAAAAATCCTGTTTCTTTGTGTACCACTGCTTCAGGAATACCTGCATGTACAGATGCTACAACAGGTAGTTCCATGGCATATGCTTCCAGTATTGATATTGGCAATCCTTCCGTATCTTGTGTTGAACTAGTAACACTCGGAGCTGCTAATAGGAGGGCATTATTCATCCATTCTCGGATGGCATCAGAACTTTGAACCCCTAAAAAACAATAGTTTGTGAGTAATTTTTTTGCCTGTTGTTCTAACGTAGAACGTAACTCTCCATCTCCAATTATAACTAGCTTTAAATTAGGTGCTACAGACTGTACTTGTGCCATCGCTCGAATCAAATATTCGCAGCCTTTTTTTTCAACTAATCTGCCTACAAATAATACGATTGGTTCACGATTATGACTATGATGAACTCTAAATTTATCTACATCTACTCCTATGTAATGAACTATGATTTTATCTGACGGACATCCTTTCTGAATCATTTTAGAACGTATGAATTCAGAAACAGCAATGCAACACCTAGCTTCTTTAAATAATTTTTGTCGTTGCCATAAATATAACTGATATAATTTTCCATGATTTGTAGTTGTAATATCATAACCATGAAAAGTAACAATTAAAGGTATATTAAGTCTCTTTGATATTGGTAATGCCCAAAGACCATCAAAACCAAAGTGAGCATGAATTAGTGTAGGAGAAAGTTCTCTTAAACGATTAAACCAGCTAGGATTAGCCAAACCAGTTAAAATGAAAAGTCTTTTGTGTATTGCAGGAAGTTTTACGAAATCGCTTAAAACTATACTTCTATCTTGTGGAATTGGAAATATTTTGCCTTGAGGACGTAAGGTGCCAACGTAAAATCCAGTATAGGACGAAAAGTTTTCTACCTGAGCAGGAATAAAAGTTTCCGAGAATGGAAGTAGATTATCACGATAAATTATTATTTTTTTTGTCATGAATAATAAATATAATTAGTGGTTAACAGCATGAGAGATGGATTTATAGTAAAGTAAATGTCAGAAATTAAACTTACTGATAATATTTATTATTCAGGCTTGGAAGCAATCAAGTAATATCCCAATGGAAAAATTTTAGCCGTTTTAGATGATAGTTTTTGTACGAATGAAGATGACATTAATGTACGGCTTAAAAATAAATGTATTTGAGAAGCAAAAGCAGATTTTTTTTGCAAAAACGATATATGTTTAGCGATGATATCAAGAATGACTTCTGGTGCTCCTCCATATGGCTCTAGTTCCACTACGGTTAAATTGTTTGTTTGACAAAACATATTCAGGGCAAATGCTGTATATCGAAAATAGTCATAAGGCTGTTCGTGCAGCCAATATAAGAAAGGTACTGTAAGTATAATTTTTCCACTTGGTTTCAATAGCCTTGCTACCTCGCTCATAAGTTTATTGGGATTAGCTATATGCTCAAGAACATCAGTGATAAGAATAGTGTCAAATTGTTCGCTCTTTAAAGGTATTTCAGCATTCAGATCGAATTCGTAGTCCAAATATGAATTTTTATGTAGGCTGTTACCCCAATCTACACATATATTATCTATAACTTTGTCTTTGTACATATCATATAAAGGAACATTGCCACACCCTAAATCAAGTAAAATACCACGGGCGTGCTGGTTAATTATTTTTTCATAAACTTGACTTTGCATAGATGCAATAAAAAGAGAACCATAACCAACATACTCAGGGTTTGTGGAAGGTTGATAACCACGTTCAGTCTTCACAAACTTAGTTTCAGTCCACAAGTTTTTGTTTTTCATATCAATTACTATTTTGATTAATGTTGTTATTTTTTATATCTTTCAAATAAATCACGATTAACCACAATCCAAACATTAGTAATCCATCGGAAGCCAAACTAGATAATGCTGCTCCTTTCCAAGAATATAAAGGAATTAGCCACAAATTAATTAACACATTGAATAAAGCTATAATAATTTGCATGGCACTACGCATTCCTTGAAAACCAGCACCGGTAAGTGTATCTGCGGCAAAATAATGTATAGTCTTGATGACAATTAATGGTGATAACCATACTAAAGCTTCTGTTGCATTGACATATTCACTACCTAAAATAGATGGAATTATTGGAGATATTAAAAATAAAGCAATTACAGCAACTACACTATAAATAACTGAGATAGGTAAAAGTTGCTTGGCAAATTTTAGACTGCCATGAATTCCTTCTTTCCCATGCTGAAAAAACTTTGGATATGAGGCTGCTAAAAGAGAAGATATAGGGACGAAAGCAACATCAATTAAACGATAAGCAGTTGCATATATTCCTGCCGCAGCTACAGAAGAGATACTTCCTAGCATAGCCTTGTCTATATTATTGTAAACTGTTTGAGCAGATAAACCAATAGAAAAATAAAAACCTTCAGCTATTTCAGGCTGTATACGTGATAATGCTAATTTCGGATATCCTAAATTATAATTAACAAGTAAAAAATTTATTATCCCAACGAATAAAAAACTAAAAAATATGAAATAAGTCCAATCTAAAGCATCTGGATTTGAAAACATATATACTAATATAATAGCAGCCAATAGCCTTATAATAGAAGGAATAATTTTTAATTTAGCTGTTATATGAAGCCAGTTAAATGCTTGAAAAGCTTGACCACATACTTCGATAAATCGGCTAAGAAATAAATCGGTAATAGCCACAATAAAAATTAGCTGCAAAGAAATTGATTCAGGCAAAAAGATAGGTGCTACTATTAGTAAAGAAAGAGTTAATAAAGATGCAGAAATAAATAACATTAATAGGGAATTACCCCAGTAACTTCTAAATAAACTTCTATCTCTAGACACATTTTTAACTAAAAGATTACCCAATCCTAAAGTTGCAAAAGGAGACACAAGAGATACAAAAGATGTGGCAGTAATAAAAATTCCGTATTGTTCAACTCCCAATGCACGAACAACAATAACAAAATAGAATGCTTGGGAAACTAACTGTAATCCTCTAGCAAAAAACATCCACAAAGTATTTCGCACTAGGGAACTTTGAGATAAACGGTGAATTGATAATTTAAAATATTGTAAGTTCATCTTAATGAGAATCAAACAATTGATTGACCATCGAGCATCCTTTGATGATTTGATTAAAAGTTTTTAGAGTTTTTGAAATTTTAGGTTTTGACTTAACTAGAATATATTTAGGCAGAAATAAAACTCATGCAACTGACATATTTTTCCTGTAGGGTGTGTAAGTAATAAGTAATAAGTTTACTGTTCATGGGTTTGGGCTTTCAACAATGTCTTAACGTATATGGGATGGGTAGTGCTATAATTGCTACATAGATCCTAGCGATCGCCCAATTGCAACCTTAGCCAATGGTGCCAAACGCACAGATAACAAAGTCAG
>JASJCX010000026.1 GCA_030065255.1 Calothrix sp. MO_167.B42 | reverse complement strand
TTGGGCATTCGGTTTGTGGTAGGCAATCATGAACTGGAGATTTACCGTCCAGATGGGCGACAATTTTTGAGTTCTGTGGAATTAGAACAAAGGGCACAACAGGAACGCCAACGGGCAGAACAAGCAGAGCAACAATTACAGGATATGCAAGCATTATTACAACAATACCGCGATCGCTTTGGAGAATTAGATAGTTAAGGAACGTGGATTTATTAACTTACCTCTAGACAACCACTTATTCGTTTCACTCATTTTTTATTTCCTGACAACTCTAATATATTCCACCAATTCGCATTACAATCATAATACTGTGTCTTTGATGGTTTAACCTATGACCACCTTCTTCCCCAGGGATGCAGACTTACATCTCCCTGACAGTGACGGCAAACCAATGGCAGACAATACCGAACAATTTCGTTGGATTGTCTTGATTAAGGAAAATCTGGAAATTCTGTTTGCTGATGATCCTAACGTATTTGTTGCCGGGGATTTACTATGGTATCCAGTGAAATCACGCCTCATCTCACCAGTAGCACCGGATATCATGGTAGTGTTTGGTAGACCAAAAGGACGACGGGGGTCTTACAAACAGTACCAAGAAGACAACATTCCTCCCCAAGTAGTGTATGAGATTCTCTCACCTAGCAATAATGCAGATGAGATGGAACGCAAGCTAGAATTTTACCAAACCTATGGGGTGGAAGAATACTATCAGTATGACCCAGACCGCTACGAACTCAAAGGTTGGCAACGGCAAGGCGAGCAGTTGTTACCCATTGCTCACATGGATGGATGGATAAGCCCTCAATTGGGCATTCGGTTTGTGGTAGGCAATCATGAACTGGAGATTTACCGTCCAGATGGGCGACAATTTTTGAGTTCTGTGGAATTGGAACAAAGGGCACAACAGGAACGCCAACGGGCTGAACAAGAACGCCAACGGGCAGAACAGGAATACCAACGGGCAGAACAAGCAGAGCAACAATTACAGGATATGCAAGCATTATTACAACAATACCGCGATCGCTTTGGAGAATTAGATCGTTAAGTACAATCGGAATCCGGTTTGATTTTTGTTGGCGTAGGCTATTTGCGCTTCAAATATATATGGGGTTTTTCCCCTGCTCGAATGCCCCCTGTCTCTTCTAGTTTTGTATAATCCAGGTTTTACCGCAATGTCGCTGACGTTTTCTATCCGTTGGGTTTTTCACCATGGTTGTAGAGGCGATCGCCATCAAGGTTAGACGCGGTGGATCTTGGATCTGTGTTTATCTTCTGGCAAGTTTTTCAGTAATTAATACTAATATTTATGGAAATATTGGAAACATTTAGGAGTTTTGCATTGACAAGAAATAGAAAGTATGGGGTCAAACAAAATAGACAAACAACACAAGCTCCAATTGATGGAGTTGTCACACATTATGCTGACAAAATGATGTTAACATACCGCGTTGGACTGCGTACGTAGTGACACTCTCGTCTAAACAACCTGCTACATCAATTCAAATAGCTGTCTCTTCCTCCAAAACATCTGAAACCCAAAACAGATACATTGAGAAAGCTGATTGTTGAATTTCATTCAATCGGTTTGCCCACTCAGCTATTTTCTCAAGATTCATAGATACTTCAATTCTCCCATCTCTACTGCAATCATCCTCTGGCAAAATTTGTTTGTGTAGCCCTACCAATACCTGCATTGCTGCAACTAGATATGGTCGGCTCTCTTGTTGAAGAGGTGTTAGAGCATTAAAATAACTACCAATCTCGAATTCTACATCTAATACTGCTTGAAAAGCCTCACTCAGAGGAATAGCAACTTGCTGAACATATTGCTGAAGTAGTTCATTTCCCAGTTCATCTAGTTCAGGCAGCCTTCCAAAATCTTGTATATGCGAAGCTAGAAGTGACAACTGGAAAATCAAACCCATAAGCTTCTGTCCAACTGTTAAGCGTGGATGATTCCAGGTTGACAGTGAAAGTTGAGAAAAAGCAATGGACGGAATTGCAACAGGTACAAAATTCCACCAGCTAAAATCTTGGCTAGGATCTACTGAAAACAAAATTGAGGAGAATCGCCAAGCTGTTGAATCAAGAGATCTGCCTCTCACCAAGGGTACAATTACAAAATTTGACCATGTAAACTCAATAGCGTATCGGCGTAGCTCATTGCTGTGAACTGAATTGATTGCCTGTTGAATTGCCCTTATAACAGTTTCAATAGCCTGGTAAACTTCAAAAGGATCTTCTCCATTAACTTTTATCCAAAGCGATTTCTCTTCTTCCCATTGCACATTTTCTGAAAGAAGACTAACTTGTAAGTTCTCTGATGAAATGCTGCGAAGTTCTCTCTTGGTATTATTTCTGATTTCCCTCACTTTATTATTAAATTGTTGTAAGCAGTCACGACTGGCATTTTGGAAGCATCTATTTGGATGAAATGCGAAAAAATACCATGAATACCAGAGACTAGTGAAGTTCTCTTTCTCTAGTTTCTCTAAAGACTCTAGCTCTTGGCTTTCAATACGTGGAGATATAAATTTTCCAAACTCCGCTTGTAGCTTCGGTAAAGCTTTCAAGGCATCTCCTAGATTTATCACAGAGAGCCGGGCTTGCTGATTCAGATCAATCTTAGCGTTCCGAGCAATCTCTTGAGCTTGTGCCTTTTTGCCATTTTTAAAATAAGGATGAAAATTTAATACCCACTCAGCTTGATCAAAGAACTTAGAACATGTACGAACATATTCATTAAATGATTTGAGATAAGCCTTATATTTATCGAGAGCCAAGTTCTGACCTTGATAAAGATTGCTACTGTTTGATTCATCATTGCGCTCAATATTTTCTGTAATAAAGCCCCATTCATCAAAGGCACAACGAGGTAACCAAGGAGAAAATTTAAGAAGCCGCTTACCAGTCACCCACAACTCAGATTCTAAAGATTCACCAAGAATTCGGGTCATCTGCTTTTTTCTAAAGTAAGCTGATAATCCTCGATTTAGCTGTTGTAGGATTTGCAAAACCGTCCTACGCAATTCTATGACGGCTTGAGAGTAGGCTTCCCATGTGTAAGGTCGTAGATTCTGCTCACCTAAAGCCTTAAAAATAGAATTAACTGCAACCAGTTTTTGAATAGGAAAATTAGAAATTGGAATATTCTTCTCAGATTCATCATGTAATTCGGCATTAATCCAAATTAGATGTCCGTACCCCTTACTCCCATACCGTTCACGATCTGGGAAGAAACGTCTGAGCAACCGTAGACGTTCCATTGAAGCATTCAAAAATTCTCTTTGAATATCTCTTTGATAACTTGGTGCTTTAGATAGGGAAACATCGGGCTTAAATACTTCAATCACAAAATGTGTTCGGATATTTTGCCCATCATCTTCCCATGCCACTGTCTGGGTTTCCTGCCGAAATCGATTGAGCAGTGTATTGTAATTTGTATTTAGCCAAGAGCGATAAGTTTTTTCACTACTGTAGAAAAGCCCTAATGTTACATCTGCCAAAATTTCCAGTGGTAAAGTTTCAACGGGAGCATTGAGATCAACTAGAGCTAGCCAATTCGAGATTGGTAAAGATAGCTGCAATCGCCCCACCCAAAACAAAACCTCTGCCATTCCCGTCCAAGCTAGTTCACTCTCAGGTGGTATCAGTTCATTTGTCAGGTGTGACAACCATGCAGCAGTACGAGTAAATACCTGTTCTTTATTTGCTTGACGGCTGCGCAGAGAATTTATGTGAGCGCGTCCCTCTTCAGGCATGAAGTGAGCTAATGATGATACCCAGATATCAGCCGCGCCGGGTGAAGCATCTGCAATATCAAAATCCAGTACCCATGCCCATCCATGATTAACCCTTTCATATGCTTCCAAAATTAATTGCCGATTAGATTCAACATATTCTTTAATACCAAGCCAGATTAGGGCACGTACAACGCCAGCAATTGCAAGCCAACTTCTAGGCTGGTAGTTATTGAGCACAGATAACAAAGGTTCCAATTCAAGCAAATGTCGAGAAAAAGCATATAGTAGGAAACTACCTACATCTTGTTCAAAGATAAAAGGCAAAAAAATGCTTACAGCATCAGCCCAAGTACAAATCGGATCTGTTAGAAGGTTAGCCAAAATTGTTGAACGAATGGGATGCAATCCCCCCACTAAAATTCCGTCTTCGCTCGTTCTCAGTAAATACTCTTCTTCAAACAGCTCTAAAGTTCTTTGCCATGCAGGTAATTGAAGAAAACGAACTAGTTCTCTTAGCTTTAAACGAGCTTCAAATGCAGAAGCTACTGAAACGAGTCTAAGCAATTCAAGTTCAGCATGAGAACACTGACCACGCCTTACTTCATCCTGAATTCTTCTGACCTGCTGCTGGAGTCTTTCCCGTAAGGAATCTCCTTGAGTTATGAGATAGACAAATTCCATCAACGGTCCACTGCCACCAAACCGATTCCAAGCATCTTCAAAATCAAGGAACCGATCTGGCGGTTGTGTCCCAACTAAAAATTGATAGATTTCTTCTGCCTCAGATCGCTCAAGCTGTAGCTCAACCTCATCAAACTCAATTTCTGCACCAGAGATATTGGCTCGGCGGAAATCTTCTTCTCGTACTGTTACTAAAATTTGTATATTTTTGTGTGACGATAGCTGCTTAATCAAGTCATCCCACCCAACATCGCTTGGTGAGACATCGAGATATACTGCTACCGGAATTTCAAGTACTTTTGCCTGTCCTGAAAGTGCAGTAGCAATATTTAGAGCTTGTTGGCGATTTTCAATAAGTCGCACTTGAAAGCGCCATTGGTCAGGGAAGAAATCATGCAAATACCGATATGCAATAGCTGTTTTGCCTTGTCCAGAAGCTCCATGAACAATAACAACCTGTTTCTCCTTAAATTTTTGAGCAATTTCATTGAGTTTGCCAATACGAGGTTTATCAACACCTGCAAGGATGTGATCATAACGCGCTGAAATTCCACGATAGAACTCATTTGATAACTGCTCTCTTGCTTGAGTGTCTACCTCATAATTCTCAATAGGAACAATTGATCTAAACCACTCACTATGATGAGCATTTCGTTCTGCGATAAATCGACCAACATCATTGACTCGTTGAATTACATCACTTCGAGTGATCTTAGTCTTCTTTTCTGCACAAATGTAAAGCCAGAAATTGAGCATCTCGAAGGCGGGAACTGGATCGATTCCAGTACACAAGTCTTGGAGAGCAGCAAAAACTCTTTCTTCCAACTCTGACTCTACAACCGAAACGATCTGCAATTGATTGAGCAACTGTTGGGCGTTAGCTTCTGACAAAAAACCATGTTCAGCTATTTTCCGTGCGACTCTCTGTCTTTCCCGTCCATCTTCTTGAGTCGCTTGGAGCAGTTCAATCCCAACATCTCCAAAACTTGCTATTCTAATTATTGTTTCAGGATAAGCATTAAGCCAACTATTTGCTCTGTAGAGGAAAGAGTGATCTTTCTCTGGGGAAAGTAATGAGAGTGTTAGATTGGCGCTGTATGCTTTAGCTTGAACTGCTTCCACTAAGCGATCGTTTATATCCCAAACAGCAAAATCTTCTGCGCCTTCAGGTTGAAAAACTAAATCTGTTCTCTCGCGGGGTTCAAGGATACGAGCAAGGGTATACAAAGTTTGAAGTCGATAGCCACGATAAGCGGGTGTTGCATCAGACATACAGCTAGCGCACAGGAAATCTTAATACGGCTTAATGATATTGCGATTCTTATTGTACTGTTTTCGTAACTGCCTAGGTAGCGGGACTTAGGCAAAAATTACCCTAAAAATGTCTGAAGCGCAAAATGCCCGTAAATTAGTGACATGGCTAAAAAATCCTGATGTACCTGCTGTTGAAAATTTGCCTAGACAATTACAACAACTAACCAAATCAGAAAAAGAACGACTATCTATAGTACGTCTGAGAGAATTCAAAAGTAGTAACGAAGTTCCAGTAACTATTGTTAAAGTTTTAACTGATAAAGATTCACGAGGTCGCAAAGCTAACGGTGCTTTTAAATGGAATAATGTCTGTGATGACTCACAACAAAATATCTATTTAAGTATTAGGAAATCTTTAAACACTGAACAAGGAGCACTAAGGAAGGGACAATCACGTCTGGATGATGGAAATAAACCAGCAGCTAATCGCAACCCATTGGAAATAGTAGTTGTTTATAAATCAGCTATAGAACAAGATACACTTGCCAATTTTGTTCATGATTTACGCGATCGCTATCCTTATTTTTCCGATTTTAATACTCTACCATTTCCTTTCCCTTTAGCTCTTAAAATGAAAGAATATGCTATTGGCATCAAAGATATAGTCGAATCAGAACAATTAGAAATAGAAGAATAATAAGGAAGAGTTGACAGTTGACAGTTGTCATTTGACAGTTAACAGTTAAGGATTTGAGAATTGTAACTTTCCTCCACTCCTTCACTCCCTCCCTCTTTCACTCCTTCACTCCTTCACTCTTTCCCTCTTTCCCTCCTTCACTCCTTCACTCCTTCACTCCTTCCCTCCTTCCCCCATTACTCCACTCCCCCAGCAGATGCTTGTGCTTCTTGATACACTATTTCTTGAAACTGGATAATATCCTTTTGGGGGTCAGCATAGCTAACTTTTACCAATATCTGTTCCCCTAATCTCACAGCACGCTTGAAAAACATTGGTAACTGTAAACCCAAGTCTTCCAATAGAATCAGAGCCAAACCACTATCTTCCCTCAACCACATTAGTACTTCTGTCTGCCAAATTTCATCGGGATGGCGACGTAAATATTCTAATGCCCAATATCTGTTGGTTTGCCTCTCTACCATAGTCACTTCCTGAGTAATGGTAGTCACATTGTTCATCACTTCCCTCAGTTGTTCTGGGGAGAAAGGAGGTGCCTGTCCCCGCAAATGAGCCTTCAATTGAAAATGGGTCAGCAAGTCACTGTAACGGCGAATGGGAGAAGTCGCCTGAGTATAGGTATCCAGTCCTAAACCTGCATGGCGTAAAGGTGTGATACTCATTTCACTCTTAGGCATACAGCGACGCATGGCACAAGCACGCACAAATCCCGGTGGTAGTTGGAGTAATTCTTCATCCGGTGGTAATTCCGGCTGGGGCTGACCGCGAAAAGGTAAGGGAATGTTATGTTCTTGACCGTAGCGAGCAGCAACTTCCCCAGCAAGAATCATCATTTCTGCGACAATTTGCCGTGAGGAAGAATCATCTAACAAATCAATACTAATATCTTCCCCTTTACCTTTAACCTTAATCATGGCCTCGGGCATATTAATACTGATTGCTCCTTGCCCATACCGCCAACTCCGGCGTTTTTTTGCCCACTGAGCGATCGCATCAATTTCCGATTCTGCTTGTAAACCTAACTCAAGCATTTCATCCACATCTTCATAGGTGAGACGATAGGTAGGCTTAATGCAACTAGCATGAATACTATATTCTGCCACTTCCCCAGAGTCATTTAACACCACTCCAAAACTCAGGGCACAACAAACTTGTCCCTGTATTAGGCTCATGGGCCCTGTTGCTAGGACTTCTGGGAACATGGGAATCATTCCCGTGGGTAAATAAACCGTACTTCCCCGTTTTCTAGCTTCTAAATCCAGTTCATCTTCCGGAATCAACCACCGGGTAGGATCGGCAATATGTATCCATACCCTCTCGCTTCCATCAGGTAGAGTTTCCCAACTCAAACCATCATCGATTTCGGTAGTACTTTCATCATCAACCGTATATACCTTGAGATGGGTTAAATCCAGACGTTCGCTATCTGGATCGGGTGTTTGTGATTCCAATCTCTGTTGCGCCACTTCTAATACCTTACTAAGAAACTGAATGGGAATTGATGAACGACGCAGAAATAAATTTTCATAAGGACTCCACCACCCCAAGTCTACTAAAAGCTGAAAAGCTCCTTGGGGAGTTGCTGGTCGTCCCAACATATTCATCGTTTCCAGTACTGGTGCCGGGGGCGGATAGGAACGAACTAGAGCATCATCATTAAGCTCTCTTTTACGTGTCAACTCAGGAAGTTCAGCCAAAAATGTGGCATACTTTTCTAAGGCATCTAAGCGATGGCGATCGTGCTTTGACCATTCTACCGCCTCACCTGCCACTGCCTGTTCTACACGGGCTATAAATTCCTCTTGTCCCTTAGCTTTAATTGCTTCTACTTCTAACTGATGCTTGCGCTCCGCCACCTGGGAAGCTGTTCTTGGTTCATATGCATTTCCCTTTTGCTTGAAATAGATTTTGTCATCTGATAACAGGCTATGAGCTGCATAAGATTGAGATGGTTGTGATTCTGAAAACAGCAAAACTGCCATTTCTTCTGGGGTTACCACTCCCCCATCTTCCACTAATAATTCCCAAGCAACCTCTAAGCTAGACGGATCTAGATAAGGTTCTATTTCTGATAAAAAACTGGGGATTTGCGAAGGCTCGTAGGTCTGTCCAGTAATTTGATAGTTAATTTGTCGCGGTGCGATACTGTGGGACTGTCCCCGTTTATCGATCGCTATCCAACGATTTTTACCATCTGGGCGATCTATTACTCCTAAACGACGATCGCCTTGAAATTTAAACTCAACTAGCGTCCCCTTCTCCACAAGCCTCGCATTCTATAATATGGTAAACAGTTGAAAATATTGTAATTCCTGAAGTTAGGAGTTAAGAGTTAGAGGCTAATTCACATTTCCTCACTCTTGACTCACTAATCATGTTTTAGCCTTCCGCATTAATAAATGGCAATAACGCCACAATGCGAGCCCGTTTAATTGCTGATGTTAATGCCCTTTGTTGTTGAGCCGTCAGTCCAGTAATCCGCCGTGGCAATATTTTACCTCGTTCTGTAATAAACTTACGCAACAAATCAACATCTTTATAATCTATGGGGTCTCCTGGCTTAATCGGAGATAGGCGGCGACGATAATAGCTCATGTTTCTCTACTTTTATTTAATTTCCTTGTGAACCGTGTGTTTGTTGCAGTGGGTGCAGAACTTTTTCAGTTCTAATCTCGCGGTGGTGTTACGACGATTTTTAGTACTTGTATAACGTGAAACACCAGGAGAACGCTTCTCTGGGTTGGAGCGACATTCTGTACATTCCAGTGTCACTATAATACGGACACCTTTAGCCTTAGCCATAGTTTTACAAAGAGTAAAGCTCGATAATAATTAACACAAATCCTTATTGTCTCACATTTCGCCTGAACTTTTCAACTAATCGCTTAAATTTAATATCTAGGGAATAGCCACGCTGGGACGAAACTATCATAGTATTAGCATAGCGATCGTGCATGGTTTGCCGCATTTTAGTGTCGGATAACGCTGCACTACATTCTATGGCTAGGGGGAGTATTAGCAGTATAGCAGTAGGATTGCGGATGATGTTATTTATGGCAATGGAAATCATCAAAGCACCCAAACCAACTGCGGTTTCTCTCTTAAATAGGGATGGTAAATCTGGAATTCTTGTGTCTCCAACTTCTAACACCTGCATATTAAAGGCCCATCGCCCGAAACTTTGTCCGTGGTTGTTGTAGGGTATGATGACGCGCAAAATCAGCCAAGCAATTGTAAAAACCAATATTGGGACAATTTGGATGCCAGTGTTATTGCTTCCCAAGGTGGAACTAACTAACCAAACACCCAGAAAATCCATCGCAAATGCCATACATCTACGCCTAAAGTCCACTTGGTGAAAGTGTTGAGGTGGGACTTGTTCGATAGTCATTTTATTTTAGATTTTAAATTTTGGGTTTACCTCTACGATAATTGTTAATTTCACTGTTGATTAACTTGTCACCCATTTAAATTGTATATGTGTGCTTGACTGACAAAATGTTAAATCTTCTTTCCCCCGTTCGGACTTCGGCGTGAGCGCTCAGTCGAACGCTGAGCTCACGGCCGAAGCCTGCCCCCTGCGATTGGATATACAAACCATTGTTCTGTCCCATTAGTTTTGACGAGTTGTGTACCTAACCGATCCCCTCGCGGTGTGAGCGATCCCCGACTTCTTTGAGAAGTCGGGGATCTGTTGCCTCTCAGAATTAGTGTGGTTGAGTACTAGATGGGACTACCAGATGCATAACAGCTTACTGGGGAGGGGTATAAATTGGTCGGATTACCAGTTAGGCAAGAATTTTACGCCATTTGAGGCTTGTCACTAAGGGATTTACCGTTTAACCGAAGAATCCCACGGCTTTAACTAAGTGGAGCCGTGGGAGTATATCAAAACAGGTTACTCAGTTAAATCACCAGGAGTTATATCTCGATCGCAAAAAGCCAAAAAGCCAGTGAGCGTTAATAATTACGGCAACTTATTGGGGCTGTCTTAAAGCAGATATAACTTGCCCAGTTATATCTTGACCACCTGAAAAATTAGTGATCAGAGATTGAATAGTATATATTATTCCCCACGGAATTCCCCACCAGCCAACGAAAAATGATAATGCACTGAAAGGAAGGCTCTTAGTGAGAGTCCCTTCATCGGCTTTGATAAAATAGATATCTGAGCTGCGCTTGAAGGTCATAATAAATACGGAAAAACAGTAAAGAAAGATAACAAATTTACCTCCTTTGGCTATTTCTTGATTCACTTCCTCTACACTCATACCCTCAATACCGTTAATGTTTGCCATGGAATTTTATATACTCATTTATAAATTTAATATCATTTTATACACACAAATTAGTATTATCAAGTACTTTTAATATGTGCAAACAAAGGGATTAATGGTTTGCATAATAAGGAATTTCATATTTAATATTCGGTTTGACATTAATTAAGAACTGTAAAATTTAATACTTTGAGTGCTTAAGTGTTTTTTTGGTATCAATTCAGGAAATGCGATGGGAGCATCCCAAATGTTTATATTTGTAGTGCGGGCAGCGTTCGACGGCTCGACTGAGCTTCGCGGCTCGGGTGAACTCGCCGAACTCTGAACGTCTGAGTTCACGCCGAAGTCTTACTGTGCGTTTGATGCCAAAGGGAGGAAGATGCTCACACTACGACATACAGTATTTTGCAGATAAATGAAGTACAAAATTATATACTAAAACCAAAGTGGGATAGACATCTCTGCTCATTTAAATGTACTTCACAAATATGAAATATGCTGTATTTTTGAAAAATTGCCATGCTCTCAATGCGATCGCAAAAATCTGATGATAATTTCACAAAAGCCTTATTTCTGGAATATATCCTAGTAGTGTTGAAGTCAATAAACATGAATCAAGTAGATCTATAATTTATGACTCCAGTAAAATTAGTAAAAAATATTATTTTATAGTCAATTTAAAACAATAAATATAAATTTATTGACATATATAATTAAGGGTACATGGCATTTATTTATTAGTGGTATAATTTCGACAAATAAAGTAATAATTAGAATACAAATTCTATCATGTCGCACCAAAATAAAGAACGAAAAGGATGTGGATGTGGAAATATACCCATATCTTTAGTTATATTGATATTAGGAGGTGGCTATTGGTTATTTACTCAAAGAAACAATCTAGGACTGAGTAATATTTTACCTAACAATCAACAACTCAATATCCCTTTTTTAACCTCCAAACCAACTACTTCTGCAACTCCAGTTCCAACTCTAACTAGTTCTCCTGCTCCTGCTCCTACTCCCACTCCTTCTGTCTCAAGTACAGCAACAACCCAACCCAACCCAATACAAACATCACCGACACCTCAAATTACACCATCACCTGCTATACAAACATCACCGACACCTCAAGTTACACCATCACCTACTATTGAAAACAAAACTAATATCAACAAAATACAAAATAGTGTTGCTGCCAAAACACCTTGGGAGAAAAAAGTAATTAGAGGAATTTATTTAAGTAGGTATTACATTACTAATAACGCTAACGAAAAAACAATTCGTGAACGAGTACGTTTCTATCATTCCCAAGGAATTAATACAATTATTCATGGCGTTTGGGGTAATGGTTGTACCATGTATAACAGCGAAGTTATGCAGCAAACCCTCGGTTATAAAAGTTGTCCGAATAAATTTCAAAATAAATGGTTAGATTGGTTAATTGATGAAGCCCATAAGCAAGGAATGGAAGTTCATGCTTATTTTGAAAAAGGGATTAAAATAGATAAAAATAGCCCAATTTTTGATTTAGCGATCGCTCGTAAATGGGTTGTACCTGGAGTTGATAAAACCTACTCTGGTATCGAACATTATGTTCTGGATGTAGAAATTCCTGAAGTTGCTAATTTCTTTAAAAATATTTTAGTAGAATTTGTGGAAAAATACCCGAAAGTTGATGCGGTTCAGTGGGATGATTATCTCGGTTATCATGCAGAATTACCGGGTAAAGTCGATCGCACTGCTAAGTTAACAAATTTATTGCAAGAAATGATCGGTGCAATGAAAAAAGCTAACCCTTCAGTAAGTTTTGATATTTGTCATCATAACCCTTATTGGGCTAAACGTTATTTCGCTGCTGATTGGGAAAAATGGAATGTAGATAGAGCGTTTATTCAGGCTTATAGTGAGAAGAATTTTAAAGATGAATTAAATTATGTCAAAAAATATCATGGTATTGCTATTACTGATAAACAATTTCATCGTTTACCAGAATTAATAGAGGATCAAGAAATCAAGAGTATTTTAGTTTTTCCTCTTTCTGGAAAGCCGGAAGAAACTGCTGCTAATTTGAAAAAAGTAACACAAAAGAAAAATTAATTATATTCCCTGGAGAGGCCCAGATCCCCGACTTTTCTAAAAAGTCGGGGATCTAACTTTTCACAAATAATTTAGGATTGCTATATTAGATCCCTTACTTATTGAAAAATTTGGGGAATTTTCAATAAACCAGCGATCGCAAACATAATCTCTATGGCTAAAATAGAATATAGCTTGTAATTTAATCTAACATACTTAGCAATTTATCTTTACTATTTTATACGTTGGAAATTGTAGCATGAATATCGAAGAACAAATAGATACACTCCAATCTGAAATTGACCAAAAGAGACAGGAAATTCGGTCAGATAGCTACTCAATGTCTGTTGGTGAATGGATTAGTCTGTACCAGCAAGGAGAAATAGATATTCATCCAGAATTTCAGAGATTATTTCGTTGGTCTGATTATCAAAAAACCAAATTAATCGAATCTATTTTATTAGGTATACCAATCCCACCTATCTTTGTATCTCAACGGGAAGATGGTATTTGGGATGTAGTTGATGGCTTACAAAGACTGTCAACTATTTACCAGTTTATAGGCATATTGAAGGATGAGGATGGTAATCTAATTCCTCCATTTCATTTGCAAATAACTGAATATTTGCCTTCCTTGACTGGCAAGATATGGGAAGACAAGGAACATCCAGAAGGTTCTAATAAAGGGTTTACCCCAACCCAAAGATTATTAATAAAAAGAGCTAAAATAGATGTCAATATTTTGCTGAAAGAAAGCGACCCTTATGCCAAATATGAACTTTTTCAAAGACTAAATACTGGAGGTGTAATTGCTAATTCTCAAGAATTGAGAAATTGTATTTTGGTTAGCTTAAATCCGAATCTATATAGATGGATAAAACAGCTAAGTAAAAATAAAAATTTTCAGAATTGCATTGCTTTAAAGAAAAAAAACATTGACATCCAAGATGATATTGATATTTTATGTCGATTTTTAGTACTACGTAATATTAATGAAAGCATGATTAATAAAATCAATCATTTTGATACATTTCTTACAAAAAAAATTCAAGAAATAGCTAATAACCATAGCTACAATTTTCAAGAAGAAGAAGCTGCTTTTAAAAAAACATTTCAGCTTTTGGATGAATGTATGGCAGGTGATAGCTTTAGAAAATATGATGTAAAGAAACAAAAATTTTCTGGGGGCTTTATCTTAGCACCTTTTGAGGCTATAGCATTAGGAATTGGCTACAATTATCAGCAATATAACCCGACTTGCCAGGAACTGCGAGAGAAAATAGTAGAACTTTGGTCTAATCCAGATTATACATCTGCTGTCGGGCGGGGTAAGGATGCTAGAGTTAGATTACCTAAACTCATCCCTTTAGGGCGGAAACTCTTTGCTGTATGAAAATTCAGACCCTGGAAGACTTAAATGAGCGGTTAACGGATGATTTATTATGGAGAAAGAAAGAGATTTCTGATCTAAAGCGTTTGATAGAAATGAGGAAGTTCAGTTCCAGTAAGCATAAAGCATTACTACGTAGTGGAGTAACACTTCTATATGCCCACTGGGAAGGATATATCAAAACTGCTGGAAATAGCTATTTAGAATTTGTTGCCATAAGAAAATTAAAATATGAGGAATTAGCTACAAATTTTGTTGCAATAGCTATGAAACAAAAACTTAATAATGCAACTGAAACAAATAAAGCAACAGTATTTACAGAAGTAGCTGATTTCATGCTAACCCAAATGAGCCAGAGGAGTTCTATTCCTTATAAAAAAAATAAATAAGATAAAGATGTAGTTTCAACAAATTCTAATCTGTCTTCATCAATATTGCGTGAAATTGCTTGTCTTTTAGGATTAGACTATTCTTTTTATGAAATGAAAGAGTTCATCATTGATGAGCAATTATTGGAACGCAGAAATGGAATTGCTCATGGTGAATATTTATCACTTACTCGCAATGAATATCAACAGTTGCATGATGAAATTCTCGCAATGATGGAAAATTTTCGTACTCAAATTGAAAATAATGCTAGCCAAAAATTATATTTACGAAATAGACTATGATAAAATCCTACTCTTAAAGACATTAACAATCTCATATAGACCTCTGGTGAAAATTAAATATACGTCAACCAAAACCCTTGTTCCAGACGCGTTAGCGTAGCTCCTCCCGAAGGGAGGCAATTTCGCGTCTCTACATTCTTGCGCGTAGTGCTACATAACTCAAACAGCCACACTCCGACGAACAAACTCTCGAATCCTTGCAGTGATAAAATCTAGGTCTTCCTCCAGGGCAAAATGGCCAGTATCGAGGATGTGGAACTCAATATTATTCAGATCCCGTTTGTATGGATGTGCGCCTTCTTCTGGAAAGATGTAATCTCCCTTACCCCAAACTACCAGGGTTGGCGGTTGATACTTGCGGAAATATTCTTGCCACTGGGGATATAAAGGAGGATTGGTACTATAGCTGTAAAATAATTCTAATTGGATTTCTTGATTTCCAGGACGATCTAGTAAATATTGGTCATGGAACCAGTTATCTGGGGAAATTGTTTCTACATCACGAACACCGTTAGTATACTGCCATTTCGTCGCTGCTAAGGTTAAGAAGTTATCCGCCAGGACTTTAGCATTTTCTGGAGTTTTATCTTGCCAATATGCTTTGAGGGGATTCCAGAACTCCCGCAATCCTTCATCATAGGCGTTACCATTTTGTACAATTAGCCCCAATACCTTCTCGGGATATTTACTCGCCAAACGATAACCAACTGGTGCGCCATAGTCCATAAGGTACAGGAAATATTTCTGCAAGTCTAGTTTGCTAACAAACTTTTCGATTATCTGTGCTAACTTATCAAAGCTATATTCAAATTCATCTACATGGGGCATAGAACTTGCACCAAAACCAGGATAATCTGGAGCAATCAAGTGAAATTCATTTGCTAGGGCTGGAATTAGGTTGCGGAACATATGAGAGGAAGTAGGGAAACCGTGCAATAGTAATATTGTCGGGTTATTTTTGTCTCCAGCTTCTCGGTAGAAAATATGCAAACCATCAATCTCGATTGTTTTGTGTAGTACTGTATTAGTCATGGTTCTAATCTCCTGATTATTGATTTGAAATAATTAACCGCATTAGCGTGCCTCTTACAGAGGAACTACGTTAACGCGCAGCGTGTGCTTTGCACTTAGCCATGCCCGTTGGCGTAGCCGCCCTGAAAGGGCTAGGGCTTTAGACACAAAGGGCGCTAAGGAAGGAAGAAAGAAGAGAAATAGAGATATTTAATTTATCCAGCAAATTTAATGGGACAAAGCATAGTTATTGAGAAAACTTAGCTAATTGACTCTCTAATTGCTGAATGCGAGCATTTAGGGGAGCCATCATTTCATCTACTTCTGCTTGGGAATAACGAATGGGAATATGTTGGGGACAATTCCAGTCAAATGCTTCTACCTGAATCAGAATCACCTTTTCCCGCTCTGCATGGTAATCAGCATCAGCTAACTGCTCCATCAATTCTGGGTTATCATCTACTACCTGAGCCCGTCCCCAAATTTTCAATCGCCGCCGATTAGGATAGTCCATCAGGAAGAGAAAAACACGGTCATTTTCAGACAAGTTACCAACGCTCAAGTATTGTAAGTTACCTTTGAAATCCACAAAACCCAAAGTTTTCTCGTCCAAAACCCGCAAAAAACCCTTTGGTCCTCCACGAAACTGCACATAGGGCCAACCATTACTACTGACGGTTCCCATGTAAAAACTATCCCGTGCAGCAATGAAATCAGTTTCTTTGGCAGTTAAGATATCTTCAGATACCCCTTTCTTGAGGTAATTTTCGTAAATTGAGCGGGAGCCGTAATGCAGTTGTGTTTCCTTCACCCCATCGGTAAAAGCAATGTTGGTAAATTGTCTAGCCATGGTTTTCTCCTCCTCATTAAGTAAAACAAAGGTAAAATTATACACCTAAGCTGCTTGACGACCAGCCGTAACCCCGCCATCAACGGGAAGAATTGCCCCTGTAATCCAACTGGCGCGTTCGCTTGCTAAATACAAAATTGCCTCTACCACGTCTTCAGGCTGCCCGTTGCGTTCCAGGGGATGAAAGCTGTTAAAACTTGGTAGTACTTCTTGCACCTGTTCGGGGGATAAAAAGGTGCCATATACAGGGGTTTCTACCACCGCCGGAGCCACAGTATTAATACGTATTCTATGTGTAGCAAATTCAATTGCTAAATTGCGAGTTAAGGCGTGAACCCCGGCTTTTGCTGCGGAGTAAGCACTAGATGGAGTTGCTCCAATGGCCTGATTTGCCCACATGGAACCCACATTGACAATGGCTCCTTTACCTTGTTTAATCATCTGAGGAATTGCTAATTGTGCCGGGAAAAAGGTACCTTTGAGAATGGTGTTGATGTAGCGATCGAAGTCCAATTCTGTATGCTCTAAAAAGGGAGTGGGTTTAAATATCCCTGCATTGTTGATCAGAATATCCACGCTACCAAACCGTTCAACAGCAGTTTGAACTAATCTGTGAGCGGTTTCCACTTTACCAATATTACCAGCCACAGTTGCCAGTTTTTCCCCAGATGGATCGAGTTCTCTTGCAGCGGCCGACAAAATTTCCTGGCGACGGCCATTTATAACTACTTTTCCACCCTCGGCTAAGAAACGACGTGCAACTTCCTTGCCAATACCTGTTCCGCCACCAGTAACTAATACCACTTGATTCTGAAATTCCATGATTATTTCTTCTCGTTTATCTACTAGTAGGTAGTTGATTGGGTAAAAAAAATTATCCTTTGACAACCTGTATTAATTGCTCAACCATCTCTCGAAACTGAGCTACACCACCATCAGCACGGGCAACCAGCAATCCTCCCTCTAGCATAGAGAAAATTACCATTGCCATGGATTCCACCTTGCCAGGAAACTTAAAATCTCCAGTTTCTCTTCCCTGTTGCAGTAGTTGTATTAACCGGGTTTGATTATCGCGGTAAAATTGAACTACTTGTGAAATCAGGGGAGAATTCAAGGTTTTCATCTCTGCTCCTAGCATTCCATACAAACAGGCTTTGTCTTGCTTACCACTGCTGAGAGTAGTTTCAAATAGCCCACAGTAGTTGCGTAATTTGATTTCTGGGGATTCAGGGGAATCCAGGATGGCATCAAAAAACCGAAAGAAGCAAGGACTGTGTCTGTCTAACAAGGCTACTACCAAATCATCCTTGGTGGGAAAATGGTAGTGGATGCTAGCTTTGCGAATACCTACAGCAGTGCTGATATCAGCATAGCTCATGGCATTTAATCCGACTTTCTGAATCAGTTCTTGAGCCGTGTCCAGAATTTGAGTCCGGGTATCAGTTGTTGTCATACATTTAATCTACTAGTAGGTAGATGGTTTTGTCAAGGGGTTGGGAGGAAATAATTTCTTGGCTGCTATGTCACAATACATCTATGACTTTCAGCTAGTAAATTGAAGACTTGAGCACCAAAACAAAAAATATACAAAGAAAAGTATCCCATTCGAGAATAATTGGGATGAGGCAGGGTTGCAAGGAGAATTTTTAATACCCAGCTGGAATATAATTTAAATAAGCTTTTTAAATAAACCTTGCCTACAGGAGTTGGGAAAAGTTGATGCAAGGGTTGATAATGGAGTAGGTGAGAAGGAGTGAGGAGCAATCGCCTGGTTAAAAGTATTAACTATATTAGAAGTAGATAACCTACCAAAATAAAGAGAGAATGTGACAATTAATTATTATTTTATTTAAGCTTATTCTGAGTTAGCACTCTTGTATTATTTGTTTTTTTTAAATCTTCTAGTTCTATATCTTCTAATTTTTTTGCGTATGTATATCTTTGGATGTCACTGACATTAGAAGTTGCTACTATTGTATATTCTTGTGTTTGTTTTGCTAATATTATAGCTTGTGCTGCTAGGATAACGTCTATATCTATTTTTTCTTTGTGAGCTGTTGATTGTCCTGTTCTTCTTGCCCATGCCCATAGCTCTGATGCTTTGTTCATGATTTCTGTATTGATAGGCATATATACGATGCCCATGTCTCCTAATCTATTTAGATTTTTGATTCCTGTAATTTCTTCTCCACATATTAAAGTTCTACGTAGTTCATAATCTATTATTTCTGGCACTACTACTAGAATGTTATTGCGAATTAGTTTTTTGATCTTATTTTTGCAACCTAGAGATTTTTGAGAATCCCTTGGATTGGTTATCAGTGATAGTGGTTGTGAATCTAGTAGTATAAATGGCATCTTGGTAGATGTGTTTAATGAGTAATTATATACTAATCTATTTTCCAGTTTAGTTTTTCTTGAAGATATTCAAATGTATCTATCTGTTGTTTTAGCTCATCTTCTGTTGTTGGTTCTAAATCATCGATTAATTCTATTTTGGCTTGACTCTCTCTGAGGAGTTCTTCGTATGTTTTTTTGCCAATCACTAGTTTCCAAGAGTTTTCTGGTTTACAACTCTCGATTATATTTAATATAAAACTTGCAGTGTACCTTAGTTCTTTTTTTAGCTTATTTTTTCTTGTTTCGTTCTTATGTTTTATGAAAGTTACAGAAATTATTGCTTCTACTAACTTCTTTAGTTCAATAATTTCATTATATTCCAATGTCTCCTTGTTATTCTCAATAATTTCAGCAAGCAGTTCCATCCATTCAGTCCACTGTTTTAGAACTTTAAACTTGCTATCTTCTTTTAAAGCTTCTTTTATTTTTGAACTTTCTATAAATAATGTGCTGTATTGTTGTAGTGTATTAGCTGTTTCTTCTAGGGTTTCGTAAGTGGTTTCTAAAATAGAATTTGCATATTTTTTTGTAATGGTTCTTATTTTATTTTGTGCTTCATTTAAAAGTTCTCCTTTTTCTGTAACGTTTTCGATTTTTTTGATGTTTTCTAAAACTGCAATTACTTCGTGATATTCTTCCTTAAAATTTATTCTGTCGTTAGTATGATGTTTTATCAGTCTTTCTAAATCTTCTTTGATCAAAATTGTTTTTGTTATTTCATTTATTTTTTCAAAAGAAATGTCTTTAATGATATCACTTGGCATTTTTCTGTCTCTAGTGTGATTCTATATACTAGTGGACTTTTAGTTTTTGTTGTATTTATATTACTTTATATTGTTGTTTTTTGTCTGTTAAACTCTCTGAATCTTCTACTCGTCTTGATTAGAGGCTTATGAATATTGTTTTTTCATTATAGCCTATAACCTTTCTCTAAATATTCATTTGAAATATGGGAGCGATATGTGCAGCGTTAAGTTTCTGGCTTATCGCTTCCCCTGGTACTTTGCTACAATTCCTTAACCCCCAAAAGCAAGTGCATTATGTCCCAAGTATCCCTGCCCCAATCACCCCATCCAGACTTACCCCTCACGGCTCTTGCCCCCATGCAGGATGTAACCAACCTCTGGTTTATGAAAGTCATTGCTCATTACGGTAGTCCTGATTACTTTTTTACTGAGTATTTTCGCGTAAATGATACCTCGCGCCTCAATCGCCGCATTTTAGCATCAATCACCGAAAACGACACAGGCCGCCCGGTTTTTGCTCAAATGATTGGGGAAAGTATTCCAGACCTGGTGAGAACAACCAAGGAGCTGTGTCGCTATAATATCGCTGGGGTTGATTTGAATATGGGTTGTCCAGCACCGAGGGTTTATCGCAAAAATGTTGGGGGTGGATTACTGCGAGAACCGGAAAAAGTGGAGCGGATTTTGGCAGAGTTGCGTTCTATAGTCAACGATCGACCTTTAACTGTGAAGATGCGCGTGGGCTTTGACAATACGGATACTTTTTATGAAATTTTAGATATAATTGCCCGCCACAGCATTGATTTACTCAGTTTGCATGGCCGCACGGTGAAGGATATGTATCACGGAGAAGTTAAGTATGATTTGATTGCGGAAGCGGTGAAGCGGGTTGATTGTCCCGTACTTGCCAATGGTAATATCAACTCTGCCACAACTGCCCTGGAAGTGCTTGCTCAAACGGGGGCGGCTGGTGTGATGGTGGGACGTTGGGCGATCGCAAATCCGTGGATTTTTCAGCAAATTCGCCAGGCTTTGCGAGGAGAACCAATTATACCTGTTCCTCTGGTAGAAGTACGTAACTATATTGATCGCTTACGACAAACCCCTAATTCAGCAGCTATGCCAGCACGAGCGCGGGTGGGCTACTTGAAAAGGTTCCTCAATTATATTGCTCTGTTGGTTGATAGTGAAGGCCATTTTCTGCGACTAATGCGAAAGACACAGACTGAGGTTGAATTGCTTAACCTCTGCGACTGCTTTCTCTTGGCTGAGAATAAAAACTTTGCTTTAGCACCTTATTCAAGAATTAAGTAATAAGTAATAAGTAATAAGTTTACTGTTCATAGGTTTGGGAGTTCAACAACGTTTTAACGTATATACGTAGTGCTACAACTGATAACTGAAATCGCCGTGTCCCTGTGCCCTCTACCCATCTGTCCCATTTTTGATTGTGGGATGGGCTTCTAGCCCGTCCATATCAGCAGGCAGGTTCCGGATGCCTAAACCACTTTCGGGGATAATTTATTTTTTGGTGTTCTCTAATCTTAGTTATAACGCCTTATGCAAGTAAAAATTCATTAACTATATGAACGAGAATACATTGTTCCAGCTTCTAATTCACATAAGGCGTTTACAACTAAAAAAATTTAACTGATATTGTTCTTTGAACAGTGATTTGTTTCTGGGGAACTATGGGAGTTCTTTTCTTGGAGTAGAATCTTAACGATCGCTTCTGGGTGCATTTTTTTATACTGCTTTTTCCCCACCTGAAATACGCAACTGGGAGCACCATGGCAGTGTTTTAAACAGCCTGTATGTTCAATATCGACCAATTCTTTCAAGCCGCGATCGCATAAAGTTTTTTCTATTTCTGATAAAAAGCCTTTGCCACCCCTTTTGCGACAACTAGACTTTTGACATACTAAAATTTTTGCTTTATTTACGGGGTTTATTTGTTGTTGATGATTGTCATCAGAGATAGATAATATTTGATGGGCTTTTAATTTAATTTTCCTAGTTTTTGTATGTAATTTACTAACACCTAAAACTCGAATATCTCCTCCAATCATCAAATCTTCACTCGTCTGAGGACGTAGATTTTTAGGTAGTTTAATTTCTACATCCCCAGATTCAATTTGTAATTGTAAATGGCTATTTTTTTGGCGTTTATTTGACAATAGCCCCAGAAATTTACCTTCAATTGTGAATTCTGATAGTTTCAGGTATTTTTTTCCCATTTTTGAATTATCTATTTGTTGGTACTGAATATTTGAGTGAAGTTTTTGGGAAAAGCTTTGAATTTAGAGATAACCCTTAATTCTCCACTCCCCCCGGCATCTTTTAGGCGAGACGTTTAGCTTCTAAAGTTAGGGGTAATTTTAAAGGATCTGGCATATTTGGAAATGCTAATTCCCAACCATTGGCAAGAGTCAAAACTTTCCCATCGGCTGTATCTGTTTGCTTCACTACCTCTTCTTCCAAATCTTTTTTAGGCACATAAGCTAGTAAATGTCCGGCTGCATTTTGGCGTAACATAATTTTCATGAATCTTCCTCCTCATCTATGTAATCAAGTGACTCTAATTCGTATTTTCGACAACCGACAACAAAGCCTGTTTCGAGGAAATGCACCGCATAAATATAAGCTTTTTGCAAATAAGTACCAATGCTGACAATGTAACCAACATCACCAACCTTTGCTAGTACTTTCCCTATTTCTTGACCAGGGAAAGTACCATCATTTTTCAGCAGCTTGCGTACCTTTACTTTTTCACCAATTTCAAAATGTGGCGGTTGGTTTAGCTCCAATTCATCCAATCGCATGGGAATATCTCTGCTCCATTACTAAATTCAATAGCTCTTGGGTAGTCAGGCTGCGTTTTTTCTTAATTGATTCGTGGCGTACTGCGTCTAATACTACTTGGGTTTCTTTGGCGTTAAGAATAATACCATGCTTTTGTAACAGATTAGACAACAAATGGCGGCCTGAATGTTTGCCCAGTACTAAACTTCTTTCCCAACCAACTTCTTCAGGGGCAAATGGTTCGTAAGTACTAGGATTCTGTAAGATACCGTGGGCGTGGATTCCAGACTCGTGGGCAAAGGTATTGTCTCCCACGATCGCTTTCCAAGGTGGTACATTACATCCGGAAGCTGCTCCCACCAATCGGGATAGTTCCAATAAACGGGGTGTATCAATACCCACATCCATATGGTAGATGCGCTTAAGGGCCATGACTACTTCTTCTAAAGCTGCGTTCCCGGCTCTTTCACCCAAACCGTTGACTGTTGTATTTACTGATACTGCCCCAGCCCTAATACCTGCTAAGGCGTTAGCTGTGGCTAAACCAAAGTCATTATGGGTGTGAATTTCCACTGGTATAGATAAGCTCATGACCAGTCGTTTGATTTTGCCATAGGTAGCAAAGGGGTCGAGAATGCCCACGGTGTCACAAAAACGGAACCTGGAAGCCCCCCATTCTTGGGCATACATGGCGACATCCTGTAAGAAGTGTTCGTCGGCCCTAGAAGCATCTTCCCCTCCCACTGCGACCCAAAGACCACTATCTAAAGCAAAGCTGATACTATCCTTGAGCTGTTGCAGGGTGATGCGCCATTGACCATGAAACTTAGCAGCAATTTGGATTCCAGAAACGGGAATGCAAATATGTACTCGCTTCAAACCGCAAGCGATGGAAGCTTTAATGTCAGAGATGACAGCCCGATTCCAACCGAGCAGTTTTGCTTCAAGATCCAAGTTTGCAATCGCGGTAATGGCTCGTGTTTCTTCCATACCCATGGCTGGAATCCCGACTTCCAATTCATGAACGCCAATTCCATCCAAAAATTTGGCGATCGCTACTTTTTCTTGTAAGTTAAATGCCACACCTGCTGCTTGTTCGCCATCCCGCAGTGTAGTGTCATTAATTAGAAGTGAATACATATCAAAAATTCCTCGTATGGCATTGGTAATGTTAATGGGTCATGGCATCATTCAAAATGAAAATTTTGGCATTTTTATGGTCAATTTTTCATTTTCTGACCAATTACCAATCCCCTAGAACCCATCCCCATGAGATTAAGTTCCAAATAGCAGCAATTAAGAATTATTTTTGCCAATTTGTGTTTGATCGACAAACAATAGGTAACTGATGTAAGCGTTTGCAACTCCTAAGAATAGTAATATGCCCAGTCCAGCAAAAAAAGTAGAAATCATGACAGACGACCTTTGTGATAAGAATTATGTGTGGCAGCAAAATTCCGATTAAGTCTCAATATCTTGGGAAAGAAACCAATTAGTTATGGTCTTCTAACCAATCAAAAATTCTTTCTAGCTGTTCTAAAGAAATTAAACCATACTGCCAGAGCAGCATTGGTAGGGGACCATCACTCAATTCCTTCTTCTTCATTGCTACAGCTATATTTTCCCTGGGTAGCTCTAGCTCGTGCTGTAAAAAATAGAGAAATTTTGGATCGCTGAGATAGGTTACCATCATAGTAGGTTTAACTTCTGTAGCAAGGGACAATTAATCTCGTAATTTTGCTTGTTTTAGTCTTTGTGAATCTTCTCTATTTTGATAATGAATAAATTTAGAGAATATTCAGGTAAATTAGGCTATATATCTTTCTAATAAGCTATTAGGAAAGTATAGAACCCATACTTGATATAATTAGTGTTAGCTACAACTGGTAACAGCTAATTTACCTACTTTTTTATATGAATTTAATTAACAATTTATGCAGAAAAATTCATAATTTCTGTTCCCCTGGTTCACTCCCCGTACTACTCACCTCAAATCAGGAACCATTGGGTGCTAAATATGGAGTAATTAAACCATGGTTCTACTCTCAAGTGATAAGTGATTACAATTCCCAACATCTTGCCAACAAATTAATTAATTCTTGGCGACTAGCTGTAAATTGCATGACTGTACTGCGAATGAGAATAACGTCGATATAACTCCTAGCTTGTACTCGCAAAGAACCATCAACAGGACACCAACACCGAATCTGCAATTCTTGGAGACGATGATAAATTTGCCAGCGATCGCTAATGGGAATATCTATTATTTGCACCTGGTTGTGAGAATTACAAATTTGAGACACGATTAATGTTCCTTGGGGTAAATTTGTTGCTCCTTGCCATCATGGGTAAGGGTATGTATCTGTTGTTCTAGATGCTCAATGCGGGAGATTAAAGAACGAATCACATTAGCTTCCACATCGGGAAGTTTGCCATGTTCTAGGGGAGAAAGACGCTCTTGCTGGCGACGGGAAACAACTCGACCGGGAATCCCCACCACTGTAGAATCAGCAGGGACATTCCGCAGTACCACAGAACCAGCACCAATGCGGACGCGATCGCCAATTTCCAGATTTCCTAAAACTTTTGCTCCTGCTCCCACCACCGTATGTTGGCCAAGGGTGGGATGGCGCTTACCACTTTCCTTACCCGTTCCTCCCAGGGTCACACCTTGGTATATTAGGGAATAGTCTCCAACCACGGCAGTTTCGCCAATCACAACACCCATACCGTGGTCAATAAACACACCCTTACCAATTTTTGCTCCTGGATGAATTTCAATTCCTGTGAAAAATCGGGCCAAATGGGAAATCAGGCGAGGAAAGAAACCTACTCCACAGCAATATAAAGAGTGAGCCAGACGATGGAACCACAGTGCATGTAAGCCAGGGTAACAAAATAGTACCTCCAACCAATTACGTGCAGCCGGATCGCGCTCAAAGATAATTTGAAAATCACTCCAAATGAGCTGCAAAAAAATACTAAAAAAGGAAGATTTTCCGATTTTAGTCTTTGCACCAGTCGGCGTTTCTGCTATTGTTGAATTCCTAGTGCGATTTAAGGTTTGTTGCATCCCTACTGTCTGGTGAAAAGAACCATTTGTATTTTTCTGCTTATATCAGGCGGCTCTCAAGCAGACAAGGACAGCGATCGCTATTGATTTTATTAAATTTATTAAAGTTGTACTCACCAGCTTTAAACCCATACACAACAGGAACTTAAAACTTTCTTTGGGTGCAGGGTACTGGTATTTATAGGGTAGGGGTACTAGTATTTTTAGGGTTAGGATTAGGCATTTATGTACTCACCACTAAACCCATTGCCCATCAATCTTTGCATAACATTGAGCAACTTTTTTTTGCATAACTTAATATGTACTCACATCCACGTAAATATTAAGTTTTTAACTAAAAATTAAGGTTTCTGTATACCCAACTACTATTAATATCTTATTAGTTTGTTGGCAAAAAAACAAGTTCTAGTATTTCATTTTTTAGCTCTTGTCTGTGTGAGCCGATACGCTTGTTAATATTTTCTTTACAATTATGATTACTACTAGATTTTCCACATCAACGGAGAAAGGGGAAGGAGTGATGGAGGGAAGGAGTGATGGAGTGAAAGAGGGAAAGAAGAGATAAAATAACCAACCATCAACCGTCAACTGTCAACCGTCAACTCCTAACTATTTTCAAACTAAATACTTGGTATTGGGCACAATTGGAAAGAAAGCATACTCATACCAAGCAGTCCAAATAAAACTGCGAATCCATCTTTGCCGTTTTTCGGGGCTTAATTCATAGGCAAATTCCCCACGGGATGTATCAATAGAAGATAGGTGGGAATTACAACCGCAACCATGTTGATAAGTAAAGCCATATTGGGAAGCAATACTCTGCACCTTCATCTGCATCGCAAAAACCTTACCAGCATGAAGCACAGCATCCCAGGAACGCTTGTGTTCTATATCGCGCTTATCAAACCGTAAGGCTCGCTCTTCAAACACATGCTCGCGGTAAATGGGGGCTAAATGCACTTGGTAGAAGCTTGCAGGAAGTTCATAACCAAACTCTTGAAATAAATCTATACCGATGCGGGCGACTTTCACGTCATTTTCATACCCTACCCCCTTTAATTCAACATCACGAAGAATTTTCTCAAAGTTGGGATAGTTGTGAATTTGAAAATCCTGTCCGTAGAATTCCAGTGTTTCCCTGGCTAACTGCCCGAATAATTGGGAAAATGATGACTTGAGGTGGGCTAATTCTGGACGTTCACTAAATAAGTCTACATCACCATGCTCCAACTTATATTGGAACAACTGTGCCATTTCAACATAGTTCTGGGGATTACTAAGCCCTACATTTGCCTTTCCCCTAGCTATATCTTGCCATATCTCTGGTAATTGAGAAATATGAACTGCATTTTCACCAGCGATCGCTACTATACTAGGTATTTCCAGAAGCTGCATAAGTAACCTGCAAAAATCATATTATGAAAAAGTTATACATGCAATTTAACTTGACTTTTAGTGTTCAGTTTTACATTTGCACGTAAACGTAAAAATACGCAATGTTTGACAAGCTGTCTTTTGACAATTACAAAAATTTAATTCCGTAAAGTTACGAGCAAAAATACCTCTACTGATTAGTCGTCGTCATCCCCAGGTGCCCATCCGTCCGGAAAATGTTCTAGTCCAATCATGTCTAGATAATCTCTGGTGCTAATACTCGAATCTTCAAAATTCTCCTCATAATTTTCTTCATCATTGAGAAATTCATCTACAGCATTTGCTATAAAGCGATCAATCAACTTACGAACATTAAAAAGTGTGGAAATACTCAGAAAAGTCTGGGTTCAACAGTATGCATTTATCAATCAAAAACTGATTTGGCGACAAAAAGCTGCAACTAGATTACCACCAAACTCAATTTGTATTGAATCGCCCTATGATATTGATGCACGTAATGGTACTAAAAGAAATACAAATTGGACGGGATATAACGTTCATTTAACAGAAACCTGTGATGAGGAAACGCCAAATTTAATTACGAACGTCGAAACAACAACAGCAATAATCCCAGATGGAAATATCACATCAGCGATTCACGCTCAACTAGCAAATAAAGGATTATTACCAAGTGAGCATTATGTCGATTGTGCTTATAAAGTACCATTTAAGAGCTGGGATTGAGGGTACCATTTCTCAAGGTGTACGTCAATTTGATTTACGGCGCACCCGGTATTTTGGACTAGCAAAAACACATTTACAGCATGTTGCTACCGCCTGTGCAATCAACTTGATGCGTTTTTTTAACTGGTCAAATTATCTGACTAAAGCCAGAACTCGCATCACTGCTTTGGCTTCACTTCGTACTGAATCTGCGCTTATTTAATTGCTGAAGAAAATCGAATATTTCTATGTCCAAACTCTTGGAGTTGTGTTTTGGGCAAAATTGTCTTGGCGCTCGGTGCGCTGGAACAGCGCACCATTGCTTGAGCTTTCTACAAAAGCGTTAAATTGTAAAATAGATGGTTCCTCATCAGGGGTATCACCCCTGAATCGCCAGCAGTATCCTTAATAGGTCGAGGGAAAGATTTTTGCATCGCAAAAAGCGAGGGTGATGTTACGCGCTAAAGTACTTAGCTACGGGGTGATAAGTAATAATCGCCGTCGTAGACTGTTCTGGGTACAACTGCTCGCTTTCATCCATATACATCTTAATCCGCTCAGTGTCCAACAACTCCAACTGCTTATACTGATCCTGAATATTGGGACAAGCTGGATAACCAAAACTATACCGGGAACCCCGATACCTCTGGGCCAACATATCCCGAATATTATCCGGATCTTCTGCTCCAAAGCCCAATTCCCGGCGGATTCTAGTATGTGTCCACTCGGCTAAGGCCTCAGCGACTTGTACGGCTATACCGTGGAAATACAGATAATCTGTGTATGAATTATCGGCAAATAACTTTTGGGCGAACTCCGTAGCAATTTCACCCACCGTCACCGCTTGCATGGGAAATACATCAATCACCCCAGATTCCTTCGGTGCAAAGAAATCGGCAATACACAACCTCCGCAGGGACTTTTGACGGGGAAACTCAAAACTGGTAACTACTTCCTTGGCATTTGGATCTTTGTGGTTATATATATACAGAGTATTCCCCTCAGATTGACAAGGAAAATATCCATAAATTACCTGGGGATGCAATAAGTTTTCCTCAATTACCCGTTGCTTCCAATTTTCCAAGATGGGATATACTTTCTCCTGTAAGAAACCTTGATACTCTTCCTTGGATTGGTCTTTTGGTTTTCTAAACTGCCACTGTCCCGCAACTAAGGCCTGTAAATCCAAGTACCAGAATAACTCTTCCAAGGAAATGTCCTCTGGTTGGAGTAACTTGGTTCCCCAGAATGGTGGGGTGGGACGTTCGGTATCAATGTCAACGGCTTCGGAACGACGAGTATCAATTACCTGTGGTTCTGCTGGTTTTTCCTTCTCTTGCTTATCTTCCCCTGCTGATTTATGGCCATTTGTGGGTTCTGCTTCGGCAAACTCTCCCAAGAATCCTTGAATATCATCCCACTGTTGGGCGGATTTTGCTGGCATGAGTTTATCCATGAAATGCAAGTCGGAGAATGCATCCTTACCATAAACCACTTTACCGTTATAGGTATTTT
This sequence comes from Calothrix sp. MO_167.B42, assembly GCA_030065255.1. Classification (GTDB taxonomy): domain Bacteria; phylum Cyanobacteriota; class Cyanobacteriia; order Cyanobacteriales; family Nostocaceae; genus Calothrix_A. The sequence continues at coordinate 25 of JASJCX010000026.1, read as the reverse complement.
GGCAATCTTCATGGACAAATTTGGG
>JASJCX010000333.1 GCA_030065255.1 Calothrix sp. MO_167.B42 | reverse complement strand
GAGAAGGGAATTTGTTTAGCAAGTTCGTAATCATTAAATTTTAACTTAAATCGGCGATCGCAGGATTGATAACGAATATATTCAGCAATATCGGTAGCTCTAACTGATGGTCTTGTTGTTGACATGATAATTTCATTATTGCTGTAGCACTGATAACTTCAACATCTACGTTGTCTCAGTGAGACGCAACATATCTAAACGTAACTCGTCAAGACTCATAGCGCCATAGTTGCCTAGTATACATGGCTCAGGCTCATATTCTCATGTCAGTTTTATCAGCTTATGGTTTCAACCGCCAATTCATCCCCCAATTATGCAATGCCACGTTCTTAATCTCACATTCTCAATCTGAGGATGTTTGCAACAACACAGGCACAATCGGCTGATATTCCTCACTAGAAAATGGAATAAAATCCTCGTGCCATTCAGCAGTCATATTACACAACAAACGAAGCTGGAGGGGTGTTGGAGCCGGATTTATCCGTTCAACATGCACATATACGACTTTGGGATTTCGTCGCACCACTTCCAAAGCGTCATGCACAAGATAACGGGGGCAATAACCTACAATATGATGGTCTTCCGTGTTTAAAGTCAATGCATCTGGGTCGTATGGATTTTGAAATTCATGAGCTAACCATAACTTTTCCCCAGGTTTGAGGCGATGAATACGGTCAATAGCACATTGTGACAGATGCCGCAGCCCATGTACAAAAAAGTGAATATGATACAACCCATTCTCATCAGGTTCGGGGCTGGGAAATACTTCCAAATTATCTGTAACTTTACGCCCACCACTACGAGCAAGGATAGCGATAGGATCGTCTTCATGTTGAGGAATGTTTAACCACTGTATAAAATGCTTGTATTCTGGGCGAGAAGGTCGCATTAATCGATTAGAGAACAAGGGAAACAATTCAATGGATGTGTATACCTTGTTCAAATCGGGGAATGAAAGCAGAGGTTGAAATCCACAGTGTTCAGTAGCTTTTTTTGCACCGTGGGTATAAACAAACTGGTATTTTTCCCCATCAAACCTTAACCGCCCAATGGGGAACCAAGAGCGACTATTTGGATCTTGCCAAGCTAAAAACAGTGTTGTCATGGTTGAGTGTCCCGCAGGGTTAGCAGCCTGCTTTGATTTAATGCCAATATATAATGTGCAAATTCAATTGCTGTTTGTGATATCCATTTTGAGGGAATACGTTCAAAAAGCTCTAAAATATCATTGCTGGACACCTGGGCGAGATTGTCTAACCATACACTGGCAGCATTTGCATAGCACTGTTGTGCTTCACAAAAAACATCAAAGGTTTTGAGGGGTTTTTTGTCTCCAACATTAGCATAAATTGCAGAAGTACATTTTTGTGCATACCCTTTGACGGTCTTGTTCTTCAGTTTCAAAAGTCTTTTGCTATCTAGCATCTCCCTCCCCATACTAGAAGCATGGTCATAAGTTGGTGCCAGAAAAATTTTGCCACTCAAACTGATGAATGCCCAGTTTTCATGATGTCGGTCACTGTTTCCAATCCAAGCATCCAAAAGTAAGTATCCAACAAACGTCTGTGCAGCAGTTGTGATACTGTTTGGCGGTGTCCAATTAACTGGTAGATTAACAGAAGTCTGTGTTAAGGCTGTAAAAATGTTCTCTAATGTGTGTTGAGACACCTTAAAAGATTTTTCTTTTGGATAATCCGGTACAAAGGGAGCAAGAATCTCATTACCCAATACAAGGCTGCCTCCTTCAGGTAAAAATGATGGTGAGACAGTACCGCGTTCCGAGTTGAATATCGCCAGTTCATATTCAGCATGAGGCAACCCAAGTAACTCGCACAACTGTGATGCCATTTTCTCTGCCCAATCTTCCCCCGTGTTTGGTCTGGCTTTCTTGTATAAATAACGGCGTTCATTCCCAGAAGTAAACCAGAACTTTTCTTTGGTTCCCATCTCCTCTAAAGACTCAGGGGCAAGGGGTGGAACTTCAATTATAGGAAATTTATCTGCCATTACTGGGGTGATTCATCATTCAGCGTTACCTTAAAAGAAATCATTATCCATGAGAAACTAAGGTTGTTATAGTGAACTATAGTCTTGTATTGCCATAAATAAAATGATTCTCGGTTGAATGCGATACAAAGTAAATCTGTGGTGTTATCAATAGGATAGAATCTTATCTCAAAAAAATATTATAGAACTAAAATAAAAACCACGATATAAAAATGAAAACATCTACCCAGTTCAGGCTAAAGTCGAAAAGTCGCCATGAGTGGACTACTACAAAAATTCTATGGCAATTTGGTCAAAAACAAAAGTGCTAGGGACGTTCCTCAAGTGAGCCGTCCACAGGGTGATGGCAAGAATTGGCTACTAGCAATTCTCATTGCTAGTGTGGGTATTAGTGCTGCAATTTTGGGTGCTCGTGAATTTAAGTGGTTGAAATCATGGGAGTTAAATGCCTACGATCGAATGTTACGTATGGTTGCTCAAGAACAGCCAGACTCCCGTATTGTCCTAGTTACCATTAATGAAGCAGATTTAACCACAACAGGGTGGCCATTGCCAAATAAAACCATAAATCAATTATTGGTAAAAATCGAGTCTTTTCAACCAAGGGTAATTGGTTTAAATATTTATCGTCCAGGGCAAAAAAACTTTGCTGTGGGATTGAAAAATCCCCAAAAGTTGATCGGGTTGTGCAAAATGAGCACGATTAAAAATCCAGAAATTGCACCACCAGCTAATTTTCCTATGCAAAATATTGGCTTTAGTGATGTCATGACCGATGAAGATGGGATTCTGCGTCGTGTCTTATTATTTGCTGAATCCAGAGATGAGAAATGTAACACTAATTTTTCTTTTGCTTCTCTACTCGCAATTGATTATTTAAAAAAACAAAATATTGATTACAATTTTAATCAAAAAACTGAATATTTTCAGCTTGGAAAAACCATCTTTCCTTCATTAACACCCAATTCTGGTAGTTACAAAGATTTAGATGCGGCAGGTTATCAAATATTATTAAATTACCGCCAACCCAATCAATTGGCCCGCACTGTCACCCTCACCCAAGTACTTAAAAATCAGGTTCGACCAGAAATATTCAAAGATAAGTTAGTAATTATTGGTACCATTGCTACTAGCATTCATCCTGGTTTTTATACACCCTACAGTGCCGATCCAAAACAACCTGCGAGAATGCCAGCAGTATTGATTCATACTCAAATAGTCAGTCAACTACTTAGCTCTGTACTAGATGGGCGATCGCTAATTCGATATTGGTCCGAATGGGGAGAAATTCTCTGGATCTATGGCTGGTCATTATTAGGCGCGGGGATTGTCTGGCGTTGGAGACATCCCCTGTCACTGGCAATAGTGGGAGCAGTAGCCTTTGGTAGTTTAATAGGTATTTGCATATTATCTGTTTCCCAAGCACTTTGGATACCAGTAATTCCCCCCGCCCTTGCCTTTCTCTTTACCGGCATTGGAGTAATGGGTTATACCAGCTACCGCACCCAGCAAGATTCCCAAATCATTATTTTGCAAGTTGAGAAACAAAAAGAAGCAATTGAGCAATTAAATACCCTCCTAAACTCTAATACAGGGATTCAAGATACCCATAATCATTTTGATACAGAAGAAAAACAAACGGGAGACTTTTTGTTGGGAGGGCGTTATAAAATCAATCAAGTCCTTGGTTCTGGTGGCTTTGGATGTACTTATTTAGCAGCAGATACCCAACTTCCCGGTAATCCCATATGTGTTGTTAAACAATTAATGCCAGCACGGAGGGATACAAATTTTTTACAGGTTGCGAGGAGATTATTTAAGACAGAAGCAGAAATTTTACAAGCTTTAGGCAAACACAATCAAATTCCATCTCTATTAGCATATTTTGAAGATAACCACGAATTTTACCTAGTTCAGCAATATATTCAAGGACAAGTTCTCAGCGATGAATTACCTCCTAAAAGTCACAAAAAAGGAGAGCAATTTACGATCCAAATGTTGCAAGAAGTTTTGCAAGTACTAGTTTTTGTACACGAAAATCGGGTAATTCATCGGGATATAAAACCTGGTAATATTATTAGAAATGAAGCTGATAATAGTCTGGTTCTGATTGATTTTGGTGCAGTGAAAACCATGCAACCCCCCACAAGTGAAAAAACAGAATTGGCAACGGTGGCTATTGGTACTCGGGGTTATGCACCACCAGAACAATTCGCCGGACATCCCCGCTTATGTAGTGATATTTATGCCTTGGGCATGATTGGGATTCAAGCGGTTACGGGTATACCACCCCAAGAACTACCAACCAATGCAGAAACTGGTTGTGTGGAATGGCATCAATGGGCAAAAGTTAGTCCCGAATTAGTGGCAATCTTAGATAAGATGGTAAGCTATCATTTTAGCGATCGCTACCAATCAGCAGCAGCAGTTTTACAAGATTTACAAAAAGTTAAGCTCTCTGATTCCTATTAGTTCACCACATAAGTTATGAGGGATCGCTCACACCCGCGATTCCTCAAAATTAATGTGGTGGAGCACTAGAGTTATGTATAGCACTACTCATATACGTTAAGACATTGTTGAAATCCCAAACCTATGAACAATAAACTTATTACTTCCGGTTCGCCCATTTTTTTTTGAACTTAGAAAAATTGATAAATAACGTGAGAATAGGGATTTGGAGTCAATTAGGTTTTTTGTTGGTGGCATTTGGAGGCAAAATTAATAAGCTTCCTTGCGCTCACAATTTAAATCAAACGCTAAAACTCTGATTATTTCGTTCTGCATTTTTCCTAATTCGATTTCAAATGGGCGAACCGTGGGTATTACTTATTACTTATTACTTATTACTTGCGCGTAGCGCACCATAGGCCTCATACACACCCTTGACGTTATACCAATTGAGAAAAATACGAGCAACTTCTAAGGCCAATTGGGGTTTCCCTAAATCAATTAACCATTGTAAAAAAGGAGCCATTGTCCGTTCATTTAACAATCCATTTACAGACAGAATCCCCCATAATAAACGGTGTAACCAAGTCATTTGAATCATCATTCTCACCTCCCATGTCGGGTGCTTTTGATAAAACAAAACCCCCATCCGTCCCCGCTGAATTTCTTTATCAATTAAATTGGGTATTTCCTTTAAACTAAAAGCTGGATGCCAGTGATAACCAACTGCGGCTGGACACTTAATCAGTTGTAAACTTAATTTTTTCAGTCGCACCCCTAGTTCTAAATCTTCCCATCCATACAATTGAAAACTGTTGTCAAACAGCCCGGCTTTTTCTAACCAATGCTTAGGAATAGCAACATTACCAGTGGCAAAAAAAGCGGCGGAAAAATCTGTAACCTTATATGGTTCGACAGTGGGATTACTGAAATTACAAGTATTAATTACAGCACCATATGTAAAAAAGCGATCGCTACCTAATTTTTTCTCACCCTCCACCAATGCATCTGCGTGGGCCTGGAGGAAATTTTCAGTCACCACTAAATCGCTATCAATAAAAATAATTCTATCACCGAGAGCCTTTTGAACACCTAAATTTCTGGCGGCGGCGGGTCCTTGGTGTTTTTGTTGAAAAACACGTACATGGGGTAACTGTGTTTTATACATCTCCAACCATGACAAAGTATCATCATCAGAACCATCATCCACTAAGACAATCTCATAATCCCTAACCACACTAGATTTACCTAACACCTGGGCTTCTAAAGCCTGGAGACATTTTGCTAAAATTGGTTGACGATTGTAAGTTGGAATTACAACACTAAAAAACACAGTTTACCCCACAACATTTATTACCCATCTCCAGCTTAAGACAAGGCTGAATTTCCAGCAGTTCCTGACCTCAAAATATAACTGAAAAATCCCAATAAACACTGCAAAAGTATACATAGAAACGGTTGTAAATTATCAACCAGTATAATTACGGAAGAGAATTTACTGAGATTAATTGGATAATATCAATTCGTCGTTTTGCAACATTTAGAAATTACCAATGGGTCGCGCCAAAAAGGTTGTCTTAGCATATTCTGGTGGAGTAGATACTTCTGTGTGTATTCCCTACCTGAAACAGGAATGGGGAGTGGAAGAGGTAATCACCTTAGCAGCAGATTTAGGTCAAGGTGATGAATTAGAGGCAGTTAGGGAAAAGGCACTGAAATCAGGAGCTAGCGAATCCCTAATAGCGGATGTTAAAGATAGTTTCATTCAAGAATATGTTTTTCCGGCAATTCAGGCAAATGCCCTTTATGAGCAACGCTATCCCTTGGGAACAGCCCTGGCTCGCCCTTTGATTGCTAAAGCCTTAGTAGAAGCAGCAAACAAATATGGTGCTGATGCCATCGCCCACGGTTGTACTGGTAAGGGTAATGACCAAGTTCGGTTTGATGTCTCGGTTGCAGCACTCAATCCTCACCTGAAAATACTAGCACCAGCCAGGGAATGGGGTATGAGTAGGGAAGAAACCATTGCCTATGGTGAACGATTTGGTATCCCTTCCCCGGTGAAAAAATCTTCCCCTTACAGTATTGACAAAAATCTAGTGGTTCGTAGCATTGAAGCTGGCGTTCTTGAAGATCCAACGGTGGAACCACCAGAGGAAATTTATGAAATGACAAAAGCGATCGCTAATACCCCAAATGAGCCAGAATATATTGATATTGGTTTTACCAAGGGTATTCCCACTGCCCTCAACGGTACATCAAAAAATCCAGTGGAACTGATTACCCAGTTAAATAAATTAGCTGGTAATCATGGTGTTGGGCGAATTGACATGATAGAAAATCGCCTAGTAGGGATTAAATCCCGGGAAATCTACGAATCTCCAGCCATGGTAGTGTTAATTCAAGCCCATCGAGATTTAGAAAGCTTGACTTTAACAGCAGATGTCACCCATTACAAACGGGGAATTGAAGAAACATACAGCCAAATCATTTACAACGGTTTATGGTATAGCCCCCTCAAAGCAGCCCTTGATGGCTTTATTGGGCAAACCCAGGAGCGAGTATCAGGGAATATAAGGGTGAAACTATTTAAGGGTAACGCTACCATTGTCGGGCGTGAGTCCCAACATTCCCTTTACACTCCTGATTTAGCAACCTATGGAGCAGATGATAAATTTAACCATCAAGCTGCTGAAGGTTTTATCTACGTTTGGGGTTTACCCACTCGCATTTGGGCACAACGTTAAAAGTTAAGAATTAAGAGTTAAGAATTAGGAGTTAGGAGTTAGGAGTTGATATAGGACTCCTATTTGATTTTTGAAATATACGTAGGGTGTGTTGTCGCGGAGCGCAACGCACCATTATATAGGGATTTCGGTGCATTAGACTAGCGTCATAATGCACCCTACAAATACCTA
>JASJCX010000332.1 GCA_030065255.1 Calothrix sp. MO_167.B42 | reverse complement strand
CGGTTACTCCCCATTCTTTTCCCCATACCAGCTGCTGGAATTAGTAAATGCACAATTTTTCCTCAATCTTCAAAATAAGGGGTAATCTGATGATGGATAATGTGATGATGGAACCCGAGGAATATGTATTTTTTTTACTATATTACCCCTGCCCATTTCCCTATCCCTGAATTTTCATCCTTAACCCTTATATTCTCCTAAAATAAGTAGCGAGTAAGCGTAAATAAAATAATATGCGAATAGTAGCCCTTGTCCCTGGCGGAATTGGCGACCAAATTCTATTTTTTCCCACCTTAGATGACCTGAAGCGAATTTACCCTGATGCTCAGATTGATGTGGTTGTGGAACCTCGGTCAAAGGCCGCTTACCGGGTAAGTAAGTCAGTTCATGAAGTAGTTCCATTTGATTATCAAGATCGTAACAGTTTAGCGGACTGGGCTAATTTGGTAGGTAAATTGCGCGATCGCGAATATGATGTCGCCATTACTACTAACAATAGTTGGCCAAAGGGTCTGATATTATGGCTGACAGGTATTCCCATAAGAATAGGTTTTCAAGCTGATGCAGGGTTTTTTCTCACTAATACAGTGCCAGTAAAAACCGAACAGTATCTAGCTTATATGTATCATGATTTGCTCAAAGGCTTGGGTATTCAATCCCCTTGTCCAGAATTGACGGTTAATGTCCCTAAATCAGATATTGATTGGGCAACCCAAGAACAAATCAGACTGGGAATTAAGGAGACTGGTTATGTTTTGATTTATGGGGGTTCTGGTTATTGCGATAGCCCCAAGGGTCAAGCAAGAATCTATCCAGCAAAAAGCTGGAGTCAAATTATTCAAAATTTTCAAGAAAAGCAACCCGATCTACCTTTAGTAGTTGCTGGAGGACCCAATGATGAAGCTTTTATTAAAAGTCTGTTGTCATTAGTACCCAATATTAAGGTAAGTTCCCCAGATGATATGGGTAAGTTGGCAGCAATGATTGCTGGAGCGAATTTGATGTTGTGTACCCATGGTCCGGCTCTACACTTGGGTGTAGGGGTACAAACCTATACAATTGCTTTGTTTGGACCCACGGAGCCAGAAAAGTTGTTACCTCAAAGTGATAAGTTTTTGGGTCTAAAATCTCCTACAGGTCAAACAAAAGACATTGCCCCTGCAACTGTATTACAGAAAGTTTGGGGGGAGTGAAAACCAATCGCAGATTATTATGGATTTCACGGATTTCACGGATTTTATGGCTCCGTGCAATCTGTGAAATCTATAATCGGGTTTGGGGGAGAATAGTCTATTGAATTCTTAGTTAACGGGGAATTAAGACTTGAGAATTGTCACCTGGAGAATCTTCAAAGATTGCTCCCCGTTGAATTAGGTTATTTTTAATTGATGCAAAAATTCCTGGATTATTTCCAAATCGAGCATTTTCCACATTAGCGCCACTCATATCAGCATCACTGAGGTCTGCACCACTCAAATCGGCAAAAATCAGGCTAGCACCGCTCAATTTTGCATGACTCAGGTTAGCATGACCAAGGTAGGCACCACTCAGGTGGGAACCACTCAGGTCTGCACCACTGAGGTTGGCAAAAGTGAGGTTGGCATGACTCAGGTCTGCACCACTGAGGTTGGCACCACTGAGGTTGGCACCACTGAGGTCGCCATGACTTATGTCGGCATGACTCAGGTCGGTATGACTCAGGTCCGCACGACTAAGCTTGGCAAAAAACAGGTTGGAATAACTCAGGTCAACATGACTTAGATCCTCATCATTAAAGTTGACACGAGTCAATTTGGCATCGCTACAATCGATATCACCGGCAAGAAACATATAAATATCCTGGGCTTTATTTTGGGTAATCTCTTGGATTAAATAAGATTTGCGATCGCTTTTCATCTTCACTTGACGATCTGAAGTTTCGGCGAGTGATGTTTTTAATTTTGCTATGTCAGCTTGAGTAACATCTCCAGCAATGGTAAGTGCTAATCGTTTTTTACTCGTACTTTTTATTTCTTCGTCAAATTCTGCAGTATCAGTACCGATAAAACAAACATTTTCAACGAAAATATCTAAGACTTGAGTCAGCTCTCCTGTTTTGAATCGTTGCTCAAGTCTCTCCAAACCTGCTTGAGAACCTTCTAAAATAAGTTTGATACTGCCTTTTTCAATCTCAACAATTGTGATGGCATGGTCTCCGGAAATATCTCTTAAAAGTGCAAGAATAGCTTTTATTTTTGGTTCGTTAACTGGTGAATAATTACCAGCAACTGCGTATGAATGTTTGTCATCTGATATATTGTGCTTTCGATTGTCTAAAGATGCTTTAGAAGTATTGAGTATAATTGCTGTATCCGTTTTAAATTCATTCAAATTACTTAAATATCCGTTTCTATCTTTTGAATCGACCCACGGGCTCCAATCAATTACCTCATTGGCATTCACATTCAAGGCTTGGCAAATTGCCCTAGCACTGCTTTCATCTATAGCCTGTTCCTGACGAAAAAACCGCTCTACCGTTTTTTCATCAACCCCTACTACTTCAGCAATATCACTATAAGTCAAAGGTTTGCCTTTACCATTACTTTGAGTAGTTTTGGCATTTTGTAGCTTGTGCATACCTGATGTTGTGGCTAAAACGCCTCGATCGCGTGTTTCTCTCATCACCATGAATATATACGCGTCATACTATAGCTAACTGTCCTTTTTGGCTTCTATTGAGAACACAATAAGGAACTTTTTATTTGTTTGTAATTGTTATATAAAAATACGGTCAACAACTTTAATTTGATGTTATCGACTGTCGATAACATCAAATTAAAGTGTCAATAAATGTCTATAATCAAGTATAAATTTTATTTTCCTCACAAATCGACCAATCTACGGAATCTTTGCATATTGTTACTTTGCATATTGTTACAGTGCCCAAGTTGTTTGATAGTCCTTTTGTGATGACATCTTGTGCATATCCATTGTGTTTCCAAATTTATTTTATTTGAGAAATATAGCAGTAAGAATATAGCGGTTTTCACTTGAATAGAATACAAACATAATTGATGCAAGTTTTATATTCAGGGATTTATATCGCATAAAAATGTATTCTACTCAACCTAAAATTGCTATATAGGGCGCGGACATCATAATTTTGCTTAACAGGGGACGGGGAAAGGGGAACAGGCTTCGGCCGTGAGCTTGTGCGTTCGACGGCTTGACTGAGCTTCGCGGCTCGGGTGAGCTCGCCGAACTCCGAACGTCTGAGCCCACGCCGAAGTCCGAACACCGAACAGGAAAATGTCTTAACCCGAAAACGTAGTACTATCTTTCACTTGCGGGAACCATTGCCACTTTAATCACTTTCCGTTCCCGCATTTCACAAAATACCTGTTCCAATTCTTGCAAGGGACGGTGTTCGCTCAAGAGTAACTCAAAGGGAATTTTCTTACTTGCAATCAATACTAGGGCTTCCTTCACAAAATGGGGGGTGTTGTGAAATACTCCCTTTAAGGTTAGTTCGCTGTAATGCAGCTGCTCCGTATTTACACTAATAGTTGTATCTCGCGGACAACCACCAAATAAATTCACCGTAGCACCAGGACGGGCAGATGCGATCGCGGTTGACCATACACTGGGTACACCTGTAGCTTCAATGACCACATCTGCCCCTAATCCATCGGTAAGTTCTTTGACTGTGGCTGGTATATCCGATATTTGATGGTAATTAAATATGTGAGTCGCCCCTAGTTTTTGACCAATTGACAACCTAGGGTCATTACCACCAAACAGTATTACTTCTACGGGAAAATCATGGGCTAGCTTGGCAACAAACATCAAGCCGATGGCTCCGTCTCCCAAAACTACTACCTTTTGACTCAACCCACCAAGTTGATCGTGATTTTTCACACCGGAACGAGCTACTCCATGCAACACACAAGCTAGGGGTTCTGTCATCGCCGCCAACTCATCGGGCAATTCCTCGGGAATCGGCAACATATTATACTGGACAATGGCAGCTGGAATTTTCAAGTATTGGGCAAAGGTACCATTATTCCAAGTTAAGTGGGGACATAAAGAATATTCTTGCCGTTGACAATAAAAGCATTTCATGCATGGAGCAGAATTATTAGCTACGACGCGATCGCCTATTTGCCAACCAGTCACACCCTGACCCAGAGCTACAATCTTACCAGCAGCTTCATGTCCAAATAGAGTTGGTGGTGTGAGCATTTTCGCATGACCACCCCGTCGCCACACCTTTAAATCTGTACCACAGGTTGTTGCTGCTCCTACTTGTATTACCACTTCTCCGGGTGCGGGGGTAGGATCGGTTACCTGTTCTAAACGTAAATCCTCTTGACCGTAAAGTAAGGCTGCTAGCAAGGTTTTTGACCTGAATGTTGACATAAAATTTGCTCCACCCGATTTTATCAGGCGGAGCGACTTGTTTATTCATGGATTTAGTACAGAGAAATAATTTTTGACTACTTAATTTCCCAAGAGGTGCTAAGAATTGACTACTTCTTTAGCGATTGCTCTTTTGTTTCGTCCTTCCACCACTCCTGATAGACTACTAGCAGTTAATAACGGTACTTCTTGCCAACATCCTTGACAAAACCAGTAGACTCCACCATGACGAATATGGCGCAGGAGGGAACCACCACAACAGGAACATCTGTTGTTCGCATTCATATTAACGAGTCCTCCTTAAAAAAGCTTTTGATTAATATGTACTCAGAAATAGTTATTTAATGGAAATGACAAGGATTTCTTTAATAACTGTATCCCCTCATACTCTTTATTACACCATCTACTTCCCATTTCACACTGTTATAATCACCACACTTTGCAAATAAACTTTTAGGGAAATTAGGTGATTTTTGCAAAAATTTTACCAGTGACCACGGCCTAAGCTTTGCGCTCCTAGAACGAACCCTTTATGGGAGAAACCTTAGAGGATGTTTGTCAAGTCTAAAAGCTTACTTAAAACCTCTAGTGATAAACCTCTCTCCTAGTAGTCCAGAGACTTTGAAACTCCTATTTTTCTGTTCCTCTTTCCTTGTAGGGAAGGGGTTAGGGGTTAGGTTTTCGAGATTATGGTGTTAAATATAATACTTTTGCTCTCATCCTCTTAGGTTGATCTTGACCTGTCACTTTCTGTGGTAATTCCAATTCTGGAAGTCTCTTTAATGGCTGTAGATGGGCAAATTCCTTAATCTATGGGGATTGCTTTGTAAGCATCAAGCAACTACACAATTAGATAATAAAACTACTATTCTCAGATTACATCTACCTTAAGGATCATAGACAATACCACTTTAATTGATTGACTTGAGGCATGGGAGCAATCCAAAATCCAAAATCCAAAATCTAAACTTCGACAAGCTCAGTTACCAATTCTTTAATCTAAAATCCAAAAATGAAAATAGCTACTTGGAACGTCAATTCCGTTCGGACTCGCCTAGACCATGTTATAGATTGGTTAAAAGAAAATCCTGTGGATGTGCTTTGTTTACAGGAAACCAAAGTTGTAGACGAGCAATTTCCGCGATCGCTTTTTGAAGAATTGGGCTATTACTTATATATCTCTGGGCAAAAATCTTACAATGGTGTGGCGATCGCTAGTTTGCAACCTTTAACGGATGTTAGCACTGGTTTTACCAGTATTTTGCCTGATATTGAGCCACAATGGGATGACCAAAAACGGGTAATTACTGGTATATTTTCGGATATTCGCATTATTAATCTTTATGTTCCTAATGGTTCATCCATTGGTAGTGATAAGTACGAATATAAATTGAGTTGGTTGCAAATCCTGGAACGCTATTTACAAAAACTGTTGCCAGTTAACCCGGATATTTGTATGTGTGGCGACTTTAATATTGCTTTGTCAGACAAGGATATACACGATAAAGTAAGTATTAAAAACCACATTATGTCCTCTGACTGTGAAAGGGATGCTTTAGGAAAAATTCTGAAATTGGGATTTGCTGATGCTTTTCGTAAATTTAACGATCAAAGTGGATATTACAGTTGGTGGGATTATCGAGCTGCATCATTCCGGCGTAATTTGGGCTGGCGGATAGATCACCACTATCTGACGGCGGACTTATACAAACGGGCTAAAAGTTGTGCGATCGATATTACACCCAGAAAAAGGGAGAAACCAAGCGATCATACCCCTGTAGTTTTGTCAGTTTAAGTAATTTCCCGTAATTCCCCCATCAACCCTTATGGGACTGGGCGTAAAAAACCAGTCCTGCAACGAACTCAGGGCTAGTAGTTCATAATAAAAATACCTTAAATCATAATTCTTGAGTTTACACATTCATCCCCAGTAGAAAAATGTTTTTGGTAACTGGAGCTACAGGAGCAATCGGTCGTCGAGTCGTGCGACTATTACACCAACGCAAAATACCTGTCAGAGCCTTTGTGAGACTGACATCCCATTACAGCGAGCTAGAACACCGAGAAGCGGAAATTTTTATTGGTGACTTACAGCAAGAAAAAGATATCTACAAAGCCTGTCAAGGAATCGAGTACATTATTAGTACCCACGGTTCGGGTAGAAACACTTTAGCAGTAGATTACCGTGCCAATATTGAACTAATTGACCAAGCCAAAGCCAATGGAGTGCAACACTTTGTGTTAATTTCCGTCTTGGGAGCCGATCGGGATTATGAGGATGCACTTGTATTTAAAGCAAAACGGGCTGTAGAAAAGTATTTAGCAACTAGTGGCTTAAATTACACTATTTTTCGTCCATCTGGATTAGCATCTAATTTACTTCCCCTAGGGGAAAGTTTTCGACATACAGGGCTATATTTGCTCATTGGCGAAAGCAAACACCGCACTTCTATTGTTAGTACAGATGATGTTGCAAAAATGGTAGTTGATTGTGTAAATATCACTGCTGCTCAAAACCAAATTTTCCCAGTCGGGGGTCCAGAAATTCTCATGCGAGAAGACATACCCCAAATTTTTGGGCGGATTTTTAATCGGGAACCAATTATTATTAATCCACCACTATTTCTCCTGGATGGCTTACGCGGTGCATTAGGATTATTTAATCCTGAAGAGCAACAAAATTTAGGAACATTCCGCACGTTATTAGCAAGTGAATTCTTTTGTACTCCAGAGGAAATTGCTAATTTAGAGTCTATTTTTGGTTTTAAGTTAGAAACTTTAGAAAATTTTCTCAGCCGTTATCTTGCAGTTTAATTATCAGTTATTAGTTATAGCAATGGACATATTGGTTCCGAAGAGGCAGGGGGCAGAGGGAGTAATGAGTAATGAGTAATGAGTAATGAGTAATGAGTAATGAGTAATGAGTAATGAGTAATGAGTAATGAGTAATGAGTAATGAGTAATGAGTAATGAGTAATGAGT
>JASJCX010000331.1 GCA_030065255.1 Calothrix sp. MO_167.B42 | reverse complement strand
GGAACAATCGGCTCACCATTTTTGAAGGTAATTTTTGATCCGGTTGTTGGGGAAGAAAGTTTATCGTACATTAAACACTCCTAATGGTTCGCCGCGACTCAAGTTGAGGAAATCTTGACTTTGGTTGGGGATGTTGGTAGATTTTACCCCTTTTTCACAAAGTTTATGAGACGCAGAGTCTTCCCCCTAGGATTCTGATACGCATATTCAGTCTGCTATCTTGAATATACAGCAAAACATAGGCAATTATAAATAACTAGCAAGGGGAATTTTTCATCCAGGAATTTCCCAACTGCTAACTACCGACTCCATACTCCCCCATTTTTGAGATATGTGGTAGGAATTGTTGCCAATTTCCTGTAAACTACTTTCTGGCTGATGGTTAACTGTTTTCAGTTGAATGAGTTTTACAAAATAATGGCATGACAGACCCAATGACTGCATCAAATGCTACTAATGATGACATTTATTCCCTCCGTAACCAGTTAATTGGTGGGTCTGAAAAAGTCCAACAGAAGTTAATCCCACAGTTGGCTAATCTTGGCAATGGGGGGTTGGATGTCTTAATGGAATTTTTGCTACAACGTCGTGAAAATCCAGCTACTTGGGTTGATGGTAAGGTTTACCAAATTCTTTACAATGCCGATTTACCCAATATTCAAGACTTTTTGCAAACCAATTTTCCCCATGGAATTGTACCCTTAGAGTCAGAGCGTAATATTGATTACAGCTCTCTGGAGAAATTACTGGCAGTACAAGACTTTCAAGCAGCAGATCGCATGACCATACAAAAAATGTGCGAGGTGGCTGGGGATGATGCTGTAAAACGTAAATGGCTGTATTTTACGGAGGCGGATAATTTCCCCATAACTGATTTACAAACCATTGATAATCTCTGGGTGGTTCACTCTGAGGGAAAATTTGGCTTTTCTGTACAGCGACAAATTTGGTTGGGTTTGGGTAAAAATTGGGAAAGTCTCTGGTCGAAAATTGGCTGGAAAAATGGTAACAGTTGGACTCGCTATCCCCAAGAATTTACTTGGGACATTAGCGCACCTAGGGGACATTTACCCCTGTCCAATCAACTGCGGGGAGTGCGAGTATTTGCTTCTTTGATGTCTCACCCAGCCTGGTTGAAGAGTGAAGAGTGAAGAGTTAAGAGTTAAGAGTTCAGAGTTGAGGAGGTAAGGGGAACAAGATGATTTTTGTGTGGAGTAATCTAAAATAGACAACGGAAATCCAAAATCCCATAATGGCAAGAGTTTTATTAGAAAACATCAAACGTATATTTAACAATGTGACAGCCATTGAAGATATTTCTTTGGCAATTCCTGATGGTGAATTTTGGGTGTTGGTAGGGCCTTCTGGGTGCGGTAAATCTACCATTTTACGAACTATTGCTGGCTTGGAAACTGCAACCTCTGGAAATCTCTATATAGGGGACAAGTTAATGAATGATGTCCCAGCCAGACAAAGGGATGTAGCAATGGTATTCCAAAATTATGCTTTGTATCCCCACATGACGGTGAAACAAAATATTGCTTTTGGTTTACAAATGCGTCAGGTTGACCGCAATATTATTCAAGCACGGGTGATGACGGTGGCTCAATCCCTCGGATTAGGACAACTTTTAGAGCGTAAACCCAAACAACTTTCTGGGGGACAACAACAACGGGTAGCATTAGGAAGGGCGATCGCTCGTCAACCCCAGGTATTTTTACTGGATGAGCCTTTGTCTAATTTGGATGCTCAGTTACGAGATGATACTAGGGCAGAGTTAAAAGAGTTACATCAAAATATCGGGATTACAACTATTTATGTTACCCACGACCAAACCGAAGCCATGACTTTGGCTGATAAAATTGTGGTGCTCGATGGTGGCAAAATTCAACAAATCGGTACGCCTCAAACTGTTTATACTCAACCAACTAACCGGATGGTGGCGACTTTTTTGGGTAATCCACCCATGAATATTTTACCTGGGAAGTATACAGGGGAAGGTCTGGATGTGGTTGGTAATTTTTTACCTGTGAATCCAGAAATACAACAGCAATTAAAGTTAAAGATTGGACAAACTATTGATTTGGGAATTCGTCCAGAACATATAACTATCAGCAATGGAGATGATTCTCCAGTATTACTAACAGAAGTGAAGGTAGTGGAACCCTTGGGGAGGGAAACATTAATTCGTGTTGGTTTACTTAACTCAAATGTGATTTTAAATGCCATACTCCAACAGGGAGTGGCTATAGACAAAGATATTCATCCTGGCGATCGGTTAAATCTTAAACTCGACCTCGATCAGTTGTTTGTGTTTAATCCTGAGACTGGGGAAAGAATGTTTCCAAATTGAGAAGAATGATATCTTTACCAATCTTCCAAAGCAACTGGTTCTGTTGGGTTTTCATAACTATATGGCTGGGTATTGTGTAATGGATAGAGACTTTTTTCTACTTGTTGTTGAACCCTCGAATCTGATTTATTATCATCTTTTAATTGGCGTTTAGCATGGCTAATTTTAATAAAGCGAATAAAATCTAACGCTTCAGACAATAATTCTGAGGGTAAAGACTCGATTTCTTGAATTAGTAGTTCCTTGATTAACCATATGAGGTTCCTGATTCAAATTGCGATCGCGCTTTTGGTGGTTCTTGTATAATCTCCCACAAGCAAAAACCGCATGGCTTTACTGTTGTTGTGCAATCTTTTGTACTGCTGCTAAATCAATACCTAATTGTTGTGCAATTTCTTCCGGTTTGATTCCCGCTTTTAACAACAGAGGTACTGCTGCTAGTTTACCTCTCAATTCTCCCTCCTCTACACCTTCTTGTCGCCCTTCTTCCAAACCTTCAGCTTTTGCTTCTTGATACACTCTTGTTTGCTTAAGTTCATTTAGTCCAAACATGGTTTCTATGTCCTCCCTACTCAACTGTGGAAATTTATAAACAAAGACTGTCTCTATTAATTCTATAAATTTTCTTTGGGCGTTTGCATCTGTTAATTCTTGGCGGGTACGTGCAATTAATTCTCTTGCACTATCAGCAGCTAGTTCTGCTTTCATTCCAATCAGTTGCAGCAAACTTAATCCCAAGGAGAGATTTTTTGCTTGATTGAGTTCATCTAAGTATATACGTACAAAACGCTGACTATTGGCAAAATCTTGGTACTGATTAGGTAAACCTGGGTCGAGATTGCGTTTAGTAAAAATCAGCACTGCTACCCAATCATTTACTGGTTGATAATCATGTAAATATAGGAAAATTTGGCTGAATAAGCTGGAATAGAGAATTCTCTTGGTATCTTTATATCCTTGAACTTCAACAAATACTATGGGTAGGTTGGTAGCGTAAATTGGAGGTACGAGAATACCGTCCATGCGGAAACTAGTTTCTTTCACCTCCACGGATGTGAAACTATAGGTAGTGTTACGAGGAGATGGTCTGTTGATAAGCTCAAAGACGATGTTGGGATCTGTTTGAAAGATTTCGTAGAAAAGGCTATCGGTTCGCACTCTGGTTGATGGTTGGGGATGCGATCGCTATTGTATTACAAATGAAACCGTGTAACGTTCTTAGTTCCTATCCCTTCATCATTATTGTTGTGCAATCTTTTGTACTGCTGCTAAATCAAGACCTAATTGTTGTGCAATATCTTCCGGTTTAATTCCCGCTTTTAACAACAGAGGTACTGCTGCTAGTTTACCCTCCTCTAAACCTTCTTGTCGCCCTTCTTGAAGACCTTCTTGAAGACCTTCTTGTCGTCCTTCTTCTACACCTTCAGCTTTGGCTTCCTGATAAACCTTTGTTTGTTTGAGTTCATTTAATCCAAACATAGCTTCTATTTCCTCTCTACTTAAGTCTGGAAATTTATAGACAAAGACTGTCTCTATTAATTCTATAAATTTTCTTTGGGCGTTAGCATCTGCTAATTCTTCACGAGTGCGTGCAATTAATTCTCTTGCGCTTTCAGCAGCTAGTTCTGCTTTCATTCCAATCAGTTTGAGCAAGCTTAATCCCAAGGAGAGATTTTCTGCTTGGTTGAGTTCATCTAAGTATATACGGCTTAATCATGGGCTATGAAGATATAAATGACCATGAAACTCTACGTCATGACCCAATATTTGCACTTGCGGTTGGAAAAGCAATTAATAAAGACAAAGAATCAAGCATTTTAGCAGGAAAAAGTACTTTAAATCGTCTCTAACATTGTCCAGAATATATATTTAGACTTGCCCCAAATAATAGACTACTCCAATTAGTTCAATCAAAAAAAATCAATAAAATATAAAGATAAAATGATAAAGAAAGAGATAAAGAAAGCAAAAGTAAAAGAATGTTTATAAAAAAAAGAAGAAGTAATAGCACGATGAGAATCTTCAAAAGAATCGTCAAAAGAAAAATAATTACCTCGCCGACGCTGCTCATCAATACTAGGAGAAAAAATAAACAAATACATAGAAATGAAAAATGCCAAAATCCAAGATAAACAATAAATACAAAACCAAAGGAAAATTAAAAAAAATAACCAAATAACAAAAAATGTAAAAACAGAAGATAAAAAAGACATACAAAAAAATAAACAACTTAAAATCAAATAATAAAACATTTTGAAAAAAATCACAATAAAAATACTTCTAGATCGCCACATCCTCCCCCAACGCCGGCAAACCCTCTATTGAAGAACCAAATTTATTACTTTTAGGATAGTTGTAAAAGCCAACTTCAATTGATTCTTTGTCATTTATACCCTTCATTTTTAGTAATGCTTTACCGCTACTGGTAGCCTCAATTGTGGAAATTTATAAACAAAGACTGTCTCTATTAATTCTATAAATTTTCTTTGGGCGTTAGCATCTGTTAATTCTTGACGGGTGAGTGCAATTAATTCTCTTTGGAAGATTTCGTAGAAAAGGCTAAAAGATTTGTCTGCAAACAAAAACGGTGCATGACTTCAAGTCAGCACCGTCAAATAATGTATTAATTCAATTTCTCAGTCTCGCATAACCAAATTTTCCCTAAGCTACTTGCGCTTCATCTCTAACAGCTAAACGAGCCAAACCAAGACAAAGAATTGCATTTGTCATCAGAAAAGCACGGGCCCAAATACCTGCTCCTAAACCCCAAACTGCGGGATCTACAAAAGCACTTACCGCCAAACATACCGCCACACCCAAGGATGCACCAATAGCAAATCCTTTCCATTGTTGATTCCCTAATAATAATGCTACTAGGGCTAGAGGTATGAGAACGCTAGCAAATACAGGGTTAAACGCATCCGTTCCCTGGATAGCATTACCTAATTCAGGAATAGAACTACCCAATACCCGGAAAGGCCATTGGGGTAAATCAAAGATGTAAAATCCTTTGAGGAAGAATAGGCCAGAACTACCAAAGATTAAACCACTAGATAAAGACCAACTCCAAGCGAAGGGGAAGTAAACCCGGAGGAACCAAGCCAAGAGATAGGAACCCACAACCATGAGAATTTTTGGTAGCAGTGCATAAGCACCACCATCAATCCAAAATCTGGGATTGAGATAACCATTTTCCCGCAACCACCGGAAGAAGTCTTGGAAACTGATTTGTCCTTGGGATGCCAATTTTACAGCTTCTTCGGCGTTGAGTTTACCAGCACCGTAGTAGTTTAAACCATCATCAGCTACCACCCTCGCGGATTTTTCCAGCACTTGCAGAACTGCATCTGGCTCTTTGATACCAGTAGCTTTAATCAACGCAGCTACCCCCGCAACGTGGGGAGATGCCATACTAGTACCTTGTAAACCAAGTAACACGGACTTACCAGTGTCTGGGTCGATGGTTTCTTGTAAAATCTTACCTGTTTCGCTACCACCAGGAGCAGAAATATCTACCCCAGCGCCATAGTTAGAATAGGGGGCTTTTTCTCCTTCAGCGCCAAAGGAAGAAACACCGATAACATGGGTATAACGAGCGGGATAAGCAGCCGAATTTTCGTTTTCGTTCCCAGCCGCAGCAATAATTACTACACCCTTTTTATAGGCGTACTCAATTGCTTCCTTCATTAACTTACTTTCGCCGCCACCACCCAAGCTCATATTAATCACATCTGCGCCATTGTCAGCAGCAAATCTGATGGCTTCAGCAATGTCAGCAATGGTACCACCACCGTAATCGCTTAATACCTTCAAAGGCATGATACTAGCTTCGTAGGCTACCCCAGCTACACCATAGTTATTATTAGTAGCCTGGGCTACAGTACCCGCAACGTGGGTTCCATGTCCATTGTCATCATCGGCTGCTTCCTTGTCATTAACAAAGTCATAGCCTTTGACGAACTTTGTTTCTGCTAAATCCCGGACTTGGGTAACACCAGTGTCGATGACGGCTACAGTGACTCCATCACCCTTATTTTGGCTCCAGGCACCTTCCACACCAATATTGTGCAAATTCCACTGCTGGCTGTAAAAGGGGTCATTAGGACCGCTTGCATTATCCTTAGAGGGGTCAAATGCTCCGTTGTAGGAAACCTTTTCCTGTTTGGGGATTTTGTATATGTAGTTGGGTTCGATAAACTCTGTGTGTTTAGCAAACTCAGACTTACGTAAAGCTTTTAGCCTTGTGCGATCGCCTCTGATAATATAAATATTATCCTTAGCTGAAAACTGGTTATCCAGCCTTGGTGTAACATTATATTGTTTAGCGATCGCTTGTAAATCCTGCTGGACTAACTCTTTGGGAATATCTTCCCGAAAATCCAACAGAATTGTCTCAAATGTTCCTTGTGTCGCCAATCCCTGAAAATTCAGGAATCCAAAAATGGCTGCACTCAAACCGATAAAAAACAGACAAAATAATATAAGCTTTCTCATATCAACTCATTTTTTATGAAAGCTACTTTGCTCACTAAGATAACTTATTAATTAGTCATGTTGCTTGAAGTTGCAATATAGTCTTAACCAAATCTGCCTCATATTCCCTTGGTTGATTTGACACTCCCCATGTCTGAAGACAAGGGGATTCTTAGTTCACAGGGATTCCAATGAATTTCCCCTCACTAAGCATCTTCACCGTATGCCCTACGGCTGCAAGCCCTCTAATCAGAACTACTTGTGCTGCTGCAACATCCCTATGGGTTTGATAGCCGCAATTATCACATTTATGAACACGTTCAACTAACATCTTCTTACCTGTCTCGTGCTGGCAGTTGGGGCATATTTGGCTTGTTTTCCGTGCATCTACTTTTTGAAAATAGACATTACGTTTAAAGCAAATTTGTTCAAGGATATTAAAAAATTGACCAAAACCCGCATCTAGGCAATGCTTACCTAACATCCCACGGGACAGACCAACCAAATTTAAATCCTCTACAAATATCATCCCCA
>JASJCX010000330.1 GCA_030065255.1 Calothrix sp. MO_167.B42 | reverse complement strand
CATTAGTTTTGATGGATAAATTGAATATCCCTATTTCCCTTCTTTCTTCTTTCCTTTGCGCCCTTTGCGCCTAAAGCCCTTCAGGCATGGCGAGAGCTAATGCGGTTCATTATTCAAACCATCATATTTTATGCGATGAACCACTAGTAGCTATAGGTTAGGTTATTTTGCCAGAAACCTTTAAAATGAAGCTGCAATAAAAGGTAAAAGTATTCTTATGGTACAGGCATCAACAAATATGTTGACCCTAGAGGCATTTCTGGAATTACCAGAGACAAAACCCGCCAGGGAATACATAGACGGAAAAATTGTTGACAAACCTATGCCCCAAGGGAAGCACAGCATCCTGCAAAGGGAATTGAGTTTTGTGCTCACAGCCACCTTTAGAGCGGAACGAACAGCCCAAGCATTTCCAGAACTGCGTTGTACTTTTGGTGGACGATCGATTGTTCCTGACATTGCAGTCTTCCGCACCCAGCGCATTCCTAGGGAAAGTAATGGGGATATAGCCAATTTATTTAACCTACATCCAGACTGGACAATTGAAATTCTCTCTCCCAATCAAAGCCAAACCAAGGTGATTCGTAATATTCTTCATTGTCTGAATTATGGCACTGATATGGGTTGGCTGTTAGATCCCGAGGAATCCTGCATATTTGTCTATGGTGCAAACAATTCAGTGCAGGTGTTTGACGAAGCACAGATGATATTACCAGTTCCAGAATTTGCTCAGGCGGTTCAGCTTACGGTAAGTGAGATATTTGATTGGTTAAAAGTATAAGTAATAAGTAATTTTATTATGGTTAATTTACCGGATATTACACTAATATCATGTCCGGGTAATTAGTTACCATAAAAACTCCTTATTCTGGCGTTGCGTCTGGAGCGTCTGGTGCGTGAGCTTTAATGATAACTGTTTAAGCGGACATGGTATAAATTCTGATGGGGTTAATCGGTAAATCCAAAATAGACAACGGATAACGGATTATCTGTTTCTCAAAATCCAAAATTGTTATGACTTCAAGTAAACAAGCCCAATTAAGGTCGGAAATTGCTGCTATGCCTTCATGGTTGCGTCGTCCCATTGGCAAAGCTAGCGAACTTTCCACCATACAACGCATTATTAAACAGCGCCAAATTCACACAATTTGTGAAGAGGGAAGGTGTCCCAACCGAGGAGAGTGTTATTCCCAAAAAACGGCTACCTTTTTACTGATGGGACCTACTTGCACCCGCTCTTGTGCCTTTTGTCAAGTAGATAAAGGCCATGCTCCCATGCCCATTGACTTAGAAGAACCACAAAAAGTGGCAGAGGCAGTAAAAATTTTAGAATTACGTTATGTAGTTCTCACCTCTGTTGCCCGTGATGATTTACCAGATCAAGGTGCAGGTCATTTTGTCAAGACTATGGAGGTAATTCGTCAGGTGAACCCCCTGACTCAAATTGAAGTACTCACACCAGATTTTTGGGGTGGTGCTGGTGCGGGGGAACAAGGGCAATACCAACGCATCCAGGAAATTGTGTCAGCAAAACCCGCTTGT
This sequence comes from Calothrix sp. MO_167.B42, assembly GCA_030065255.1. GTDB lineage: Bacteria > Cyanobacteriota > Cyanobacteriia > Cyanobacteriales > Nostocaceae > Calothrix_A. The sequence continues at coordinate 5,821 of JASJCX010000330.1, read as the reverse complement.
TACAACCATAACATTGAAACCGTGCGTCGCTTAACTGCACCAGTACGTCGAGGAGCAAAGTACGATCGCTCCCTATGGGTGTTGCAAGTAGTTAAAGAAATTGACCCCTCCATCCCCACTAAATCTGGCTTAATGTTGGGACATGGTGAAACCGTGGAGGAAGTGGTAGAAGCAATGACAGACTTGAGAAAAATAAAATGCGATCGCCTCACCATTGGTCAGTATATGCGTCCTTCCTTAGAACATTTACCAGTACAAAAGTATTGGACTCCAGAAGAATTTGAGCAACTAGGTGCCATCGCTAGAGAAATGGGATTTTCCCATGTTCGCTCGGGTCCCTTGGTTCGCAGTTCCTACCATGCGGGAGAGGAGGAGTGAAGAGTTAAGAGTTAAGAGTGAAGAGTTAAGAGTTAAGAGTGAAGAGAGGAGGAGTGAAGAGTTAAGAGTTAAGAGTGAAGAGTGAAGAGTGAAGAGTGAAGAGTGAAGAGTGAAGAGTGAAGGAGTAGGGGTGGGGTTTCCCCGCCCGGGGTGATGGTGATGACGTTTTTGGGTTCCTGTTCCTCATCACCTGTCACCTGTCACCTGTCAACTATCAACTACATCGTGCCTTTAAACAAACCTTTGGGACGAATCAGTAATACGGCAATCATAATTACCAAAGCTACGGCTTGTTTATATTGAGAGCCAAGCCAGGGAGTACTAACTTCCTGGACAATACCAATAATAAAAGCACCAGCAATCGCACCGTAGGGATTGCCAATTCCGCCTAAAATTACTGAAGCAAATAAGGGTAAAATTAAGAACCAACCCATATTTGGCCTCACAGCAGTAATTAGACCATACATACTACCACTTAAAGATGTAATACTACCAGCAATTACCCATGTCCAAATAATAATTTGGTCAACATTAATACCTGAAACCCTAGCTAAATCTAGATCGTCAGCCACTGCACGCATTGCTTTACCAATTTTGGTATTTTGCAGCAGATAATGCAGCGTTAAAATCGCTACCACAGCTAAGGCTAAGACTATTAACTGGTTTTGTGGCACATTCAAACCGAATATTTTTAAAGCTGGAGTGATGGGCAAATCATAGTTTTTATTACTACCACCCCAAATAAAAATGATCCCATTTCGCACAAACAAAGCTAGTCCAATGGAAATGATAATAAAAGTGGTAGAAGTAGCGCGGATAGAGCGCATCCTCGACCAGAGTAATTTTTCTGATAATAGGATTGCACCCACTGTTCCCAGTGCGGCTATTACCATTGACAGCCAAATATTGATCCCGAGGGAATTAGCTAAAAAAGTGAAATATGCGCCCAAAGTCAGAAAATCACCATGGGCAAAGTTAGATAACCGTAAAATACCATAGGTTAGGGTCAGTCCAACCGCTGCCAGAGCAATAATACTTCCCACTGCTATGCCATTGACTATTAGTTGAGCAAATTGTGCATCCATATTTTAAAAATTTTACAAATATTTTCCTGAAACTCCTCAATCCCCATACTCCCGAAGAGATTGGCCCTCGATAAAGCCACATACTCTTGAAATAATCTTCAAGATTATCTCTTATCTCCTGTGTTTTCCCATGACGAATGTAGGTTACAACAACCAGGAAAACAGTACAAGGGAACAAGGGAAAAATATTATTTCCTTCCCTCCTCCCCACACTCCCCACACCTCCCACATTCCCCACACTCCCTCCCATTTTCAAAACTGCTGTGATTTCATACACTCCTTTTCCCTATCTGTGTCACATGCAAAGTAGCTAATTTTGGTTTAAAAATAATAAACAAAATGTAAACTTATACACACTAATCTGACTTTTATATTAGTTTGCACCCATAATACCTATATTTGTTCAACGGTCTAATTGACCATGCAGCAGCATTCGAGCTTCCCAGAACCTAATTCCCAGGTAGATGAAGGCCCTAACCTTTTGGCGACAATTCGGCGACTCAGTGCCGAGTTGTGGTTGGAACGCAGCTTGAAACAGTTGCAAAATCGCCTCAATGATAGCTTGGCTAACGCTTTATCAACTCACGAACCAGTCATAATCTCAGAAGCAGAAGTTTTTCAAACATTGTTAGATGAGCTGCAAATAGCCCTAAAAGCCAGTGGAGTCGAGACTTTTAGCAGAAGTTGCTTGGCAATCGCAGTTGTACCACCGCAAGCAATTGTAGGCACAATTTACCACCTTTCTAATTTTCCAGAAAAAGATTCGCAAGATGCATGGTTAGGGGAAATCATTGTTGAGCAAAGAAAGCTATCTTTAAAATTATCCACACAGATCAAACTTCAGGACTTACAAAATCTAGAAAAGCAAGTACCTCAAAAGGCTTGGCGTTTTCCAGATAGTTCTTTCCCATTCACAGCTTGGTTAATTGTGGATACACAAACGCCTCAACTGGAAGAGGAAGGGCTGGTTAATGTCACAGCTCAATTAATACCCCAACTGATGGCAAATGCAGTTCAACAATGTGCCCAAATTTTAGGTCAGTTGACACAAATCCAATGTTTGCAAAAGTCTTCCCAACATTTAAAAAAATTTAATCAGGAACTAGAGCGTACTAATCAACTCAAAAATCAATTTCTGGCAAATACCAGTCATGAAATCCGTACTCCCTTAAGCTCCATTCTTGGTTTCACCCAACTTCTATTAGCTAAAGGTTACGATCCCACCCAGGAAAAACATCAGGAATATTTAAATATTATCCTTTCAAGTGGTAAACATTTATTGGCATTAATCAACGATATTTTAGATTTATCCAAAATTGAAGCCGATCAACTAGAGGTACAGTGGGAAGAAGTAAATGTAAAGGAATTATGCCATAATGTTTTAGCACTGGTAAAAGAAAAAACTAGTAACAAAGGTTTGAAACTGCGACAGGATATAGACGATAAAATCACAACCATAGTTGCAGATTCTTTAAGACTAAAACAAATGTTGTTGAACCTATTGTTTAACGCCCTTAAGTTTACCAATACTGGAAGTGTGGGCTTAAAGGTACAACTCAATGGTTCATTCATAAACTTTACTGTTTGGGATACTGGTACTGGTATTCCCAAAGAACTTCAAAGCCAACTTTTTCAACCTTATTGCCAAATTGCGAATGCTGTAACTATTCGTGGAGAAGGCACTGGTTTAGGTTTGGTTGTGACTAAAAAATTAACTGAAATTCACGGTGGTTGGATAGAAGTGGAATCTGATGTTGACAAAGGTTCTCAATTCACTATCGCACTGCCTCTAATTCCAACTCCTGCATTACAGCAACTGCCAAAATTAGCCCAGAAGAATGAAACACAGCAAGAGCAGCCAGTTGTTCAAGCTTCTGTTCCCTTATCTCCAGCTGCTGCCGATATTCTATTGCTAGAAGATGATTTGCCTAATGCCCAAATGATGCAAATTTATTTAGAAAAATTGGGATATCGGGTAACTTGGGTCAAGAGTGCAGCAGAAGTTTGGCAAGTTCTCACACAAATGAGCCCATCTGTCATTTTAATAGATATTCAACTACCACAAAGTAATGGCTTAGAGCTAGTCCAACAATTGCGACGACATCAGCAATATCGGGAAATTCCCCTAATTGCTCAAACTGCAATGGCCATGAAAGGCGATCGCGAAACTTGCTTGAGGGCGGGGGTTAATGACTATATTTCCAAACCAATTGATTTATATCAGCTAGAGAAAATAGTTGCTAAATACGTATGCCAAAAACTAAATTAGTCTTTACTAATACAACTTATATAGAATTTAAATCTTTAATACTAAGTATCATACTCTATCTAAGGGAAGATTAAGAAAAGGTTATTCCTTGTCTTCCCTTTCTTTGTGTCTATCTATAATCAACGTCATTGCAACAATTCCAGTGATTTTTCATTTTAGCAATCCCTCTCAAGAGGTATATTTATCTATCTTTTGATATAAACAGCTGTGTATTTGCTTGACTGTAATATTTATTACACTAGTAAAAAGGACTTAAATCTATATTAATAACTTGACTCCATATCTCGCTTGGTTACAATTGCAACCTGTGTTTTTTGTAGTACAAAAAACAGAAAATAGATTATTAATATTCCATCACTTCATTTCCTGAAAATATATAAAAATAACTTATGTAAGGGTAGGCGAATATAGCTATTGGGAAGTAAATAAGCAATCCCAAAGGCCTAATTTTCTTTTACGAATACTTAGGTTATAATGAGTTTTTGTAGGCACTATATATACATCAATGCGATTGAAATGCGATCGCATTTATCTGCCCCCTTCAAGCAGCAATAGCCTGTAAGATAAAACAAAAAACAATAATTTGCCATTATAAAATGTCATGGAACCATGATACGTCAGCAATTACACTTAAGTGTAATTGTTTTTTTTGTGTCTTTTAATTATTAGAACTATTTATATCTTAATTAAAGTTTACTTATGCGTAAGTAAATCTTAATTGTCCTTAAACTCAAGCATGCAGGTGTTTGAAGTGATCGAGATAAATTGGTAAACACCATGATTTTACTTATATAGGTATTTTTTTTTATACATAGTCAACATTTGAGCTAATTGAAGCTAAAAAATACAGGTAATCGCTGATTTGTTAGATTTAATAAAAAATTAATATTTGAGAGACAGTTGAGGAACAGCTAAAGTTGCTTTTTCTGGAATTAATCTATTAGTGTCTCAAAATATTTAGAGAATAAAAAATGAAAGAAGTATTGGAATTGATTGAGCAAAGGAAGCAAGAATTTGCTAAATTAAAGTTTTTTGAATTTCTCCAAGATCAAAGTATAGATCATAAGCAAAGATTAAATTGGATACCTTGTTTTGCTCATATAGCAATGGGTTTTGATGATTTATTAAAATATCATTTTCGTCAAGAACCGGCTGAGAATAAAATTCAAGAATTAATTAATAAGCATACTTTTGAAGAGGAAAGTCACTATCTTTGGTTTCTAAAAGATATAGAAACACTAGAACTAAATTATTCAATGAAGTTTAACGATTACTTGAAATTTATGTGGCATAAAGACCTAAGCAAAATACGCTTGACTTGCTCTAAAATTATGCTCCAAACTTCTCCAATAACTCCTTTGAATGCATTAGTATCAATTGTGACTATAGAAGCAACAGGTGACATTCTTTTTACCCATACAACAAAACTCACTAAAGAATTACAAGAAATTACTGGGCAAACATACTACTTTTTTGGCGATCAGCATTTAAACGCTGAGAAAAATCATGCAATTTATACAGATAGCATAGAATATTTGATGGAAACTATCCAGCTAACAGAAGAAGAAAAAATAAAAGCATTTGAAATCGTCGATCAAATATTTGAGATTGTTACAGACTTTTTCCATGAATTAATGGCATACGTAGAAAACAATCATATCAACAAGAAATTGATGATTGCATAATTAAAATTTTGTTGAAAGTCAGGGATTTGATTGTATTAAGTCTTATTCAAATGAAAAGTTGTGGTTTTTTTTAATAGAAAAGCTACAACTTTTCAAAAAAGGCAAGTTCAATCATGATTTTATGTCATCTACACTTAGATAAGTAGGAGTCAAAAAATGACCGGTGTAAAATACAAGTATGACTATTTAATTATTGGTGCTGGTCCTGCTGGTCTGCAATTAGGCTATTTTCTGGAAAAAGCTAATCGTAATTATCTGATATTAGAAGCGGGTGATGTACCTGGCACTTCATTTCAAAAATTTCCTCGTCACGAAAAATTAATTTCCATAAATAAGGTTTATACTGGATATAAAGATATGGAAATTAATCTGAGATGGGATTGGAATTCACTGCTGAGTGATAG
>JASJCX010000025.1 GCA_030065255.1 Calothrix sp. MO_167.B42 | reverse complement strand
TAGGGCAATATTTAACACAGAAAAGCCACCAAAGGTACCAATGAAGGCAAAGGGAATGGTGAGCATAATAATGAAAGGCTGGGTAAAGGAGCTAAATTGCAATACTAAGATGAAGAAAAAATGGCCCATTGGCTACGACTATACATTTGGTGGGGATGCTGAAACTCAAAGCGAAACATTTGGTTCAGCCATTCAAATGTCTTATGTTGCCATTTTCTTAGTCTTCTCCATCTTAGTATTGCAATTTAGCTCCTTTACCCAGCCTTTCATTATTATGCTCACCATTCCCTTTGCCTTCATTGGTACCTTTGGTGGCTTTTCTGTGTTAAATATTGCCCTATCTTTCCCCGCTGTAATCGGGATTATTTCCCTGGTAGGGATTGTAGTTAATGATGCCATCGTCATGGTAGAAACCATGAACAAGCACAGGGAAAAAGGTATGAAGGTACGACAAGCAGCCGCTCGCGGTGCTGCTGACAGGTTGCGTCCCATTTTAACTACTAGTATTACTACCATTGTGGGTTTAATACCCCTAGCAATTAGCGACCCTGTATGGTTTCCTTTGTGTATGGCGATTATCTTTGGCCTATGTGCTTCTACGTTAATTGCATTATTGGTAATTCCCTGTTTATATTTGCAACTCACACCCAATAAGTAATGAGTAATGAGTATTACTCATTACTTATTCTCCCTCCTGTAACAAATTTTCCAATGCAGCCGCCACAACGCGATGATCTGTATCTTGTTGGAGTTGTGTTAAAGCCTCCTTGGCTGGGGGCTGATGGAATTGTTTCAAAGCATAAGCAACATGTATGCGTATCCGTGGGGATTCATGGTCCGTAAGTAACAGAAGTTGAGATAATGCGAGTACACGCTGATTAGTACTAGATAACATCCCCAAAGCATCAACAGCTGACTCCCTTACCGTTGTATCTTCACCCTTAATCCCTTCCACACATACATCAAACAATTCCTGATAACATTGCAAATCTGCTAATGCCCCCAGGATACTGCGACGAACTAACCAATGATCGTCCTTATAGAAAGTTAACACTAAATGGGAGGCCGCAACCCTGCCAAATAATGACAGGGAATTAGAAGCTTCAGCCCTCACATTGGGATTATCATCAAATTTCATAATTTGCATCAAAGCTGCAAATGATTCTGCTGTTTGTTGCTTCCCCAAACCCATAGCCACAAAGGAGCGTACCAAAAATTCGCGATCGCATAATTTACTGGTTAGCAATGGCACAGCCACATCTGATTCATAATCTTTAAGAGCAGAGACAGCTTTGAGTCGATACTGAAAATCTGGATTATTTAAATTCTCTTTAATTTGATGCAGTTCCATGGGGATAGTAGGGAAAATATTTTTTGCTGTTAATCATATTTTCCAATATCTTCCTGCTTCCGGTGATAAAAAACCAAGTGAAGCTTGGCTGGGAGTGGGGGGAGTGGAGAGAGTGGAGAGAGTGTGGGGAGTGTGGGAGGTTTAACCATCAACTATCAACTACCAACTGTCAACTGTCAACCATCAACTGTCAACTCCTTCCCCCCTAACCAGGTTCTATCAGCATACTTAAGCAATTGACTTATTGTATAGTAAGCATTATGGGAAACAAAGCTGACAAATTTCGGCTCTATCGGACTAATGAACAGCCAGCATTTTGGCAAAGTGTTTTGGCTGTTCTAGGTTTGTACATAACCATTTTTTCAGGCTAACAACTAGTATTTATGCTGAGTTGAAACAGTCTTTGGGTAACAAAAAATGGGCCAAGCCATTGACGGGCTTGAAGCTGGAATTTGTATAATTCAAAAAAGTTAATTCCCAGCACTGAGGGTAATTTACGCTAATAATAGAAAAGATAAACAGCGAAAATAACTAAACATTAGGAGAAGTTGATGACAACCACAAAAGCAACGGCTCAAGATATCTTCCGTGCTGCTTACGAAAATCGCTATACTTGGGATCATAATTTTCCCGGTTATACTGCGGACATTACTTTTAAAGACGAAGAAAAAGTAGTTACAGGTAAAATTCGTGTCAATCCTGATTTAACAGCAGAAGTATTTGATGTAGACAACCCAGAAGCTCAAAAAGTCATTCACAATCAGTTGTGGGAAACGGCTATTCACCGCATCCGTCGCAAATTTGCAGATACCCACGGTGAAAATACCTTTAGCTATGGCGATACCGATGAAACCGGTGCTGTGGAAATTTTTGTGGGTGGTAAGTCAAAAGGGGATAAATACAAACTCCGCAATAATGAAGTATGCCTAGTTCATCGCCATATTCACGGCGTTGTGATTACGATTAATACTTTCAGCAGCCATGATACCGGGGAAGGCTATCTTTCTCACCGTTATGACTCTGTATACCACGATCCCCAAACCGGAGAGCAAAGGGGTGGCAAAAGCAATTTTGAAGATGAATATCAGCAGATGGGTAAATACCATATCCTCAGTCGTCGCCATATTAGCACTGAAACGGGAGGCAAAACTTCAGTTCAGGAATTTATCTTTTCTAATATTCAGTTATTAGATTAATTGGTGTTTTTGTGAATTAGTCTCAGCTTAACTGATTCTTTTGACAACTCCCCTGCCTGAAGGCGAGGGGATTCTTGGTTCAATGGGACTACTTATGTAGCTTGCCCTCCCCAAAATTCACTGCGACGTGCCCCACCGCTGTATACCCACGCTGCAAAACCACTTGCGCTGCCGCAACATCTCGATTTGTTTCATAGCCACACTCAGGGCATTTATGTACCCGGTTGGACAGCTGTTTCTTGCCTGTATGAGTTTGGCATCTTGGGCAAGTTTGGCTAGTTCCATTTGCATCTACTTTGGCAAAATATACACCCCGCTTAAAACAGACGTGATTCAAGATACTCAGGAACTGACCAAACCCCGCATCAAGGGTGTGCTTGCATAGCATTCCCGCTGACATTGCTTTCAGATTTAAGTCTTCAGCAAAAATTGTCTGAGCCGAATCGCATAAATGATGAGCACTCTTAAAGTGAAAATCCTTGCGGCTACTCGAAATGTACTCGTGGTGCTTGGCAATTCGATGTTGTAATTGACGAAATTTTCTAGAGCCTTTCTTCTTGCGTTTGAATTGACGTTGCAGCAATTTCAGCTTGCGTTGCCTATCCACAAAGAATCGAGGTCTATCAATCAACTCCCCATCAGAAGTCGCCAAAAATTTTTCTAATCCCAAATCAATTCCCAACCCATGCCCTGATGGTGATGGCTGAGGTATTTCAACTCCAGATTGTAGTGTGAGCATGACATAGTAGCCAGATGCCCGTTTAACAACGCGAATTTGCTTCACCTCAAAATCTTCAGGAATTGGTCGGGATAGATGCATCTTGACCAAGCCAATTTTCGGTAAATTAACCCAATGTGCATCATTAAACTGTTTGACAGATTCTAGATTTAATTGTGGAAATACAAATGAGCGCATCCGCTTTTTGAACCTAGGAAATCCGTGGCCTCGTCCCCACATTGCCACAAACGCCGCTTCTAATTGACGTAGGACTTGCTGCAATACGTGAGTGTGAGGCAATTTCAACTGAGGAATTGATTTCTTTGCCACTGCTAATGTTTTGCATTGACGGGCAAAGGTGGGTCTTGGTGCGTCGGCAGGGATGATATATTCTTGCCTGACACTGCATGAGTTGATATCGCACTTGCGAGAATTAACCCAGTCCTTTCGCTCCCGCAATGCAAAGTTGTAGACCTTGCGGCAAATGTTTAACCACTGGTCGAAAGTTTCCCGTTGCGCGTCGGTAGGAATAAGCTTGTACTCGTAGGTTAGATTCAACATACGACTATTGTATCAGTTGTGAATAAACAGTGCTGTATTTATTCAAAATCCGTATAGGAGAATATCCTAGCCCAAAGTCGCCCTAGAAGGGCAAGGCTTGAAACCCATTAATTTCAGTCAAGAATCATAAACAATACTTAATAAATTTCACCTCCGTATGGCTGATGGCTGTACGGAGGTGAAATTAACTGTATTTTTCGACTCAAGAACTATCACTGAAGAGGCAGGGGGCAGGGGGCAGGGGGCAGGGGGAGTGAGGGAGTGAGGGAGTGAGGGAGTGAGGGAGTGAGGGAGTGAGGGAGTGAGGGAGTGAGGGAGGTTTAACTATCAACTATCAACTGTCAACTGTCAACCGTCAACCGTCAACTATCAACTATCAACTATCAACTCTTAACTCTTAACTCTTAACTCTTAACTATCAACTGTCAAACCAACCAACCCTTCAGGCGTTTAGCAATGTGGGGACGACGCAATTTCCGCATAGCTTTACTTTGGATTTGTCTCACCCGTTCCCGAGAAAGGTTAAACATATTACCCACCTCTTCTAGGGTACAAGGCTCGCTACTCGTCAACCCATAACGCAGGGAAATCACATCCTTTTCCCTTGGTGTGAGCACATCAGAAAGAACTTCCCAAATTTCATTACGCATCATACTCTCATTCATTCTGGCTTCTGGAGATAGATTCTCATCATCTTCCAGCAAATCCATGAGTTCGGTATCTTCTTCCTTCCCGACACGATGGTTGAGGGAAAGTGCTTGTCGCCGCAGTTGTTGTAGTTGGCGCAGTTGGTTCGCCGGAATTTCTAAAGCATCTGCTATTTCCACATCGTGGGGATTACGCCCCAGTTTTTGCTTCAGCTCCCGTTGGGCTTTTTTGAGCTTGTTGAGCTTTTCGACAATATGGATGGGTAAACGTATTGTACGGGCATCATTAGCAATCGCCCTAGTAATTGCCTGTCTAATCCACCAATAGGCGTAGGTAGAGAACTTATACCCCTTATCGGGATCAAACTTTTCTGTCGCTCGATTTAAGCCCATAGCACCTTCCTGAATTAAATCTAGGAAAGGAACACCGCGATTGAGATAACGTTTGGCGATGGAAACTACTAATCTGAGATTGGAGCGAATCATTTTACGTTTCGCTACCCTTCCTTGATATAATCGGTGCTCCAGTTGCTTTTGGGTTAAGTCCCAGCACTGTGCGACTGTTTCCTTACTAGCTGGATATCCCAGTTTTTTATGTAAGGAAGCTTGCTTAATTCTCACATCTTCTAAAAAGCGCACTCGCCGCGCTAGTTCCACCTCCTCATTGGGTTTGAGTAGTGGATAACGTGCCATTTCCTTGAAAAAAGCACCCACAGCATCATCACTTTCGGTCTTATTGTATCCCGAAGGTCGTGCTGCGGCCATTTGATCCCCAAGGCTTTTATCCATACTTAAATTTTCTGCCAATGGGGATTCATTCTCTGCCACTGTTGCTAAATTTTCCAGATGATTGAGAAAGTTATCCTCACTTTCAGCAGCATTTCCTGTGATTTGTATTGGTCCCAATTCAGCAATATTCATAGTTTCCTTTGGGGATTTTTGCTTGGTTTGGTACATATATGTAATGACAGCTGCTCTACGTGGCTTACTTGTCTTACTTCGGGGATAAACACATTATCTTGCTAGCAAAGTATCAGACATTGATACTCAATTTATGCTTATCCTGATGAATTCTATTTGTATTGATGCCCGGCAGATGTTTATCCTCTAGGACAAAGCTACAGTATGTATGACATTGAACCCTAAAATAGTAGGGTTTTATTGGTTTTACCCTTAACACTTATTTTCTCCCATTTGTGCGCTCACTTACTAAAAATGCCTAATACCCCCAATCAAAATTGCCCAAACTTAACAAATACAAAAAACTCGGATCTAGCCAAATTCTTAAATAATTAGTTGTTTTTAAGATATTTTGGGACTTTTATGCATTATCACGAAAGATATTAGATATTTTGAATTTGGGTTTATGCATCCTGAAGGCTTGAGCGTGAGTATATTTATCTGACTCTATCTACTCTAACAATATGTACCCTAGAAAATAAGGATCTCACATACCGAAGCACTTGAATATCTATCAATAGAGGTAAACGATTAGCTGTAATTACATTAATAAATAAAATTAATAAAAATAATCAGACAATTTCTAGTTATCATTCGCATCTCACAATTTTAGATTTTAGATTTTAGATTTTGGATTTTGGATTTTGCGGAAAGTTGCGGTGCGGTGAGTGTAGTGTGATCTTGGGGAGCCAGCGTTGTAGACGGTAAGCCATTGCGGTGGACGGTAAGCCATTGCGGTGGACGGGTTTCCCGGCATAAAGCAAGTGGCGCAACCCGGAGGGGTTTCCCGGCATAAAGCAAGTGGCGCAACCCGGAGGGGTTTCCCGTCGCAGACGACTGGCGTTGGTTTCTCCCATGAACAACTACCGTGCCTCTTCCAGAGGAGCTGAGTCGCAAAGCGACACGCTGCGCGGTAAGCGGAGCTATGCCGTAGGCTTTACGCTAACGCGGAGCGTCTCCGTTCGGCTTTGCCGTGCCCGTTTAGGGCTTAGGAGATACCCGAAGGGGGGTTCCCCCCGCCCTTGCAAACTTTCCAAGACGGATTTACTGATTGACCCCATATCTAAGCCCGGAGGCTTGAAATACATCATAAAATAGTACATTTATCCACGGATAAATCTCGGGATTTGTATCCATGGTTATTTTTCGGTCAAGAGATTTATTTTTCTGTGAAGGTTACATAAAATGAAAATTATCAAGTATTATGCCCGGTGAAAGTATTGGTAACTACATTTTTTCTCAAAGTGTGCATATACTCAAGTTAAGCTAACCATGGTGAATTGTTGCACCACTGAGTTATGCAAATATTTATTAATCAAATTACGAACTATGTATATTGATGGGGTAAATGTACTCCCTGCGGTAGTGGCTCAACCCAGGGGAAACTATAACCTTGGTAACAATGAAACTTGCTGGATTGAGGTATTGGTAGATTGTCCAGGAGTTACAGGGGTATTTACCTATGGTTTACCACCACAATTACAAGTCAAACCGGGAGATATTGTTAGTGTGCCATTTGGGACGCAAATTCTTGGTGGTGTAGGGATTCGCTTATTAACTGAGCCTCCTAGGGATGTTCCCCCAGAAAAAATCCGGTATGTGGAAGATGTGGTTAGTACAGGATTTTTTCCCCATGGTTATTGGGAATTACTCAATCGAGTGGCTGCATACTACTATACACCCCTGATACAAGTGATTAAGGTCGCCCTACCCCCCGGCTTGTTAGGGCGTTCCCAACGGCGCATTCGTCTGGTTGGAGAAGTAGTAGGGGCGGGGTTTCCCCGCCCAGCGGGGTTTCCCCGCCCAGCTGAATTTTCTCACTCGCCTCATTTTTTATCACCAGCAGCCAGACAAATTTTGGATTTATTGCGATCGCAACCCCAAGGAGATTACAGTTTTATATATCTACAAAGGCAAGTTAGGGGTGCTGGGAGGGGTGTGAGGGAATTGCTACGATGTGGGTTGGTAGAAAGCTATTTGGAACCACCACGATTTGCTAAACCCAAGTTGCAAAAAGCTGTCACCCTGATTAAAAATACCTTTGACAATGACTTAACCCCGCGACAGCGAGAAGTATTAGGGGTACTCAGACAACGGGGTGGTGATATGTGGCAAAATGAATTGCTGCAAATTTGTCACTCTAGTTCCTCTATTCTCAAGAATTTAGCCCAGAAGGGTTACGTGATTGTTGATGACAGGGAAGTATTACGCAATCCCCTAGCAGAGGAAGAAATTAAACAAGAACAGATAAAATTACTCACACCAGCCCAAACTCAAGTATTAGCAACTATTCAGGGATTAAATGGATTTGCCACAGCACTTTTACACGGAGTCACTGGTTCTGGTAAAACTGAGGTATACTTACAAGCGATCGCTCCATTATTAGCCAGGGGTAAATCAGCCTTAGTATTAGTACCAGAAATAGGACTTACCCCCCAACTCACCGATCGCTTCCGCAGCCGTTTTGGTAATAAAATAATTATCTACCATAGTGCCCTCTCTGAAGGGGAAAGATTTGACTCCTGGCGACAAATGTTAACGGGAGAACCCCAAGTAGTTATTGGTACTCGCAGTGCCGTATTTGCCCCCCTATCTAACTTGGGTGTAATTATTTTGGATGAGGAGCATGATACCAGTTTCAAACAAGATTCTCCCATTCCCACCTACCATGCGCGCACCGTTGCTCAATGGCGAGCAGAGTTAGAAAATTGTCTGTTATTACTAGGTACAGCTACCCCCTCCCTGGAGACTTGGTTAACCGTGCGAGGAAAAGAGGAGGAAGGAAGCAGGGAGCAGGGGGGCAGGGAGCAGGGGGGCAGGGAGCAGGGAGCAGGGGAGAAAAATCTATCCTTATCCTCCCACACTCCCCACACCTCCCACACTCCCCACACTCCCCACACTCCCCACACTCCCCACACCTCCCACACTCCCCACACCTCCCACACTCCCCACACTCCCCACACCTCCCACACTCCCCACACTCCCCACACCTCCCACTACCTCTCCCTCCCTGAAAGGATCAACTCCCGTCCCCTACCCCCCGTGGAAATAGTAGATATGCGGCGAGAATTACAACAGGGGAACCGTTCTATATTTAGCAGGGGTTTACAAACAGCATTACAACAAATGCAACAACGGGGACAACAAGGCATATTATTTATCCATCGTCGCGGACATAGTACCTTTGTTTCTTGCCGCAGTTGTGGCTACGTGATTGAATGTCCCCATTGTGATGTCTCCTTGTCCTATCACCATACCGAGAAAGACGCACCACAAATATTACGCTGTCATTACTGTAACTACACACAAGCATATCCCCCCAATTGTCCAGAATGCAGTTCCCCTTATTTAAAATTTTTCGGTAGTGGTACCCAAAGAGTCGCCCAGGAATTAGCCAAACAATTTCCCCAGCTGCGCTTTATCCGTTTTGATAGCGATACCACCCGCACCAAAGGAGCCCACCGCGCTTTATTAACTAGATTTGCTAACGGCGAGGCAGATTTATTAATTGGCACACAAATGCTTACCAAAGGTTTGGACTTACCCCAAGTTACCCTAGTAGGGGTAGTTGCAGCAGACGGGCTACTCCATTTATCAGATTACCGCGCCAGCGAACGAGCCTTTCAAACCCTGACTCAAGTGGCGGGGAGAGCAGGAAGGGGAGAAGATGTGGGTAGAGTAATAGTGCAAACTTATACACCCGAACATCCTGTGATTGAAGCGGTACGAGAACATGATTACCATGGCTTCGTCACAGAGGAATTAGAACAACGGCAAGTCTTAAATTATCCTCCCTATGGGAGATTGATTTTATTGCGATTAAGTAGTATAGATGCGGTAGAAGTACAAAACACTGCCCAAGTTGTCGCCACAGCCTTACCCCAGGAAAATGGGTTAGAGATATTGGGGCCCGCACCAGCTAATATTTTGCGAGTAGCTAATCGTTATCGTTGGCAAATCCTGTTAAAATTCGCCCCAGATACCTTACCTGCGTTACCAAATTGGGAAGACATTCGCCAACTATGCCCTCCATCGGTAAGTTTAACCATTGATGTAGACCCAGTTAACATCATGTAATACCATTTTTCTATAAATATGGGCAAAATCTGCCTCATCGGGCAAAATTGTGCTCCTATCACCCCATTCTTCATAGAATGAGGGAATTTAGATCCCCGACTTCTTAAAGAAGTCGGGGATCTGTTGCTCCTGGTGAACTAATGCAATTAACTACTAGCCCAATGCAGAATTGGTATAAGCTAATCCTGGGTGATAAATCGATACAAGACTATTTGCAAATGAACATACTCAAATCTTCATTTTTTTGGCTGGCATGCTTTACAGTATTCTTCATGTTATCCCTTGATTTCTGGTCCTGGGGAAAAGAACTTTCTTTCTCTATTTTCCATATCCCTAACTGGGTAATATATTTTATTTGCTTGCAAATTTTCATGGCTTTGGCAATATATATTTTCTCCATCCACTTTTGGGATAATCAATCAGAATAATTAATTGAAACCAAGAAAATATGACCAAAAAACAGACTGGATACAATTTTTTGGTGAGTTTCCAGCCCCTCGATTCATCTATGGGGTAACTGATAACTGATAACTGATAACTGATAACTGATAACTGAAATGACTCCTTATCTATTCATTGCAGCTTATTTATTATTCACACTGATTATAGGTATTATTACTTATCGCCAACAGGAAAATACCCCCGAAGATTACTTCCTTGCAGGGAGAAAAATAGGACCTATAGTGTTATTTTTTACCTTAACAGCAACTAATTTTAGCGCCTTCTTCTTCCTTGGTTTTGCCGGTGCAGGCTATCGCATTGGTATTAGTTATTACCCAATGATGGCATTTTCCGGGGCACTAGTTGCTTTATCATTTTATTTTATTGGCTATAAAGTCTGGCTTTTAGGTAAAGAACAAGGGTTAATTACACCTTCAGAATTAATTGAATATAGGAGTGGGAGCAAAGTCTTAAAACTAGTTTTTCTGGCTGTCATGGTAATTTTTACCCTACCCTATTTAGCTTTACAACCCATTGGCGCTGGATATTTAATCGAAAATTTAACTAATGGACAAATACCTTACTTCGCCGGAGCAACTTTTTTAACCTTAGTAATTGTGGTGTATGTCTTCATCGGAGGCATGAAAAGTGTCGCTTTAACCGATGTGCTGCAAGGAGTATTAATGTTTATTTTAATTCTCCTAGCATTATTTATGATCGCCCAGGGATTAGGGGGAATTACTGAAGCTAACCGTACTGCTTATGCCACTAAGCCAGAACTTTTTTTCCGTCAGGGCATAGGCAACTATTTTACTAAACCCAAATGGTTTAGTTATATGCTTTTATGGCCCATGTGTGTACCCATGTTTCCCCAAATGTTCATGCGATTTTACACACCAAAAACTTCACAATCCTTGAAAATTTCCGCTTCCATATATCCATTGATTGGCACAATTATCTTTATTTGTCCAGTGATGATTGGTATGTGGGGACATATCCGCTTTGGGGATTTAACAGCAAAAGCTGCGGATCAAATTTTGCCGATGATGCTATTAGAATATACGCCGATTTGGGTAGCCTCTCTAGTTATGGTAGGGGCATTAGCAGCCTTTATGTCAACCATGGATTCCCAATTGCTAGCACTTAGTACCATGCTCACCAGGGATATTTATACTTCTTATATTCGCCCCCATGCTGACTTAAAAGAACAAACATTAGTCGGCAGAATATTAATTATTCTCTTGGCAATTATGGGATTAATTCTTGCCTATAATCCCCCAGCCACAATTTTAGAAATTGCTAGGGAAGCATTTACCGGATTAGCAATTCTTTTTCCCACAGTAATTGCTAATATATACGATAAAAAAGTTAATCCTATCAGTTGTATTCTCTCAATTCTGGTGGGAGAAGGATTATTAGTTGGCTGGCAATTGGGTATAATTCCCCAATTTTTAACCTTTGGTTTTTTACCATTCATACCAATAATAATCATCTCTTCTTTGATTATCGTATTGGGAAAAGTTGTACCCCGTTCAGCTTAATCTGTAAATCTCTTCGAGATTCCATCAATAACAGCTTCAAACACTCCCCAAGAATTCTCAGCCATAGTGTTGAGAGTATCCAGCAAGGGATTAATTTCACAGATTTCCCAACAACAAATACGAGGATCTTGCATCAAAGCAGTATTGAGGCGACGAGCTTCATCAGCCCAAATTCCTCCCGGTACTGGTGTTCCCGTCCCCATACAAATGGTAGAATCCATACTGTCCACATCAAAGGTGACGTAGATAATATCGACTTGGGCTAAATAATCTAAACATCTGTGGGCAACTGTTTCAGGCCCTAAATCCCTAACATCTTTGGTTGTGAAAACCGGAATCTGGTGTTGTTCAATCAGGCAATCCTCTGCTTTTTCTGTATCCCGTACAGATACATATACAATGTCAGATAAATTTAAATTAGCTTGGTTATCCACTCCCAAAGATTTACACATCTCCCAGAGTTTGGCAGTTTCTAGATCGAGATTGTTAATTTTTTGGGCAATATTGTCGTTAGCGGTAGCAATTGCTACAGGCATTCCATGCATATTACCAGAAGGAGTAGTGAAAGGAGAATGTATATCGGCATGGGCATCAATCCACACTACACCTAAACGCCGCTGTGGGAAAGCTTTTTTTATTCCTGCAATTGTACCAGCAGCAGTGGAATGATCTCCACCCAAAATCACGGGAAACATCCCATCTGCAAGAGTTTGAGCCACAACATCTGTGACTCTAGCTAAAACTTTATAAATGGCACCAATATATTTAGCATGTTGATATTCGTTACTTTTAGCTAAAGCATGGTTTTCATTTTGTACTGCTCGACTATCGAGACTAACAATGCCATTGTCTGCCCGCATCCGTGCAGTTTGTTTTTGAATCGCCGCATCCTTGAGAAATTCAATCCCTTTGGAGGCTCCTCGTTTACCTGCCCCTAAGTCAGAATCTACCTCTACCAAGGCAATAGAGGAAACCTCTGCTACCTTGGCATACTGCTTGAGAATTTTCTTAAAACTACGTAGGGCAGTTATGGTAATTTTTAGGTCAGAACCTTGGGCTTGAGTAGCAATAAATTCTTCAAAATCAATTTCTCCACTACCATCAATATCCGCTTTTTTCAGTAATGCTGCAATCTCATCATCACTGGCTGTGGTATTGAAGCAACGGATTATTTGGGTAAATTCTGCAAAGGATAGACAACCGCTACTATCCACATCAATCAACTGAAAAATCTCTCGTAAATCGGCACTAATATCTAAATCTTCCCGTTGTGCCATCCACTCCATAAAACTATCGCGAGTAACCAGATTATCATCAGTTAGGCGATTAAATAAATTATGGCGATCTTTGCTGGAAATTCCCCGTCCCAGAACTGACAGTGCCTCATCAATCTCTTGACGAGTCAGAAAACCATCTCCATTGGCATCAAATAAATTAAATACACTCCCAAATTCGGCAATGCTTTCCCTAGAAAGATTCATGATATTATTGTGCGTTGTGCTATTTTTCCTAAGTTTGGTTTAAACCAGAAGTTAAAAAATTATAGGGAAAAATTATCCCATGATTTAGCAACGTCATAAATCTTATCTTGCACTATATAACAAATAGCGATCGCCTACTTTATTCTAGTTAGTACGTTGGAATATTTGTTTTTTAATATTCTGCTGACTGTCTTACATACAAACAACTAAGAAAGTAAGTTTTAAAAAGTTAGCAAATTCTCTACCAATTGCCATTAAATTTGCAAGTATGAGAAAAAAATACAGGAATTTTTATCATTACCAAATCTGACCAAAAAATAAACACAGATACCAGCTCCCGGATTTATCTGTGGAGAAAAACAAATATTTCCGTCATTATTTCAAGCCCCTGGCTTTAGACATGGGGTCAATCCAAAATCCAAAATCCAAAATCCAAAATCCAAAATTGATTGACGATTGCAAAAATTTGGTTCCCAACTATATCAACATGGTTATCAACATACTTTACAACTGAAAAGATAATTTATGTAACGATAGACCGTACAAATTGGAGTTGCATAAATTTATGAATGGTCAGTATAGTTTGGGATCAAAGAACATTTCCGATATATTTTGAGCTACTAGCAAAATTGGGTAGCAGCAATATTAATGAACATAAAGAGGAGATTGATGGTATTTTTATTTATGCACACTTTTTTCAGGGTAATCAAGCATGAATCAATCTACCATCAATCAATCTACCATGAATCAATATACTAGCATTACTGATTATTACGATCTTTTAATGACCCAAGGGTATTACGATTACCAAGCAATGGCTGATGCAGTATACTCTCTGATGAAAGACGATCGTCGTAAAGTAATTGAATTAGGTGTAGGAACGGGACTATTAGCTGAAAAGCTATTATTACTTGCTCCTGAATCTGAATTTACAGGGGTGGATATTACATCATCGATGCTGGAAATTGCGAGAAAAAGATTGGGAGAATGGGGAAAATTAGTAGAAGCTGATGTTATTGAGATGAATCTCGGGGAAACTTTTGATATTGCTGTTTCTAGTGGAGGCGTTTGGGTCATAAATCAACGAGATAATCGAACCGATTTAGGAACTCATGATAGCGATATTGAACGAGATATTAAGGGACTAACTAACGTTGCCAAACATCTGCGTCAAGGTGGTTTACTACTTTTAGGCGTGCAAGGGGATCAAAAAAATTATCAGCAAGATCTACCCTCGGGGATCGTTTATTCTCAAGAGGTAGAAAAAATAGCACAAAAGGATGCAATTGAATACATTGAGAAAAGCTATTTCTTTAAAAAAGATGATGAAATACTCGCTCAACAAAAACTAAAATTGAAATTTATTAAACCATGGAAAAAAGAAGAAATACTGGAACAAGCTGGATTTAAATTCCTCGGCATTCATGATAGCCAAAAATTTCATATTTATGAGAAACGTTGATAACATAATCCTGTTTTTTATCTGTTGATGGGTGATAAATGCGGCTTATTAAAGAGTGCCGCTACACGGAAGTCAAAAGTTAAAAATCAAAAGTTAAAAGTCTTATATCATAAGCATTGAAGAAGGCAGGAGGCAGAAGAATAACTCAGAAGAGGATTCGACCTCTCATGCCTTCTTCAAGATTTAAAATTGAAAAATATCTGTTCACGTAGCGTCCCGCAGGGTAGCTTCCGAATTTGTTAGTGGAATAAATCTAAAATCTAAAATTGATTGACCTCGTAAATAAAGCGATCGCTTGATACCCCCAGTAGAAGTTAGAGATATCGATCGCTACCTGCCATATCAGTTAAAATTATTAACATCCCCCCACCTGGCGACCACTTACAATAAGGCCATGCATAATTTCGTTACCCAAACATCTTTAGGTCAGGACAATTTTGATATCATTGTTGTTGGCGCGGGTCATTCTGGTTGCGAAGCAGCTTTAGCATCCGCCCGCCTTGGCTGTCGAACTTTACTATTAACACTCAATTTAGATAAAATTGCTTGGCAACCTTGCAACCCCGCAGTGGGGGGACCAGCAAAATCCCAATTAACCCATGAAGTGGATGCCCTAGGCGGGGAAATTGGTAAAATGGCAGACCGCACATACCTGCAAAAACGGATTCTCAACTCTTCACGGGGCCCTGCGGTGTGGGCATTACGCGCCCAAACTGACAAGCGGGAATATGCGGCGGTGATGAAGTCCATTGTGGAAAACCAAGAAAATCTCAGCGTCCGGGAAGGGATGGTGACGGATTTGATTCTCGGTAAAAATAATGAGATTATTGGTGTCGAAACTTACTTTGGTGTATCCTTCCTATGCCAAGCAGTTATTCTCACCACCGGCACCTTTTTGGGCGGAAAAATTTGGGTCGGGAATAAATCAATGGACGCTGGACGGGCAGGGGAATTTGCCGCCATTGGCTTAACCCAAACCCTCAACCGCTTGGGTTTTGAAACCGGGCGACTGAAAACAGGTACCCCAGCCAGGGTAGATAAAAGGTCCGTGGATTACAGCAAAATGACACCCCAGCCAGGGGATGAAGACACACGCTGGTTTAGTTTCGATCCAGAAGCTTGGGTGGAACGGGAACAGATGCTTTGTTACATGACTAGAACCACCCCCGAAACCCATCGCCTAATTCGAGAAAACTTACATCTTTCCCCTGTATATGGGGGTTGGGTAGAAGCAAAAGGCCCCCGTTACTGCCCCAGTATTGAAGATAAAATTGTCCGCTTTGCTGACAAAGATAGTCATCAAATCTTCATTGAACCAGAGGGAAGGGATATTCCCGAATTATATATCCAAGGGTTTTCCACAGGTCTGCCGGAAAATTTACAATTGCAAATGTTACGTAGCCTCCCCGGCATGGAAAATTGCGTCATGCTACGGCCAGCCTATGCAGTGGAATATGATTTCTTGCCTGCAACCCAGTGTTATCCCACATTGATGACTAAGAAAATTGCTGGTTTATTCTGTGCCGGGCAGATAAATGGTACCACAGGTTATGAAGAAGCCGCAGCCCAGGGAATTGTGGCGGGGATTAATGCGGCGCGGTTAGTCAGGGGTGAGGAAATGCTAGTTTTCCCCCGGGAAGAGAGTTATATCGGCACCCTAATTGACGATCTATGTACCAAAGATTTACGGGAACCTTACCGGATGCTCACCAGCCGCTCCGAGTATAGATTACTACTACGCTCCGACAACGCCGATCAACGATTGACACCCTTGGGTAGGGAAATTGGCTTAATTAGCGATCGCCGTTGGCAATTATTTACCGATAAACAGGCAAATATTACAGCAGAAAAACAGCGATTACATAGCAGTCGAGTCAAAGAACATGAAGATACTGGTAAAGCCATCGCCCAAGCTACTCAGCAAGCCATAAAAGGTTCTATTACCCTAGCTGACTTATTACGTCGTCCGGGATTTCACTATAATCATTTAGAAGAATATGGATTGGGTAAACCCCATCTTGCCCGTGCCGAAAAGGAAGGAGTGGAAATAGAAATCAAATATTCTGGTTATCTTGCCAGACAGCAAAATCAAATCGACCAAATCGCCCGTCAAACCAAGCGGCAGCTATCCCCAGATTTGGACTATAGCCAAATCGAAACCCTATCCAAAGAAGCACGGGAAAAACTCAATCGCGTCAAGCCCCTTACCATCGGGCAAGCAGCCCGCATTGGTGGAGTTAACCCCGCTGATATTAATGCTTTGTTGATATTTCTGGAATTAGGTCAAAATAGGAACCAGAAAGAGTTTTCAGCATTTAGTAATTCATAATTCATAATTCATAATTCATAATTCGCGCATTAAATGGGTTCAAGCCCCCACGCTCTGGGAGCATCCCAATTTTTCAAAAATATGTGGTAGTGAGCTCAGTCGAACGCTGCCCGCACTACAAATTCAAACATTTGGGATGCTCCCCACACTCTTGCAATTATGAATTATTAATTATCAATTATGAATTTTCATGAAGCCCGAGTATAGTAGTCAAAAGACACTGAAAGAGATTAGTATGATACATGACACAGACCATAATACAGCCATCATCAGCAACTTCCCATAAAAGTCAAATTTCATACTTTTATTCATCAACTCATCTAGTCAATCTAAAATCTAAAATCTAAAATCTAAAATTCAAAATTGATTGACCTTATCTTTAAAATTTCAGTAGTTATACCCCTGGGCTTAGGCGAGCTATATGGGGTAAACCTAAACCAGGCTACTTTTGTAGAGGGAATCTCTACACAACAGTGGTTTTCCCAGACTACCTTTCATAATTAACTGTTAACTGATAACAGCAAATGACTCTCAGGCACTAGTAGGGGTTAAATTATTTATCTTCCTCAAGCCAACATCAGAAAATTCCTATGTCACAAACAGCCAGCACGCATCTAATTGTTCCCGAACCATCAGAAGAGCTAATCGCCAGTGAACCTTGGTCAATTGAAACCTATGCTGAAGGCTTAATGGACGACCTATTCGCTGATATTGACCATATTCTAGATGGTAGTGATAATTTATCTTCCCACACTGTTGCATCTAAGTATATACCGATGGGAACAGTCCAGGTGGCACCAATTGTCTTGCCAAATACCTATAGAACTGTAGTTCCGGGAATTGCTAACTCCCATAACAGCCAATTGAGCCAGGTAGTAACTCCCGCCCTGAAAAAAAGGGCAAAGCAACCTCCATTCCAGAAAAAAGTAAGTATTTTTGGCAGATTAGTTTTTGTCATTACAACCTTTGGATTAGCAGTTACTGGCCTGGTATGGTTGATTAACTCTGGACTGTTCAATGGTTTGCGGACTCAATCCTTCCAACAAGCACTGCAAAAATCACCAGTCCCATCAAAGCCTGTTGTACTGACAAGAAAAGACATTGAATCAGATTTAGCTAGCTATATATTAGGAGCATTAGCAGTTATAAAACGCCAAGAGGCGAGGGAATCTCAATCTGCATTGGCCTCCAAATTAAATAACAACCGTACAGCCCTTGCTTATTTGAGGGAACGACCTAATGGCAATTTACCACTTCCTCAAACTGCCGATAATAAAAATCCTGCTCCTAACCAATCAAGTAAGGTTGTAGAGCGCATCTATATTCCCATGTATCAAGCGCCCTTACCTATGCGCTACGCACCTCCAGCAGTTACTAATCCTGGGAATTCTCTGCCAGCTATGCCTACAGTACCCCAGAAAAATGTCGCTCAAGTACCTACACCCAAGCAAAATCCAACTACTCAAAATCAGACTACTAATGTCACCCCACCGGCACCGAAAAAACTCAAGCCTGTGCCAGTTCAAACCTCACCAATTGCCATTAGACAATCCCAGCAACCAGCACTCAAACCACTACCATCTCCAGTGGTACCACAGAGGACATCAGTAGTTCCACCACCAACAACCCCACCAATACAAGAATTGGCATCAGCTTCCGTTGGTAGTTCTGCCCATATTTTAAAGGGATTACTAGAATTGGGTGAAAAATCAGCCGCATTGTTTGAAATCAATGGAGTCCCTCGCCAGATTGAAATAGGCGAAAGCATTGGTTCTAGTGGTTGGAAATTAGTGGAGATTGAAGAAGGTAAAGCTGTAATTCGGCGCAATGGAGAAGTCCGTTCCATTTTTGCAGGATACAAATTTTAAAGTAGTCCTGTCAGCATATCTTGATTTACTTACCTTGGCGATGGAGAATAATCGGGTGCATCTATTGCATAATTTAATACATTTTCATATTGCTCCAATTTATCTAAAACAAATGATTCAAGTAGCTTGATTTATATAAAACCTGAAGTTTTTATACGTTAAAAAAAATAAATGTGAATAAAACTGTATTTTTATATTATTTATTGCATCTAGAATCCATAGGAATTCTGTTTGATTTTTGAAAAGATACGTAGGTAAGGTAAGATATCAAACCCTTGGTAATGGTGCTTTAGAACAGAGTCAAGTAACGCACCCTACAATACCCAATCTTGTTCAAAAGTCAAATACTAGAAAGGAAAGTTGATGTTCTCACATGTTTGTTTCCAGGTCATATAGGGAAATATAAGACGATAAAGAAAAAATCAAAATCAATAACTTGCAAATGATACATAATCGCATCTATCCATCCACAAATTATACTAGTCAGAGTTCCAAACAAAAGACTTTCACGAAAAAATATAAAAATGTGATGGAATCCCTGGTTTTCGAGGAAGTGGAAGTACAAATCCAGGCTCTACCCCAAAAAACTGCTAAACATGTCAAACCCCCTGAAGTCGCAGCCTATGCATTAAATCGTTTGCCAGGATTGTACGCCACTGGTAAGCGGGGATGGCAAAAACAATGGCATCGGGGTAGAACAGAGTTACATCCAAAAATTACCGCAGCTGTCAGACAAGGGATTATCGCTGTACAAAGAGATCCTCTACGTAGTGATATTCCTATTCATACTGATGACGAACAAACCGCTCAAGAAGCTAAAGCTTTGAGAAAAATGCAATTATTGCTCCAAAGGGACGATATTTCATGGAACAATGTAGTTAATATCGTGGAGCAAACTTTATTAGAAACCTTAAGGGGTAACGTGAGTTGGCGTAGAAGTAGTTCCTGTGAGGATGAAATATTTGATTGGGAAGAATATCCTCAATATCAAAGTAGTTAAGTTTAGATGTGACTTAACTCATTGGTATTAGTACTATAGCACTACGCAATCAGGGCGCGGACATTCTTGAACCCCAAACCTATGAGCAGTAAACTTATTACTTATTACTTATTACTTATTACTTGTGCGTAACGCTATAGTATGAATTACCCAGAGGAATCAGGAATAAATACACAAAATATACATACTCCAGCAGAATAATTAACTAAGCGCACCTACATAAATTAGGTGCGTTCTGCTATTTAAATTCGGATAATACTGTTTACCATCGGGCTTTGCTCACGCTTGCCATCCCGCATTGCAACGACTGCAATCAGCGGAGCTTAACGCTCTTAGGGGATCGCACAAAATGTGTACAATTATTGAATCCAGTATAAGCGATCGCTGTTATCTGAAAGTTAATGGTGGGTTAATGTCTATATGTTTGAAAATGCCCACCTCTAAGTCAGTCTCCCACCAGAAAATCTCACAGCCAAGAATGAAAATACCTCTTCCCGACTCCCGACTCCCGATTCCCTACTCCCCATTTTCAAGTCAGATTTTTTGCATTTACTAGGTATTATGAAAAAGGTAGCGGTATTTGGTAAGCCAGGTGGTGGAAAATCAACATTTAGTCAAAATTTATCTAACGCTACAGGTATACCTTTGTACCAGTTAGATAAAATTGAGTACCTTGCAGGGGGTGAGAAAGTATCTGAAGATGTTTATCACCAAAAATACAATGAAATCTTGAAATCTGACAGATGGATAATCGATGGTTTAGGTCCCATTGAAACTTTTAGA
This sequence comes from Calothrix sp. MO_167.B42, assembly GCA_030065255.1. GTDB lineage: Bacteria > Cyanobacteriota > Cyanobacteriia > Cyanobacteriales > Nostocaceae > Calothrix_A. Next base: position 8,792 of record JASJCX010000025.1, on the reverse strand, counting down.
GAGCGGCTATCTGCAGCTGATACCTTAATTTATATCGATCTTCCGTTAAGAATACATTATTGGTGGGTTACAAAGAGACTATTTACAAGTCCTTTTTCCAAGCCGGTAGGTTGGCCAGAACGAAGTCCGATGATCAAAAGCACTTTATTAAGTTGGGCAAATCTACGAAAGTCAGCGAAGCTATGGACACCCGAATTCAGTCAAAAGCTTGCAGAGCTTGCTGACTATAAGTCGGTATATCAGATATCATCCACCAAACAACTTAATAGCTTTATTGATCAATCAATTGTTTGCTGAAAACACTTATGACAACAATTACAATTGTGAAAAGAAAAGGTCAAGTTATTATGGCAGCTGATAGCCTTACTACTTGGGGTGATACCTGTGAGGATGCCCAAACTGTTATAAACAATGATAAAATTTATAGATATCAAGATAACTTGTTTGGTTTTATAGGCTCTAGCTCATGGAATTTGCTCTTTGCACATTACCTGAAAAGTTTAAAAGAGCAACCATTATTTGATACACCGGAAACAATATTTTCCTTTTGCTTAGATTTTCATCGTGCTTTGAAAGAAGAATATTTTATTAATCCAAATGATAATGAAGATAATTCATTTGAATCATCACAATTCCTTTTTTTAATTGCAAACAAGCATGGGATATTTGGTATTGATAGTTGGAGATCTGTACAGGAATACAGAAACTATTACGCCTATGGTTCAGGATTCAAGTTTGCTGTTGGTGCTATGCATGCTTTATGGGATAAAATAGATGATCCATCTGAGATTGCAATTGCAGGTATTGAAGCAGCTGCAAGGTTTGATAGAAATACTGGTTTACCTTATAGTATTGAAAAAATTGATTTAGAATCATAAGCACAATTTGTTAATTTTTTTACTTTTCAACTGCTTCTAACCAAGCCTGTAAATCATCCATTCCTTGAAAATCGAGTAATGCTACACCTAGATTTTCTAATTGTGACAAAGACAGAGTTTCAACACGCTGGCGTAGTTCTTGGGGTAATTCTCCCACCCGTCGAGGTAGTTGGCGCAGAATGAGGGATCTTTCTCCTGCTTCTCGGCCTTCTTCTTTAATTTCCCTGTACACTTGCGTTTCCTTAAGGGTAATTCCTAACATCTGTTCTACCTCCCTTTGGCTTAGTTGCTCAAACTTGTACACCATTATCGTTGTTATCATCTCTATTATGGCGCGGCTTGATGGCCCAGATGCTTCTTGTTGACTCCTTGCTAATAAATATCTTGCTTCTTGTGGTGCTTGTTCTTCATCTACAGTAGTCAATACCATCAATGCTACCCACAAAGGTAATTGACGAATATTTCCCAACTCATCCAAACATATCCGAGTCACGCAAAAATTTTGCACCAAGTATGTAAGTATATAAGCTAGCTGGTTTGAATGAGAAACGTACTTCTTTGTAAAGTACTTCGTCATCTGTAATAGTTCGGCTAGTTACCAAGATAGGCTGAGATATATTTGAATTCCTATGTACAAAATCGACACAATTGTTAAGCTCGGAGCGCGAACTGTAGGGTCGATCACTCCACTTAACTTCAACAATCCAAGAGGGTAATTGTTGTGCATTCAAACTGACGATATCGATCTCTCCCGACTTCCATCGTGCATAATAAAGTGCAGTCATTTTGCTATGTTGCCACTGGCTAAATATTGCTGTTTCAGTCATGGCTCCCATTGCTTCTGAATCCATGTCAAGTTGTCCAAATAGTGCAGCTCGCATTGATGGATTGGTTAAATAAACTTTGAAGCATATTGCTCTCTTAAATCTCTTGGCATTTTGGTCAATTCTCTCAACACGCTGAATTAAGAAGGCAGCCTCAAGATATTCGAGATAACGCTTAATGGTATTTTTGGCAACACCGGAAGATTGGCACAACCCCTCTAAACTCACTTCATTACCCGAGTTATAGGCTAGGGTAGTAAAAAGTCTGTTCAATTCCTGAATATCACTGATACCGTAAAGACTTGGTAGATCTCGCAGTAGTACTTTATCAATAATGTCGCTTTTAATGTATTGCCCAGGATCTTGCCGAATAGTCTCTGAAAAAACTGCCTCTGGGTATCCGCCAAAATTCAAGTAGTTAACAAACTCATCATTGAGTGCATCGATATCTGGGGCAGAATATTCATATTTAGGTTTAGCTGTTACGAGTTCATTTTCTCGACCAATGAACATCAAATACTCGGCAAAAGTTAACGGCGGCAGAACATAGTCACTGAATCTGCCAGCTCCAGATTCATGGCTTTTTAGCCTTAGTGCGGCGGCGGCAGAACCAGTGGCAATAAAACGGTAGTCAAAAAATGAGTCAACAAGGGACTTAAGGTGTATTTCCCAATTACGCAAGTACTGAATTTCATCGAAGAACACAAATAACTTTGCATTGCGTCCATGATCGAATAGCTCTTGAAAGTAACTAAGTATTTTTTCTAGGGAAAGTCCTGTATAGATAGGAGTCTCAAGAGATAGATATAAGATATTCTTCTCATCAATACCAGAGTTCAGGAGTGAATGAATACTGTGATAGACCATAACAGTTTTACCAACACGCCTGGGTCCCATCAATACGATTGCTCGACGAACGCTCACATCCAAAATTTTTTGGTGGAAAGGCTCAAAGTACTTTCGCCGAGGCGTATTTGCGTAAGCAATCTTCCCCTTTTTTCCTTGTTCCCACCATGGGTTATCAAATTTAAGACGGGATAAGATATCCTCCTTCGCAATTTCAAGCATAGATGTATGATTAAGATTAGTTGATTAATCTTAGTTTACCTAATAATGATATTAAAATCAATCGATTAATCTTAAAATATTGGTTTCAGGTATTTTTCATGATCGGATAGGGGCTTAATTATGGGCACATATAGACACGGACAACCCAATTATCTAATTACCTATCTATCTGACACCTTTAGAGATGAATTCTTCAGCAAGAAAATCAAGAAAGGTACTGTTCCTCAAACCAGCATAGACACAAAAGTGTACAATCATCCTTGGTAACAAAGAACTTGCGAGATACAGATGGTGAATTTACTTAAACCAGTGTTAGCACTACGCAAAGCATCAACCCTTTGGATTATCACTTTTTTACTATTGATCGTAATTTACGGATACCAAAATCCTAGCTTTGCATCTAATGGTAGTTGGACAGGGGAAATGTTTCCCACCGCGAACTCTAGTAGCATCAATACTGATGTAAAATCCTTTATCGTTGATGTTCAACTCGAACAAACAGATAATATTCAGGATAATCAACTGTGTAATTTATATTGGAGTCAGGTAGATAGCTTTGGTAGTGAGTGGAAACAGACTATTACCACGGCCATGGAACCCCAAGGTGAACAAAAATACCAAGCCTCCATCTCACCCCCCATAGGCTTGTATGAGTTTACCAGTACATGCACCAATCCCTCTACCCAATCAACTATCTGGCAAAGTCCAGGAAACGGTAAGCTCACAGTGAAATCCTTGTCTACAGAACCGAATGATCGCCGCGCATTTTGGGTAGAAAAAGATATAATTGCCTGGAATAGCTCTGGCGCTACTACCTACGAACTACACCACAGTCCTACTGGTGATCTCTCCGTTCCCCTCAGTAGTGGTACTGGTATTCCCCTCACCTTGGCTCAAACCCTCACCAATCAAAGTTATGCCAAGTTTCCCCAACTCAATGGTTATGCTGGATGGCAAATCCCCACCTATAGCCTATCCCAAATACCAGAAATTCTTCGCGGTGAAATTGCGATCGCAGCCTATGATCATAATGGCAAACTCTTGGATGCGACTGGTATCCAAATTCAAGGCGTTCTTGATGATTTATACACCTACTCTGGAGAACTAGGGGTAATTTATAGCCAAGGTATACCCACATTAAAATTATGGGCACCCACTGCTAAATCTGTGACCCTGCATCGATTTGCTGATGCCCAAGCCAATACACCAGCAGTCAAAACTCCCATGAATTTAGACTCAACGACGGGAGTATGGACTATTACCGGCGATACTAGTTGGAATCAGCAATATTACTTATATGAAGTTCAGGTATTTGCCCCCACCACCGGCGAAATTGCCACCAACCTCGTCACTGACCCCTACGCTGTTAGTCTCTCCCTCAACAGCGATCGCAGTCAAATTGTGGATATTAACAATGACGAAACTCTTAAACCCAATGGCTGGGATACATTAGTCAAACCCACCTTTACAGCACCAGAAGATATATCTCTTTACGAAGTACATATCCGTGATTTTAGCCGGGATGACCAAACCGTAGCAGCATCTCACCGGGGTAAGTACAAAGCCTTTACCTATGATGGCAAAAAAGGCAGACCAGGGCCATCCGATGGTATGACCCATCTGCTGAATCTAGGCAATGCGGGACTAACCCACATCCACCTGATGCCAACTTTTGATCTCTCCACCCTTAATGAAGACCCCAAAGAGCAAATTGTTCCCGAATATGAATATTTAAATAGTTTTCCAGCCAATTCTAGGAGACAACAGGGTGTAATTGCTGCTACCCGTGACCAAGATGCCTTTAACTGGGGTTATGACCCATTTCATTATGGCGTACCCGAAGGTGGTTATAGCACTGTGCCAAACAATACTAGCCGTATCCTGGAGTTTCGGGAAATGGTGCAGACTTTGAATGAAAATGGTCTGCGGGTGGTGATGGATGTGGTTTACAACCATACGACCTTCAGTGGTCAAAATCCCCAATCCGTACTAGATAGAATTGTCCCTGGTTATTACTACCGCTACAACCAAAATGGGGAGTTGCAAAGTACTAGTTGCTGTCCGGATACAGCCTCGGAGTTTGCCATGATGTCCAAGTTGATGATTGACACAGTTATCACATGGGCAAAGGCTTACAAAATAGATAGTTTTCGCTTCGATTTAATGAATCTGCATACCGTAGATAATATGATTGCTTTGCGGGATGCAGTGCAAGGATTAACCGTTGCTGAAGATGGTGTGGATGGTAGCAAAATTTACATATATGGAGAAGGATGGGATTTTGGTTCCCTCAAAGCCAATGGATTCAAGCATGGGACACAATGGAATATGGCAGGTACGGGTATTGGTACTTTCAACGATAGGATTAGGGATGCAGCCCACGGGGGATATTCCCAAGACCCCCTAGGCATTCGTCGCCAAGGATTTATTAATGGTCAATCCTACGATTGGAATGGTTATTATTATGACCAAAGATACCGGGATGATTTATTGGATTCGACGGATAAAATTCGCTTGGGTTTAGCTGGAAATTTGCAGGATTTTGAGTTTGTCAACCGTCATGATCAACTGGTGAAGGGTAAGGATTTAAACGGTGCAGGGTATACTAAAGATCCCCAAGAAGCCATTAATTATGTATCCAAACATGATAACGAAACCCTGTATGACTTGAATGTATTTAAAATGCCCCTGGCTACTCCTATGGAAGAACGGGTACAAGCGCAAAACATGGGCATTAGTATCATTGGTTTGAGTCAGGGCATACCCTTTTTCCACATGGGTAGTGATATGCTACGTTCTAAATCCCTCGATCGCAACAGCTACGATTCCGGAGATTGGTTTAATCGGATTGACTTTACCTACAATAGCAACAATTTTGGCGTGGGTTTACCTCCAGCATGGGATAATCAACCCCGATGGGGGATTATGGAAGAATTACTGGATAACCAGGCCCTAACTCCCAGTCAAAGCGACATTCTCAACAGTGTCAACCACCTGCAGGAAATTCTACAAATTCGTCAAAGCTCCAAACTATTCCGGTTAGAAACCAGCGCAGATATCCAACAGCGTCTCCAGTTTCATAATACAGGTTCTCAGCAAAAAGACGGATTAATCGTCATGTCTATTAGCGATAAAATCGAACCGGATTTAGATCCCAACTATGAGTATATGGTAGCATTGTTTAATGCCAATAAAATTGCTCAAACTTTCACCCTACCTGAATTAAAGGGTGTTCCTATGGAATTGCATCCCGTACAGAAGAATCAAGAAACTACCTTGAACCAGGCAAGTTTTGATATAAATACTGGAGAATTTAATATCCCTCCACGTACCACTGCTGTTTTTTGCTTGAAATAATTACAGGTTTTACCTTCTACTATAACTAGAAATTATCAATTCTATGTCTTACAGAGACTTTACCATATCAAAAGTAAAACATAGCTTTAACTTAAAATTAGTAGAAGGTAAACGTTTTTTGCCGGAAATTCAACCAATTACTTTAAGTCCATTTTTAGTGGAATATTTAGAAGAAAGTATTCCTTTGGCAATTGCAATGGGTTCAGAGAAAGCCCGCTCCGAGCTAATTATCAGTCCTATTTTATTTGAAGTTAGGAAACTACTAAATAAAGAAATTAGCTTTTTTTCTGGTGAAGAATTTAACGTTGATGCAGCAACTGAACTAACAGGGTTTTGTGATTTTCTCATTAGCCGTTCCCCAGAACAATTATTTATTGAAGCACCAGCAGTAGTAATTGTAGAAGCCAAAAAAGAAAATCTTAAAAATGGATTAGGTCAATGTATTGCACAAATGATTGCAGCACAAATATTTAATCAACAAAACGATCAATCCATCCCAACTATCTATGGATGTGTTACTAGTGGAAACATTTGGTCTTTCCTCAAACTGGAAAATACTACAGTTACCGTTGATTTTACAGAATATGTGATTCCTCCTATGGAACAAATTATTGGTTTTTTACTGTGGATGGCAAAAGATGGTTAGAAATAAACTTTAGGCAATATTACTTATAATTTCTGCTTGATTCACCCCAACCCTCTCTTACCCTCTCCTTAATAGGTTGAGGGTGCCGCAGGTGAGTGAGGTTTTATAAGTATTCATCCGCACATGATATAACCTAAAATTGTTTAATTTTTCTTCAGTATCAGCCACTGATTGCATAAATTGCGGCTGCGATAAAATCTACTTGAAGGATAGCAAAGCTATAATTTAAATACACAAGCTATATAACAATTTCGGTAATGGCAGAATTAACTATTCAAATTCCTGACGAACTCGCTCAACGTTTAGAACCTCTGCAAAATCGTTTACCCGAATTGCTTTGGCGATTATTGGATGTTGCTAATTTACCAACAAACTCTCAATCAAAAGTTAAAACTGAGACTACAGATATCCCCGCAGTTTATCAAGAAGTTTTGGATTTTTTAATCAAACGTCCAACACCAGAAGAAATAATTGCTTTTAAAGTTTCACTCCAAGCTCAAAAGCGGTTGTCAGAGCTATTAGAAAAAAATCGCTCTGCAACACTTAGTTCAATGGAATTAGCCGAGTTAGATGTTTATGAACAATTAGAACATATGATGATTTTATTAAAGGCAAGAGCTTGCAAACGCCATTAGTAAATATGACTTCTGATTATATTTCTGTGGAACTGCGTAAGCTTGTAATCAAAAGAGCTTCAAAGCGTTGTGAATACTGCCTGATTCATCAGGATTTTTCTATTTATACCCATGAAATAGACCATATTATTGCAGTAAAACATGGTGGTGAAACCACTGCTGATAATTTGGCACTTTCATGTTTATCTTGTAACCGTTATAAAGGTTCCGATTTTGCGACAATAGACCAATTTACGAAAGAAATTGTTCCTTTGTTTAATCCCCGTTGTCAGGTTTGGGATGAACATTTTTATATTGAAAATGCGCGAATCGAAGGCAAAACTCTAATTGGTCAAGGGACTGCAAGATTACTTAAATTTAATGTTCCTAATCGTGTGCTTGAACGACAAGTATTGATGAGTCAAGGATTGTATTTGTAGGTATAAAAATTCAATTAGTAATTTTACTGTAAAATTTTTCAATTTATTGTTCATCTTTAAAGGATTAATTTTATGTGTTGCAATTTAATATTCTGTGCTTAAAATAATGTTTGTTTGTCTCATATCATGCGTTGGGTTCCACTGCGTTTCACCCAACCTACATTTATTTTTTTTGTACCAGTTACATAAGTCCTGAAATGTATGAAGAGATCCCGTTGCTGCTGTTAAACCACTGATGTGGTTTAACAGTCAGAGTATCAAGTGTTAGACTATAATGAAGTCGTAAAATCGTCAGCAGTAAGAGTAGTGGTATTAATGCCAGTCAAGGTGGCTAGAATCTCCGAGGTTGCAGTAACAATGATATTGCTGCCAGAGAAGGATAAATCACCAAAGGTCAAACCATTAGCCAAACCAATAACATCATTTCCATTACCAAAGTCGGTAATTGTATCCGTTCCTTCTCCTTCAGCTAGGACAAAGATATCCGCTCCACTGCCACCTGTAATGGTGTCATTACCTTCACCACCCCGCAAGAAATCCTTGCCGTTATCGCCATATAGAACATCGCTACCTTCCCCTCCTAAAAGGGTATCTTTCCCATTTCCACCGTAGATGGTGTCATCGCCTTCACCACCCCGCAAAAAATCCTTGCCATTCTCGCCATATAGAATGTCGCTAGCTTTCCCTCCTACAAGGGTATCTTTCCCGTTGCCACCAAAAATTAGATCGTTCTGTGTTGGCGCTCCTGGCTGATCTCCTTGGAGGAAATTTTTGCCATTGCCACCTATAATTTCATTAAAGTCTACTATAGTAGCTGTGAAACTACTATTGTCGGGATCTAACTCAAAGCCCTCGCCATCAATTAACTGCACACTGATAATTTCCGCATCCCCATCTTCATCATTTAGGGGAATCGCCACCACCGTCGCCGTGGTTACACCTCCAGCCAAGTTGACAGTACCACC
>JASJCX010000329.1 GCA_030065255.1 Calothrix sp. MO_167.B42 | reverse complement strand
GCTTGCCCAGCCAATAAGAGAGATAAAGAAATTCCCTGCCAAGCTCTGCTGGTAGGTAAAATCATAAATCTTCCTTCTTCAGTTTCCTCTCGAGGCTTTAAAGGCAAATATACACTTTCCGATTTGATATTGTTAGGAGGATTTGCCCCACCATAAAGGAAAATTTCCCTAGTTATGAGGCCATCCAAAGTATAAGTATCAATTTCATCCCACTTACCATTAGTAAATTTTTCCCACAATTCCCCTTCATTTTTTTGTGCTTGTAAATAAGACCACCAACTTTTAGCAATCAATTGAGATATTTTACGACTATGTAGTAAAGTTCGGATTGTGGCATAAAAATTACCTAGCTCAATTTGTTGATGTTTGTTATTTTCTTCTCCCTCAGCCAATAATTGATCCATAAAACTATCTATCAAAATAACTCCTGGGGAGGGTAAATATGCAGATAGTTTATCTTTATCGCCATTTCTTGGGTAACTTTTCAGATTATTGATTGTATAATCATCGAGTTGAAAATTATCGAAGCTTTCTAGTTCAGGTTTTTCTTCCTTTCCCGAACCTCTTTTATTTGCTAATATTGTTGTACTTATATTTTGTACTTTTTCTTTTTGTTCAGAAGGCTCTATAAGTAATATTTGGTAATAGGTATCTTTATCATACCACTGCTGTGATAATAATGAAGTTGAATTTTTTAAGTTTGAATTTGTGATTCTGAGTTGATTTGATAGTGTTTGACTAGTCATTGCTTTTCTCCTATATAATTTGTAATTCCAAACAAATAGTAAAAACGACAAGGATTATCCCAGACAATATAATGGGAGCATCCCATTTTTTGAGCAATACCCTAGAAGGGTATCGCTACACAAACCAAGCCTGCCTTCGCAGGCTAAGAATATTTCAGCCTGCGAAGGCAGGCTTGGTTCGTATAGCCCCAGGCTTTAGCCTGTGGGCATTTGAAAAAAGTGGGATGCTCCCGAATCCAATCGACTTTGGATTGAAAATACTTGCTAAACTCCTACGGGAACAGAACGCAATAATCTATCCATAACCGCCATTCCCCTACGCCCAGAAGCAGGTATTATCCGATGGGAAAAAACATAGGGAGCTAAAAATTTAATATCATCATGGAGAGCATAATCTCGTCCTTCTAGAAAAGCTAAAGCCTGAGTCGCTTTTTGTAATGCTACAGTACCCCGAGGACTTACCCCCAGAGTAATTTCCTCATCATGTCTGGTGGCTTGTACCAATTCTAAAATATACTCTTGCAAAGAAGTATCAACCCGGACTTGAGTACACAACTGACGCAGTTCTTCCAATTCTGCCAAGGTAATACAAGGGGATAATTTTTCTACCTCCACACCGGATTGGAGACGTTGCAACATTTTTAGCTCTTCGGTTTGTGAAGGATAACCCAAACTCAAAGAAACCATAAATCTATCCATCTGAGCTTCAGGTAAAGGAAATGTTCCTTGATACTCAACGGGATTCTGGGTAGCAATGACAAAGAATGGGGTGGGAACGGAACGGGAAACCCCATCAACTGTCACCTGATGTTCCGCCATCACTTCCAGCAAAGCTGATTGGGTGCGGGGGGTAGCCCGGTTAATTTCATCAGCCAGGACAACATTGGCAAATATTGGCCCTGGCAGAAAGGTAAATTCCCCGCTTTGAGGATTCCAGATATTAGTACCAGTCACATCGGTGGGTAGTAAATCTGGAGTACATTGTAGTCTTTGAAATTTACCATCAACCGAAAGAGCCAAGGACTTTGCTAATAAAGTTTTACCAACTCCAGGTACATCTTCTAGTAAAGCATGACCACCGGCTAACAGGGCAACTAGAACTAAACGTATTGCCTCATCTTTACCTACAATGGCTAAAGCTAAATTTTGTTTGAGAGCGTCAATTTTTTCTTGCATGCACCAAATTGGGGGAGTGGGGAACAAGGAATGGGGAACAGGGAACAGGCTTCGGCCGTGAGCTCAGCCGAACGGGAACAGGGAACAGGGAATAGGGAACAGCAGGCTATCAAAGGATTTGTTGGATTTAGAAATGTCCGCGTCCTAATTTTGTAGTGCTGTATCTACTAACCGTTTATTTATTCCCCTAACTTGCTCTTAGTTTTCCCACTCTGGAGCTAAATTAACACCCTTGCTGGAAAAATTCTCGGGCTACGTTGCAATCATGGTGAATTTGATTTTTGAGTGCTTCTAGGGAATCAAATTTCTGTTCTGGGCGTAAAAATTTTTCTAGACTAACTACTAGCTTCTCACCATATAAATTACCAGACCAATCTAATACATGGACTTCCACCGATATTTGGGTTCCACTGACAGTGGGGCGAATACCTATATTCATCACACCCCAAGAGTTACTTTTTAAGACATCTGATGTTTCTATATCCGTAGAAACACGAACTGCATAAACTCCTTGACGGGGCAAAAACTTATCTGGTGGTAATTCTAAATTGGCTGTGGGAAAGCCAATAGTTCTACCAAGTTGCTCACCTTCACTCACTGTACCAATTAAGGTATATGCCCTACCCAGAAGTTGATTAGCTCGCTGAATATCTCCTTGGAGTAAGTGTTCGCGAATGAGTGTAGTACTAATGGGCAAACTCTCGCCATCAGTATTAATTTCCAAAGGTACAATATTCACTCGGATACCATATTTAGCTGCAATCACCTGTAAATCTTGAGCAGTACCCAGACGACGAGAACCGAATCGAAAATCTTGCCCCACACTAATTTGTACCACTTGTAGTTGTTGAATGAGAATTTTTTCTACAAACTCAGTGGGAGTGAGGGCAGATAATTCCTTGTCAAAGGGTAATAGTACCAGTTGTTCTACCCCCAGCGATCGCAATTGTTCAACTTTTTCATCCAGGGGTGTTAATAAATCATGGGGTTGTCCGCTAAAAAACTCCCGTGGATGGGGGTGAAATGTAACTACAGTAGAGTAAATATGTTCTGTACAGTGGTTATTTTGCTCCTCTTCCATCAATTTCCTCAACTTCAACAAAGGTTGAAGCACTTGTTGATGGCCAAGATGGATACCATCAAATTTCCCCAGAGCAATAGCAGTGGGAGTAAGAGCTAATTTAGTTGCATTTGCAACCCACACAGAACACCCATTTTGAGACAGATTTTGCACGTTGATTCTGGGAAAGTAAGTTTATTAAGCTATCAGCTGACCCCAGGAGTGAACATAATGAGGGAAGGTTCCCAATACCAAGTTGCATAATAGTTACCGAAGTTGCACTTCACAGCCACTTTCTTCACCATACAACCGGACTGAAGATGTTTTCCTAGGGATATTTCCCTATTCAGCTTGTTAATCGTCTTGCTGACTATATGCAGCTGACTAGTGACAGTTGAGAGCCTCTTTACCACCAATCTAATCCAAAATCTACAATTACTCCGAATGCTCTGGGAAACCAAAATCTTAGCTAACAGGAAAAGATTCTGATAAAGGTACTGAAACGGGAACATCAATTACCATACCTTCCCTTGCCATGATGGCACCAGGATATTCTGCTGCGGCTTGTTCGCCCACATCATCCAAAAAATCATCATTATGGGCAGGATCGTGGTGGTAAATCACCAAGGTTTTCACGTTCGCAGCCTTTGCCACTTTTACTGCTTCTTGCCAAGTGGAATGTCCCCAGCCAATTTTCGGTGATGTTGGTGAATGATACTCTTGGTTGGTATAAGTTGAATCATAAATTAAAACGTCAGCATTGCGAGCTAAATACAAAACATTCTCATCTAGTTTGTCTGAAAAATGTTCTGTATCGGTGATGTATGCGGCGGTTCCACCATGCCAATTTACTCTATACCCTACAGCTTCCCCAGGATGATTCAGTGGTGCAGTTTCTACTTTGATTTCATGCAGATGGATGGGACTTCCCGGTTTCACATTATGAAAATCTAAATTCGATTGCATAATTTGTAAAGGAACGGGAAAATTTGGATGCAACATCTGGTCGTTGAGACGCTGTTCTATTGTCGATCCATCAGGGGCGATAGCACCATAAATATGAATGGTATTTCCCTTGACAAAACCCGGAGTAAAGAAAGGAAACCCTTGCATATGATCCCAATGGGAATGGGTAAAAAATAGATGGGCTTCTATGGGCATTTTGGATATTAGGGATTGTCCTAAAACATGTAGCCCCGTACCACCATCAAAAATTAATCTTTTACCACCCACTCGCATTTCCACACAAGGAGTGTTACCACCGTAACGGACGGTACTTGTTCCTGGGCAAGGGATACTACCACGAACCCCCCAAAAATGTACTGTAAATTGTTTCTCCATATTTGTGATATTACTATTGCTTACAAAGACTGTTTAGGCGATCAATACCAACTATTTTTACTTATTTTTTTTAGTACGTACTTTTATGCTGAGTAGTCGTTAATATATTACAGTAATGGTTAATTTGAGAGTTCTTGCAGTTCCGATAGATGACTCCTACTTTATAGCCTAAATTCTCACCTCGTACATTGCATATAAGTGATAACACTGTATTTTTGCATTACATTTTACAGGAAATTGAATTTCCACTCATGTAATTGATGCAGTCCACTGCCATAGGTAAGATTGTATTGTAATGGAGTAATACTAATATAATTTTCGCGGATGACATGCACATCAACAGGTATATCTTCGGGAAGATTGAAGCCTTTGGGAGGTTCAATATCCTCCAGAACTTCTCCCGTGAGCCAATAATAAGTTTTACCCCGTGGATCTACTCGTTTGTCAAATACATCCACATAACGGCGTATTCCTTGACGGGTAATGGTAGCACCTGCAATATCTGACCATGATACAGATGGAACGTTAACATTCAATAGCATTAAGTCTGGTAGAGGTTTGGCTACTAGTTGTTCTACTAAAATTTTGGCAAAGTTTGCAGCTGGTTGAAAATCTTTACTGGTATGACTAGCAAGGCTAAAAGCAATACTAGGTATCCCTTCAATTATCCCTTCCATTGCGGCGGAAACAGTTCCAGAGTAAAGTATTTCCGTACCTAAATTTGCTCCTTGATTAATACCAGATAATACCAATTCTGGTGGGGAATCTAACAAAGCCCACAATGCTAGTTTGACACAATCAGAAGGGGTGCCAGAACAAGCCCAAGCTTTAATATTAGGGTGAAAAATGGAATCGATGATTTCTGCTCTAATTGGTTGATGTAGGGTTAAACCGTGTCCAGTAGCAGAACGTTCCCTATCTGGGCATACCACTGTGACCTCATGCCCTGCTTCTGCTAAGGTATTAGCTAGGGTACGGACTCCCAAAGCAGAAATTCCATCGTCGTTACTAATCAGTAATTTCATTTTTTACTATTTAATTATTTGTCTTGTTTCAGTGGCATTTGTCGAATTAGTTTCCCTTGATTGCATCACATTATCAAAGATGTCAGCAATGTAGTTCAACATACAAAATTGTAGCGTTCATTTTACCAAGAAAAGCAGGCATTAGGGGGCAGAAGGCAGAAGGTCATATGTATGAATCAGGACTTTATTTGTGAGTATAAATCTCATTTTCAAAAGAATAAAGGTAAGGATGTTAGATCCTCGATTTTGCCATCACCTACTCTTGTGCTAGCAAACTCTTCCTGGGAACCATCTCAATAGGCAAAATTTTGTGACATTTTATCTGTTTTCCTAAGATTTTAAAAGATAATATAAGTAGATTGTTATGCCTGAAGTTAAAGGCGATGGCAAAAGTAAGGCAAAAAAACAATCATGAATTAAAAGTTACTATTAGCATTATTGGGATTAAATTAGCGAACCATAATCAACCGCGATGAAGTGAGAAAACTATTTGCGGCATCGAACTCAGGGAAAAATCAATCTTCCGTAACCCCAGATTTACAACTGCTGGATTTTGCTGTTTGGAGTTTGGCAAGCAAAAATGCCTACCCATGGGATAACGGCTAATAACATACAAATCTATTCCCCTTGACAAGAAATTATTGGAAAGCAAAAAATCGATCATAATTTCATCGACTTTTTAACATCTTCGCTACCTTTAGCCCAAAGTAAAGGAGGTAGTTATGTTGTTACGCAAAGCCTTAATGCAATTATCTGCTGTTGGTATGGCTGTGCTAGTTAGTGTATTAACTAGTGGTACACAAGTCAAAGCAGAAGAAAATGTTTTGACCCAAAACCACACCAACCAATCTACTGTAGAGTATACAGTCGCACAATATCGTAGGGGTCGGCAAGTGGCTTTGCAACACTTGTACCGACAAAGAAGGTATTATCGACGCTTGGCGCGGCGTTGGGGAAGAGGACGTAATTACAGATATCGGATCTGCCGTCGTAATGGTGGTTCTAGGAGATGGTGTCAGAGGCACTATTGGAGAAGAAATCCCTATACAGCTAGAATCTGGCGGATCAACAGACAAATTTGGAGGTTAGAAAGAGGTTACGAATATTACGATTACTATTGATAAATTATCAGGTACAAGTCCAGCAATCACCCTTTGATTAAATAGTGGGGTGGGGCTTGACGATAAATCGCTTGTGTCTTTCATCGGTGCTAATAAAACTCTCACAACACCGATGAATAGGCATTATCGCTGTTTTTAACCCATCAGGAAGGGGGAGCTGTGTTACAACACAAAGGTTTATTTAAATTATCCGTTGTTGGGATGACAGCAGTTGTTGGTATCTTGGTCAATGGTATTTCAGCAAAAGCAGAGGAAACAATTCTCAATCAAAGCCACAATAAGGTAAAGGTAGAGTATAGGTTAGCACAACACCCCAAGCCGCCGACGTGCATAAAAACACTAGTGGATCAATTACATAAGCACAGCGTAATTTATCAGGCTCTTGCCAAGCGTTGGGAAGGGGAACGTCGCTTGACATATCGTGCTTGTGTTCGTGGAGCATCACCAACTCATTGTGAGAAAATTCTTTGGCAACCGAATCCCTATAAAAAAAGAATACTGCTGACAAATAAGCAGATATGGATGTTAGAACAACGTTACGATTATTATTGAGCGAATGACCTGATCCTGGGTAAGGGAAAAAAGTTTGGGGACAGTTGTCAGTTGACAGTTAAGAGTTAAGAGTTAAGAGTTGATGGTTGATAGTTGATAGTTGAGGGTTTTAACTCATCCCCTCATCCCCTCATATCATGTCCGTTTAAATAACCGTCATTGCGACCGAAGGGAAGCAATCCCAAAGGCTCTGTGATTGCGTCGTTTCACTTCGTTCCACTCGCAATGACATACTATGGGTATGCCCCCGGACATGATATCAT
>JASJCX010000328.1 GCA_030065255.1 Calothrix sp. MO_167.B42 | reverse complement strand
ACCGTCATTGCGACCGTTCGCTGAAAGCGTTCTCGCAGAGTAGGGAAGCAATCCCAAAGACCTTGTGATTGCGTCGTTTCACTTCGTTCCACTCGCAATGACATACTATGGGTATGCCCCCGGACATGATATTACTTATAATTTCTGCTTGATTCACCCCAACCCTCTCTTACCCTCTCCTTTTAATAGGTCGAGGGTGCCGCAGGCGGGTGAGGTTTTATAAGTATTCATCCGCACATAATATAACAATACCAAAAACCGTGGAAAGCAAGTTATTTCCACGGTTTACATATTATTACAATCAATCGTAATCCTTCCTATATATTTTTGAGTACAAATTTATAGCACTACGCATGTACGTTAAGACATTATTGAAAACCCAAACCTATGAACAGTACTTATTACTCATTACTTATTACTTATTACTTGTACGTAGTGTTATATGGGCACAAAATCTTAAGCCCTGCTAGCCAAATTAATCAATTGTTGGAAATTGATTAAATCAATCACACAATTGCTAGAATCGATTTTGATCCATCCTTTTTCATCTAATTTTTCCATAATTTTAGTAGTTTCTTCTAAACTTATTTCCGTAACATCAGCCAAATCTTGAAAGGGAATATTAAAAATTTCTTTCCCATGGGCAGATTCTTGACCGTAGCTTTCCCCTAAACTAACTAGGGTATGGGCCAGTTTTACCGCTGGTGGAGCATTTCGCATTTGCAAGCGCAAATTAGTTTGTCGCAAACGTCCCACCATTAATTGCAACATTCGATGATGTAACTGGGAATCTTTAAACAAGATTTGAATAAAGTGCTCCCTAGAAATACTCAGTAAATTAACTGGAGAAAGGGCAATTACATCCGTTGAACGAGGAGATTCATCTAAAATAGCCATTTCTCCAAAAAAATCACCTTGACCTAAAATAGCCAAAGCAACTGATCCTTTTCCTAGAGTACGTCGGACTTTAACCCAACCAGAAACAATGAAGTAAACTGCATTACCCCAAGCATCTTCCATCAAAACGGCTCTTCCACCAGGATATTGATGTTTGGTAGCTACATTGAGCAACCATTCCAACGACTGGGGATTGGCTGTACTCATTAGTGGGAAATTTTTACTAACAACCTCTGTCTGCATGAAATATTTGTAATAAATGAAGAAAAAAAATTGCGTTTATTAAAATACCTTAAAAATACCGTTTTCTGATTCCAGAAGACGATTGTAAATATACATAGACTTACTTGACTAATCATAGTCAATTTGTTTCGTCTAGGTTTCTATTACAACATAATAACTGGGGCACGAAATCAGCACTTTTACTGACAGAAGTCTTAATATGATGAAATTTACCCTTCTGAGGGGATAGTTAACATTTTGATTTGATAATCTAAATTATTTAGAAGTTTATCGAGTTTATCTAAAGATGTTAACTTTTCCGGACTAGAATTACTACTGAGGAGGAGCCTGTCTTGGAGTTGGTGTAATTTGCGGCTGAGGCTTTGAGTAAGTCTCAAACTATCATTACTCAAACGCTCTATTTGTTTTTGACGGTAAAATTGTAACGCTGTTCCTTTTAGGACTTGCAATGTCGCTTCTTCCCCGTATTTTTCCGGTATAATACGTAAGCGGATTAATAAACTATTGTTTTGATGTAAGTATTCTGTCTCTACTTGTTTGAGTTCGTCAATTGTAGTTAAACTGAATCCACCAAACCGCTTTAATTCATTTAACACTCCTTGGTATGTGGAGAGGGGCAATTTTTCCAATACACATTGTGGAACTCCGTTATTGCTCCAGATAATTTGACCTTCGTAAGCGTATCTTTTCAAATATAAGCGACCAATGCCCTTTGTAACCACTCTACCTAATAATTGTGTAAGTAATTGTTTCGGTGGTAGGGTTGGTAGAACATCAATAGGATGTAATTCTTCTGCACGTGGTAGTGATAAAACGGGTAAATTTTTAGGTAACTTTTCTCTAACTTCACTAATAGTTGATGATTGCAATACAGTCGTACTATCTTGCAAATGAGTTGCTTGGATTTCTACTTCTATGGTTGGTGTGAAAGTGGGATTTTCATCCTCAATGGATTCTATAGGAGGGATGTCGGCTTCGGCATCCACCTCTGGGTAATGAGTTTGTATAGACTCTTGTTGCTGATGATGTGGATATTCTGCTTCTTCAACTATCTCCGGTTCTTGGATTTGGTAATTATCCCCCGTTGTATTTTGGTAGCGCAGATAAGCTGAAAGGATCTCTTGATGGGTATGAGCCGTTATGGTTCGTATATCTATGGTGCAATTGAGATAAGATACAATACGATTGACATACTCTAAAGCATCATTATCTTTTGGATTTACCATACCCAACACCAGTCTTTGATGCTTCAATTTTAAGGGCAAGACTTGGTAGTGTATGCAAATTTCCAAAGGTAAAAGATTTGACAAAAGGTCGAATACTCTATCGCTGTCTAGAGATTGCTCTCCATTAGTAGTGGTAGTATATATAACTGGATTACTGAACCCAGAACTTTCAGTATATTTACCCTGTGAAAAAGACATATTTATTACTTGCTGGTGGATAGATGTAAGTATTGTTATATCCTATTCTGCGTGTCCGTATTAAATCAGTAAAAAAACGACAATTTTGCAGGAAATTAATTTTAACTTCACTGCAAATAAATCACCAGCATATTTGATTAACTTTATTGACTTCTGATAGCTTGAGCTGCAAGGTATATTTTGCTCCACTCCCCCATAATTTGATGACTTTTGAGCTTGAGTTGTTCCCCTATTTGTGCGAGATTTTTCCCCGACTTCAGCAATTTAACGATGTGGCGTTGTCTAGGGGTAAGTTTTTTATCAAGTAACTCTAGTTGTGCTGGTGTTAACCCTAAGTTGTGCTCTTCTAAGGATATTTCCAGCCAACCCTCAACCAATTCTGGCTTGTCTTTGATGGCAAATACCCGTACAGCATGGTAGCTAATTTTTTCTCGCAGTCTATATATTTCTCTGATTGGCTTGTTTAAGTGTTTAGCGATCGCATCTTGAGTTTTGCCTTGCAGATAAAGATTGAGCCAATCTACAGCCTCTTGTCCCAAATTTTCTTGTAAATATTTGGCAAATTCCTGCTTAACTATCTGACGCTGCAATTTTTGCTGTTCTGCTGTCTGAGCTGCTTCATACTCAGCTATGGCTTGGGTATCAGCCAAATTTATACTATTGTCACCGTCATCCCCCAGCATTTCTTCAGATACCAACCGAATCAGATCTTTGCTGGGTACTTGAGTTAAGCCACCACGCTGGCTACGTCGTAGGTAATTAATAAAGCGATATACCAATAGAGGTTGGTTACGTACTGGTCGCAAACAATACTCTTCCACACTAGCGAATAGCAAACCATCCTTCAGTCTGGGATCTGCTGTAAATTCGGCAATGAAAGCCATTTGTTGCTGCATATAGTTATCACTTTGCAGTAATTCTTGCAGTACCTCTTGTAGCACATCTAACACTTTCTGCTGGCGATCGCGGCTCAGAGCAATCCACGTCTGGATTTTATTACGTAATGTTACCAGACTTCCCAATCTAGTCACCAAGTTGCGGTAAGCCCTATCCCTACCTACTCCCAAGTAACGTTGGCTTAAAATTCTCCAACGATATTCCATTGCTTGTTTGGCAATATCCAGTTCTTGGGGCTTTAGTGAATCAAGGCGTTTTTCGTCAGCCCCTAGGAACCAACGGATAATGCTTTCATGATTGGATCTGCTTTGTTCTGGGCATTCCGTAACCAGACGCTCGCGCCAATATTGAGTCAGTTTTTCTGCCTCTGATGCCATTATGAGATTGCGCTCCTCTAAACCCTCTTTTAAAGTTTGCATCACAACCCCCGTTTTCCTACTCCCGTGTGTTAACTGGCCCTTTCCCCATGTTTGTTTTGCCATGAAGATTTTGTTTTGCCTACCTTTTTTTATTTACGTCTAGACTCACTTAATTTATGCAGAAAGTTGGAAATTAGGGGTCGTTGATTTTCACAAAAGTAAGAATAACCCAGTCCGTACAGGGCTTTGCTCAATTTCCGGATATATTTATTTTTGTAAATATACTCAAGCGACTGCCTGTCCCATTCATCAAACTCATATATTGTGTCTTTACTAGATATGCACCCAATTCACCCATTGGCTTAAGAATGACTTTATTTTCTATAGCATTCGTTTACGAGTGAGTCGGTGATATAGACATTTTTTATACTATTACGTAATGGGAGTTTATTCTCTTGGCAGTTATAAAAATTTAGCTTTAACTAAAAAAAGCTGCCATTGCAGATGGAATTACCTCCACAAACACGTTACCTGACATCTTGCACCAAGGTATTAATACTGATTTCTATGTTATTAATAAACTTATATTTTTCTCAATAACATGAAAATTTAGGGTTTATAGCCTGCGTAGGCAGGCATTGCTTGTATAACTTCACCCTTCACTGGGTGCAGGTACTTTCCGGTGAATTTCCAGGGCTTTGTCTTGTAACGATAGCAGGACAATCAATGGAGTTTTCAGCTTTGGGCTTGATAATATGGATTGGATATTTCCTTAGCGAGGGGGTAATTGTCTACTACTACCAGGGATTACTGGATTGTTTACTGCTTGTCGATACTGTTCCACTGCATCTGTGTAGCCAATTGGGAGTACGCATTCCACGTTTTCATGGGGGCGCGGAATAATTACCCATGATTCCAAAGTTCCGCCGTGGACTTTCTCTATTGCAGCAATACCGGCATCCATAGCGGTTTTCACTTCAGAAACATCCCCCCGGATATTAACTGTAAAACGGGCACTACCAACCCTGATATAACCTACAAGGGTGACTCGACCAGCTTTCACCATAGCATCGGCTGCGGCTAATATACCAGGAAAACCTTTTGTTTCAATCGATCCAACAGCCTGTAGTGGCATTGATTATCTCCTCTATCAATAAACGAGCGTGGCGCTAAACATCTATTGTACAAATGTTCTGGCACCTTTTAGATATTTTTTCCCCAAGTCTTGGCAACACAGCCACTGATATTTGGTGGGGAAAAAATATGATTTAAAAGTTACAGCACTACGAAATTAGGGCACGGGCATTTATAAATCCAAAAAACCTTTTGATAGCCTGTTGTTCCCTGTTCCCTGTTCCCTGTTCCCTGTTCCCTGTTCCCTAGCGCGTAGCGCCATAACAGTGGGCTAAAAAATGCGGAAAGGTTCTGTTTTCTCGGTGAAATGTATGGGCAGGACTGATTCTACGTTTTCTGGAGGATTGGGGACAATGTAGTGGGTGATTACCTCACCACCATAGGTTTCTTCTCCTGCTTTAATCCCGGCCTCAACTGAACGGTTCACTTCCGAAACCTGTCCTCGAACTGCGACTACAAAGCGGCCGCTTTCGGCTTTGTCATTATATACAATGGTGACTGCGGCAGATTTAACCATGGCATCTGCTGCGGCTAAAATTGCCGGAAAACCCAAAGTCTCAATTACTCCAACTGCCATGGGCATGGCTTTACTCTCCAACGTTTAGATGTGATAATTCCAGTTTGTAGCAAAATGCTTTCTCGATCAATTTTACCGAAAACGCGACCAAAGCTCCGGTTTTATAGAACCCATTTGGTATCTTTTCCTTAATATCCTCGAACAAACTTGTTTTAAAAATTCTCCTTTTTGACCTATCTGGTCCCCAAGCCCCTATATTTATATATGGGGTTTCTCCCCTGCTCCGGTGCTCCCTTGCTCTTTATGTTTCCTAATTTTCTCCCCCCCTCAGCTACTAACCTGACAGAATCAACTTCCATTGCCCTAATCCAGAGTATTGAACGTATAGCCATTCCAACTCCTTTAAGTTATGATGCGATCGCTACTACTTATGTCAATCAAGGTAGTGGTAGTACGCCTTTACTTTTGATTCATGGTTTTGATAGTTCTATATTGGAGTTTCGCCGTCTGTTACCTTTACTTGCAGCACAGCGGGAAACTTGGATGGTGGATTTGTTGGGTTTTGGGTTTACTCAAAGAATCCCAGGAATTAAATTTTCCACCACAGATATCAAAACTCATTTGTATCATTTTTGGCAAACCCTAATCAATCAGCGGGTAATCTTGGTTGGTGCTTCTATGGGTGGTGCAGCAGCAATAGATTTTACTCTGACTTACCCAGAGGTGGTTAAAAAGCTCGTATTAATTGATAGTGCAGGTTTCACGGGTAGTTCTCCCCTAGGTCGGTTTATGTTTCCACCTTTGGATTATTTAGCTACCGAGTTTTTACGCAATGCAAAAGTTCGTCAAAGTATTAGTCGTGCTGCGTATAAAGATAAGAGTTTTGCTTCAGAGGATGCTCTATTGTGTGCGGCTTTACATTTAGAAATGCCCGACTGGCATAAAGGATTAATTGCTTTTACAAAAAGTGGTGGTTATCAACCATTCAAGTTGAAACAGCTAGAAAATATTGCCCAACCTACCCTGATTTTATGGGGCGATAATGATAAAATTTTGGGTATAAAGGACGCTCCAAAATTTCACAAAGCTATTCCCCATAGTGAACTATTTTGGGTAGAAAATAGTGGTCATATTCCCCATTTAGAAAAACCACAAATTACTGCTGAGAAAATATTGAATTTTTAGGATTACTCAGTTGATAGTTGACGGTTGATAGTTGATAGTTGACAGTTGTATGATTGGGGGCTTTAATATCACGTCCGCTTGATTACTTATGATATTGCCATCTATGCAAAAATCACCAAAACTCTTCTCCCTCCTGCGCCCGTTCGGCTGAGCTCACGGCCGAAGCCTGCTCCCGTTCGGACTTCGGCGTGAGCTCAGACGTTCGGCGAAGCTCAGTCGAGCCGTCGAACGCTGAGCTCACGGCCGAAGCCTGCCCCCTTGCAGTCTTAATGATAAGTCTTTAACCGGACATGATATAACTCCTTCCCTCATCACCTCATCACCTCAACTACCGTGCCTTGCCGAAGAATGCATATGTCGATCCTAAATCATTTGTGAAAAGTTAGATCCCCGACTTTTCTGTAAAAGTCGGGGATCTGAGCTTCTCCATTTTTACAAATCAAATAATATTAAATCCGGATGATTAGTTACCGCAAAAACCTCACCCCCTTCCCCTCTGCTTATTAAGATACCGTTGGCGAATAGTGTATCTGACCCCTCACCCAAGGATTTAATAGGGTTTTGAGGGTACAAAAGGAGAATAATAGCACTCCAAAAACCCTTATTTTTCGTTTAGGTTGGGGGTGTT
>JASJCX010000327.1 GCA_030065255.1 Calothrix sp. MO_167.B42 | reverse complement strand
AAATAACCGTCATTGCGACCGTTCGCTGAAAGCGTTCTCGCAGAGTAGGGAAGCAATCCCAAAGACCTTGTGATTGCGTCGTTTCACTTCGTTCCACTCGCAATGACATACTATGGGTATGCCCCCGGACATGATATTACTAGGTAAAATTAAACATAAAACCTCACCCCCAGCCCCTCTCCTTATTAAGGAGAGGGGTGCCGTGAAGCGGGGTGAGGTTAAGTCTTACATTTAATTACGCCTACTTACTTAAATAACAAGTAATAAATTTACTAGTCATAGGTTTGGAAGTTCAAGAATGTCCGCGCCTTGATTGTGTTGTGCTATACCATTTTCATCTTGATAGCAATATTTGTTCGGGTAGTACAGATAAAATTTATATATAGTTTTACTCTTGATTGAGAATAGTACAACATTAACTTTGAACACTGATTAAATGGATAACACTGATAACACGGATAGTTGATAACCCAACAATTAACTATTAACTATTAACTCCTACCTTTCAACTGTCAACTGTCAACTGTCAACTGTCAACTATCAACTGTCAACTATCAACTCTTAAGCCAGAGGAGTCTCGGTGTAAATGTTCTGGAAATGGTTGCGTAAAATCCCACTGACATGGCAACAATTGATGAAGGGTAGAACCCGTCTTCTAGTTGCATTAGCAGGTATTGCATTCGCAGATATTTTAATTTTTTTGCAGACGGGCTTTGAAAGTGCTTTATTTGAAAGTTCCACTGCTCCCCATAGAAATTTAAATGCGGATTTATTTATAGTTAATTCCCATTTTGAAACCGTATATCATGTTAAAAGTTTTCCTCGACAAAGACTATATCAAGCTAGAGGATTTGCAGGAATTAAATCTGTCAATCCCCTATATCTATCTTTAGGAACCTGGAAAAATCCCAAAACAAAACGCAGTCAACGAATTTTAATATTTGGAATTAATCCGACTGAACAGACATTTAAATTTCTTGAAGTTAATCACAATCGTCAGAAGCTACAAAATATTAACAGTATTTTATTTGATAGAACCTCTTTACCAGAATTTGGTCCTATCGAATCCTTATTCAAACAAAAATCCACCGTGAAAGTTGAGTTAAATGATACTACGGTACAAGTAAATGGTTTATTTGCTTTGGGAGTCTCTTTTGCAGCATATGGGAACGTGATTACTAGCGATTCTAGTTTTTTACGCTTATTTCCGCATCGTAGTTTAAATCAAGTTAAAGTGGGTTTAATTAAATTACAAGAAAATGCAGATATAGAGTCAGTAACACGTAATCTCAGAGCTGCTTTACCAGAAGATGTAATGGTTCTGAATAAGAAGACTTTTATTAAAATGGAAGAGAATTATTGGTCACAAACAACCCCCATTGGATTTATTTTTAGTTTGGGGGTAGTAATCTCTTTTACCGTTGGTATTGTGATTGTCTATCAAATACTATATTCAGATGTTTCCGCCCATTTAAATGAGTACGTTACCTTAAAAGCGATGGGATATAATAACCGCTTTTTGTTGTCAATATTAACCCAAGAAGCTTTCTTTTTAGCAATTTTAGGCTACATCCCCGGCTTGTTACTTACCATTGGGCTTTATGACATAACCGCAACTGCCACCATGTTACCAATTTATATGACAACAGAGCGAGGAGTAATGGTATTAATTCTCACTATTGTCATGTGTTTTATTTCTGGAGCGATTGCAATGAAAAAATTGCGAACAGCAGATCCGGCAGATTTACTTAAATAAACCAGGGAGAAATTTTTTTGAGTATATTTGAGGCTTACACTGGCTTATACTATAGATGTTTGCGTCAAGTGGCTGCTTTCGCGCTTAAACCGCCTCACTTATAATACCATTAAGCTTAACAGTATTGCCTAACAATATTTGACTTATGTTGATCCAGAAAATAGTCCAAGAACTGCAAGATATCCCCGAAGATAAACTAGCAGAACTTTATGACCTAATTCATTACTTTCGACTAGGTTTAAGTCAGGAGCGTACACAACCGCGCACTCCTGGTTTATTGAAAGGACAACTCAGTGATACCTTCTTTGAACCACTCCCAGAAGAGGAACTTCAGCAATGGGAATGAGCTACCTTATCGATACCCATATTTTTTTATGGTGGCTCTTTGACGACTCAAAACTTGGTACTAACTGCCAAAAAATCATTCAGGTAATTACTAATTAAAATATTTGTGTAACTAAAAAATTGACGTTAAAAATTCACGAATTATAGTCTTGAGCAATGCTATTTTTTTACAGCAAGCTGGGCAATCATTTCTGTACGAGATGAAACTTCCAGCTTACGAAACATCCTTTTCAAAGCTTGCTTGACGGAATTTTCAGTAATCCAAAGTTCTCTGCCAATTTCTGCATTTGTTCGACCTAAAGCAACTAATTCCACAATTTCTAATTCACGGGTTGTTAAGCGATGGCTGATGAAAGTTTGATGTTGGGAGCGTACTGTTGCAATCCACACAGATAAGTGTAAACAGATACCGCTTAAATCTGCTAAATTTTGTCTATCAAAGGCAGGTAGTGATTTTTCTCGGGTAAAGCCTAATGCACCCACTAATTGACCATCACTTACCAAAGGCCCTGTCATTACGTGCCAATGATCCGGGCGAGGACAGATTATTTGCCAAGTCTTAAGTGAAACTACTAGTGCTTCGTGGACGGGAGCATGGTGTTCTACTACATAACGTAAAACAGGATTATGTTCCATTGATAGAGCAGTTTGCAGGGCTTTGCCAAGCTGATTATTTGGGAAGGAAACGCGATCGAAGAAAAATATACCCCATCGTTTAGCTGTAAAATATTCACCCATTTTTGGCAAAACTTGCGATCGCAAGGCTTGTTCATCTTTGACTTGATTGATGGCTGCAAATAAAAGCTGTAAGGAACTCGTCATAGTTGCAGAGACAAAAAGTGTACTCGATCGAGGACTGGGCGAAGTCAATTCACCTTTCCTAATCTTAACTTTAGTGCAACAAATAACTAGGAGACAACAGATGTCTAATTACGCCCATCCTGAAGTTTTGGTTGATACACAATGGTTAACGGATCGTCTCACAGATCCTACTGTGCGGGTGGTAGAAGTTGATACAAGTCCAGAGCCATATCAAGATAATCACATTCCTGGTGCAGTTTTCTGGGATATTTTGGCAGATTTGCTTAATCCCAACCTCAGCATAAATCTTGACCCAACCGCTATGGAAAAACTACTTTCTAGGTCGGGAATTTCTCCAGAAACGACTGTCATCGCTTACGGTAGTTATCCGGATACGGGAGCTTGGATTTTTTGGATATTAAAAATCTTGGGGCATGACAAAGTGTATGTACTCAATGGTGGGTACCAAAAATGGGTTGCAGAAAGTCGTCCAGTGGTGCCCGAGTTGTCCAGTTTTCCACCTACCCAGTACCGAGCCAAATCCCTTGATTCCAGTTTGCGGGTATTACAGCCAGAAGTGCAAGCATCTTTGAAACGGCAGGATTGCATGTTATTAGATGTTCGCACTCTTCAAGAGTACCAGGGTGAAGTATTTTTAATGAAACCACCACAAGGAGAGGAACGTGGGGGTCATATTCCCGGAGCTGTACATATTGAACATACCCAAACTCTGAATGAAGATGGAACTTTTAAGTCAGCAGAAGAATTACACGCTCTTTACGGTAGTCATGGCATTACGACTGATAAACAGGTATTTCCTTATTGTGCTATTGGTGGGCGTTCTGCATCTACCTGGTTTGTTTTGAAGTATTTACTGGGTTATCCCAATGTGCGGAACTATGATGGCTCTTGGAACCAGTGGAGTCGTCTGCCGGATGCGCCGATTGAGCGAGAATGATAATTGTAGCTAAACTCTGTTGGCCAAACTAATTTGCTTACTTCCTGTCAAAATTAGAATTATAAAAATTTAAGTTTATTAGTTTGGTTTAATTTGAGCAATTTTGAATGCTTGGCGAAAGCCTGGTATTGCGTCAAAATAATAAGGTAGTTGGTTTCTCAAGTGAGCCTATTATGGCTATTATTTCCGAGAATAACTGGGATTTGTTAGTTTACAACCGCGATAATCAACTTATTCTTGTAGTTGAAGTTAAGCGCAAGACTAACGTATCAACAGAGTGGGTTGCAAAATTCCGACGCAATCTTCTTGCACATGGTATTTTTCCCCAAGCTCCATATTTCATGATAGCCTTGCTAGACAAATTTTACCTATGGACTACTAACGCTGGAGCTGATTTCGAGCTTCTAAGTGAACCTAATTATATTATCGATGCACGCCCTATTCTTAAGCCTTACTTTGAAAAAGCAGGGATAAAAGCTGAAAAAATCAGTGAAAAAAGTCTTGAAATAATTATTATATCTTGGCTGGGAGAGATAATGTACTCGGAAAAATTGCCCGAAAATATGGATAATTTTCAGGGTTGGTTAATTGATTCGGGATTGTATGCTGCCTTAGCCGGAGGAAAGTTTCAGCATGAGGCGGTTACGTGAATATTTATGTTGAAACCAATTTTGTTTTAGAACTAACCTTTGAGCAAGAACAGTATGTAAGTTGCGAACAAATCCTACAACTTTGTGAAGCAGGGCAAGCAAAACTAATTATTCCAGCATATAGCCTAGCTGAACCTCATGAGAAACTCAACCGTCAAGGCAATAAGCGGCGAGAATTACAAAAGTCTCTCAATGATGAATTGAGGCAACTTTCCCGTACCTCTTCTTATACAAATCGCATTAATAATATCCAAGATATTACCAGCTTGATAGTACAAAGTAATGAAGAAGAACGGCATCGCTTTACTCAATATCGAAAGCGGCTCCTCGTAGTAGGAGAAATTGTGGCACTTACTGCCAATATTCTAATTGAGGCAGTTTCTTGTGAAGATAATTATAATTTGAAGCCACAAGATGCTATTGTTTTTGCATCAATCATCAGTCATTTACAACAGAATGCTCCACAAAAATCATGTTTTTTAAACCGAAATTACAAAGATTTTGATAGCCCCGATATTGTTGATGAACTCAATCAATTTGGATGTAGGATGATTCCACGATTCAATCATGGTTACAATTTTATTCAGTCGCAGTTATCATCTTAGAAAACAGAGGTATACAGTTTTACTTATGTGAACTTATTTATCCATAAGTGGCGATCGCTTTTTGATGTAAAAATCCGATTTGTTTCGTAAAAACCGAAAGGCTGACAAACCTGAATTTTCCATAAAAATTAGGGTTATTAATTGTTCATTTTCCATTACACTATCGTGGAAATACTACCCATCAAGTCCTTTGCCTGCATAGCTCCTTCAGAAAATACTTGTAATATTAAGGTATAGCCAAGTGAAGGAATCACGCTATGGATACGAATTCAGAAGAAACCACTAAAACTGTAGATACAAATGCATCGGTAATTGAAACTCAGATGGATACACAATCCAAAGAAAAAGCGAAGTCAGAAGAATTTGAAATTTCCGGGGATGTCCTCGTAACCAAAATCAAAGAACTCATCCATCAGGGTAATATTCGCCGTATCATTATCAAGAATAAGGAAGGTAATACCTTAATCGAAATTCCCATGACAGTAGGTGTGATTGGCGGTGCCATCGGTGCAACATTTTTCCCAGTACTCGCAGGCGTTGGGGCTATTGGTGCCATGGTAGCCCACTTGACGATTGTGATTGAGCGTCAAGAATCAGACGAGTCAACGGATGACGACAAAAACTGAATTGTATTTTATAGTCTAGCGGATCTGTCCCATTAGTTGTGAGGGGCAACAGATCCCCGACTTCTTAAAGAAGTCGGGGATCTTTTAAACCCACGACTCATAAGAAGTGATATCATGTCCGCTTGATTACTTATGATATTGCCATCTATGCAAAAATCACCAAAACTCTTCTCCCCCCTGCGCCCTGCCCCCGTTCGGCTGAGCTCACGGCCGAAGCCTGCCCCCTTGCAGTCTTAATGATAAGTCTTTAGCCGGACATGATATGATTATGGTTTTGATGCAGTTTATCTGGCAAAATTGCTGTGAATCCAATTTTTTGTTGATCAACTGTATATATGACTCCTGGTAATTCTATTTATAATCTGTTTGCCGCCGGTGGGGTAGTGATGTTCCCCCTACTGGCATTTTCCGTACTAGCGATCGCATTAATTATTGAAAGGGTAATATTTTGGTTACGTTTGGGTAGCTATCAAAATACTGTGGTGGAAGAAGCTCTCAAATTTTACCGCGAAAATAATGTAGTTAGTACCCTAGATCACCTACGTAAAAATACTGATTTACCCATAGTCCGCATATTTCTGGTAGCCTTAGAATTAGATCAAGCCACCCCAGAAGATTTTCGTTTAGCATTGGAAAGTGCTGCACAGGCAGAAATTCCCCTACTTAAACGGTTCCAAAATATCTTTGAAACTATTATCAGTTTGGCTCCATTATTGGGATTATTAGGTACTGTTTTGGGTTTAATTAGCGCCTTTAGAAACCTCAACATTGGCAGTAATACAGGTAGTCAAATAGGTGGGATTAGTGAAGCCTTGGTTTCCACAGCTTCGGGGTTAGTTGTGGCGATTATTACCCTATTATTTGCAAACACCTTCCGGGGACTTTACCTGCGTCAAATCGCCCAAATTCAGGAATATGGCGGACAATTAGAACTACTTTACCGTCGTTATTATCACAGGGGAGATAAAAACTATGCGTCTACCAGATGAGCCAGATTTACCACCACAATTAAATATTTTGCCCATGATTGATGTCATTTTTGCAATTTTGGCATTTTTCATTATTTCCACCATGTTCTTAACCAAACAGGAAGGATTACCAGTCAACTTACCCAATGCAATTACCGCCAAACCCCAACTTTCACCGGATTCAATTACCGTCACAGTTGATAGTAAAGGTAAAATTAGTTTGAATCGCCAACCAGTCACTCTCAACAACTTACAAACACAAGTGCAAACATTAATTGGTTCGGAGCAGCAGGTATTAGTAATGGTGCAAGCTGATAGACGGGTAAATCACGGACGAGTGGTAGCAGTAATGGACAGATTGCGCCAGGTAAAAGGGGCGCAACTAGCTATCGCAGCCGAAAAACCCCAGTAATATCATGTTCGGTTAAAGACTTATGGTTAAGGCTGCAAGGGGGCAGGCTTCGGCCGTGAGCTCAGTCGAACGGGGGCAGGGTGCAGGGGGAGAAAGAGTTTTAAGATGTTTGCACCATGAT
>JASJCX010000326.1 GCA_030065255.1 Calothrix sp. MO_167.B42 | reverse complement strand
CTGCGGGTGCTGATTCCTATTGCATGAAGAATATTGGATTTGAGAAACTCATTGAGGTCATATATTTGACTTATTGCGGTCACACTTGGATTGACCCGACAATTGCACATTTTATACTCGAACAGGTGCAACAAAGTACTCGACCTCTCTCTAAATCTTTATCACACGATATTGATGATGGTATGGATGAACTGCTGGACTTTTACACGTTGACACAGAGGGAGTTAGAAATATTGCAGCTGATTGTTGATGGGAATACGAATCGTGCGATCGCACAAAAGTTATACATCACGATTGGAACTGTCAAAGCTCACGTTCGGAATATTCTCATGAAAGTTGGTGCAGAAGACCGTACTCAAGCTGCGGTTCATGCTTTGCGTTACGGTTTGTTGGATTAACCCGCATAGCCTGACGTGAGTGCGAACCTAGAACTATTAGAATTGGCTATAAAGCCTATTAGGTATGGATTTCATGTTGCGAACCTGAGTTATTGCTTGAGTATTTAGTTAAGCGTCCAGTGGTCGTGATATCTGAGCACCCACGGGCACTACATTATCAGAGGTAATGCACGATGTCTAGTTTATCGGTTTTTGAATTTGAGTCAAAACAAGTTCGGTTTGTAGGGACTGAAGACTGCCCCGAATGGATAGCTCAAGACGTTTGCGATGTCCTTGAAAACGGGCAGGCTTGGAATATTTTGCGAGATTACGACGAAGATGAAAAGGGTCTATATAGTATACAGACCCTTGGAGGGGAACAGCAAATGCTGACTGTGACTGAGCCTGGGCTTTATCGCTTGATTTTCAAGTCGCGTAAGCCTGTCGCAAAACGTTTTCAAAGATGGGTGCTTCATGAAGTGCTACCCAGCATTCGTAAGACAGGGAAATATGAAATTCCGCAACCCCAAAACATTCTTCCACTTCCACCAACAGATATTCGTTTGGTTAATTTTGTGAACGCGCTCTCTGTGATTGGTATTGATACAACTAATCCAAGAATTAATCAAGCGGTTCAAGATTTAGTAACCAATCAAATATTTGGCATACAACCACAATTATCTGCACAAACAGAACGCTGGCAAGGAGTAGCAGAGATAGCTGAATCAATTGGTTACAGTCATATTGCACGGGATTTAAGCTTACGCAGTCAGCTAGGTAAATTTGTGTCACGCTGTGCCCAAACACACCAGCTAGTTCGCAAACAGGAAAGACGTTTGTGTAATGGTACGATGCGAGATATTTGGTTGTACCTTGTAACGGAGCAGTTGAAAAACTTGATAGAAACTTGGTGTCTAAATTGCGGATAAAAACTACCAACTGCAAACCTGGAACTATAAAAATCCGCTACAAGGCTTGTGGGGAGAGGATTTGATACTGCAAACCTGAGATGATGATGTGCGATACTATTGAAGATAGTTGCCAAAAGCATCGCAAGTCTACATTATTTTTATTCTCGATTCTTTAAAAGCTCACAGGGAAGGACTTTTGTTAGATATCGGGATTCCGATTTCTAAAAAAGGGGAATACTGTTTATTAGACATCTCCAAGAATTAGGTATTAACCTAAGCACCACAAGGATTTTAGATTAATTTTCGGAGATGTCTATATGATTACCACTGCGGAACTAGAAGATAAAAAATCGCTGTATAGCTCGTCCAGATTAAGTTTTAGCTGCGGAACAGAATTATTGGTAGCAACTCAAGTTCAATTACACCACTTATCCAAAATAGAATAACATACACAATTACCAAAAGTATTGTTTTATATCGGTTTAACAACTGCGAATTACGAATTGCGTTAGCGTGCCTCTTACAGAGGAACTACGTTAACGCGCAGCGTGTCGCTTTGCGACTCAGCTCCTCTGTTAGCGTTAGCGTAGCTCCCCTGAAAGGGGCAGCTCTCCCGTTAGCGAAGCTCTCCCGAAGGGAGCAGGGAGCAAGAGGCATTGCGAATTGGTATTACTCCCTCTGCAAATCTTTCAATGTCTGTTTGACAAATTTTTGACTTGATTCCACCGTTAATATTTCAAAATCCCGCTTCTCCCCCTCTGTGAACTTGCACACCTGTACAGCTTCCCCTCTCCGTACTTTATATAAAGTTCCACGATTACCAACTCCATCCACAACCCGCAACATCTCCGACGGTTCGTGATAAATTACCCGACATTTCCCATCCCCAAAAGTCGCTGTTTGCATCTCCTCACCAGCATTTGCAGGATTATCTTTCAAACAAGTAAGAGCAAGTTTCAACATCTGCTTTTCCCATTCCTCTCGTTTGACTGGTTGGAATTGAGGTTCACTGATAGTAGCTTCCTTATCGCTTACTTTATCATTAGCCTTAATTTCTTTATCTCGAACCAAAGCTTCTTCCCTAGTCCAAACTTGAGGATATCTAACTGTTTCTGGGTCAATTTTTATATGAGCGATTGTTGCTGGGGATGATTCTAATACTCCTTGAAATTTAAAACCATCGACTTTGATACCTCTTGTATTTAACCTTTCGCTCAACAATTTAAATGATTCCTTATCAACCACACCCAAGGGTTTATCATTAACAAAAGCAATAGGTGTAACAGCTTTACCACTCCCAGTAATTTTAGTTGTAATTACCCCGTGTTCACCCTGCCATTCCCGTTCCGCAAATGCATACTTTTTCAATTGTCCTACTTTTAATTGATTCCCTTGGGTACTGGTAATAATTACCGAAGCACTAGGTGGAGAGGTAATTTCTGCGGAAAAATATGTACCGATGGGTAACTGTGCAGATTCACTGCGAAATACCCCTAATTTCTTGCCTTCTGCGACCAACCAGCGTTTATTGTGTGTTGGATTTGCTGGGTTGGGTGCTTGTTCGATATGACATTCAACTTTTTCTCCCACCCATTTACGTCCCAAATGCTCATTGCTGGGTTTATGGGTTCCTACGACTGCAAATTCACTAAATTGTAACCGTTCCAATCTACCGATTAATTCCTCTCCGAAAATAGCAAAAACGGCTGATGTTTTTTTGAAACCTTGTTCTACATCTTCTTTATTTGCTGTTGAGATTTGCCACATTGCTGCTGCAACTGCTTCTTTCTCCGAATCGGGGATGCTTTCTCTAATTGTGATCGCATATTCTTTGACTTGCTTAAAAGCTGCTCTAACTTGATTTGATACAAATCCAGTTACAATCTCTTTGTTCAGATTTTTGAACTCGGTAAATGGTTTTATTTGACCTTGGAATTGTTGTAAACAAGCTTCAGAAATATATCCCAATTGCTTACTTTGCTGCTGACCATTACTTTTTAATTCTGGTTTTCCATCTTCGTCTAATATGGGGGAAATCACAATCCATTTATTTTGACTTTGCTTGTAGGGACTTTTATTCTCAACAAACGTAATATCGAGTTTTCTGTCATCAAAAAGATTGGGATGCTTTTTCTCAGCTAAACCAATAATTTCAATTTGCTGACCTTGGGAATTAGTCGCAACGATTTTTAAACCCGGAGATTGTTCGACTTCTCGACTAATCGTAACTGCTCGATGGATTAGTGAGTCGTATATTTTCTTGATGTGGGCTGCATTTACTTTTTGAGTGGGTGAAAATTCGACCCCTTTGAATAAATCTTGAAACTGTTGAGTCGAACGCGCTGTTATTGCACTTTCAGCAAATGCATTATTGGTCATCCTTGCCATCATATCGATCGCACCGTGACCTTTGATATTTATTTCCCGTTTTGTATACACATCTGCCGATTTTCTTTCTTCAACCCAAGGTGCGACATCAAAGCATTTAATAATGGTATTGCAAGCATTAATAACTTCTGGGTTGGAGCGATTTGCACTTTTCCCCCGGTCAACTTCGATTTGTAATTGTCCTCCCAAAGTACCCACTACATCGTGATAAAATGTACCAATTTTATATAACATTTTCTGAATATCAAATTTTGGAATTATTGGATTTTGATCTTTTCCTTGATATGATTGTGGGCATAATTGAGAAATTTCGATGATTTGCGATCGCAGATTATTTGGATACCTAACTGAACCGAAACTTTGATTTTCAGCTTTTAGCATTTCGACCGCAGCGCAGGAAATATCCTGAATAAATTTCCCTGCTTCATTATCTTGAATCGAGATACACTCATTTTCCAGTGCAATTCCCTTCATACACAAATTGGCGACCACACCAATTTTATTTTCCATCGCATCTAGGGCTATTTGTTCAAAAGACCCTGTATATGCTTGCTTTTCTGGTTTAATAATCTCAGTGTAACGATTTTCTTGAAATTGCTTTTGTTTTATCTCAGCTGCTGTATGGGGGAATTTTGCGGCTAATGCAATCGCCATTCTATCTCCGTCACAATCAGAAAGCGAATGCTTTAACCCCTGGGGTGACATCTTAATTGTTCCAATATCAAGTGGTTCGTTGGGTAAATGTCGATTAATATAAACATCAACGGTATTAGAATTTGCAGTCGGACCACGATAAACAATCAATTCTGCACCGTCGGGAAATTTGGGATAACAAACCTCATTTGCAGCTAAATCATGACAAGTTTGTGCCATCGCAGAGTCAAATTTAATAAACCTCCCCGTGGCACAATCCATATATTGTTCGCGCAAATATTCCTGGAGTTTATCTATTATTTTGGGATATTCTAATAATTGATAATGCCCTTGTAAATCGGTTTTAAGAATGCGATATATCAAATTATGTTCGCTATAACTTGATGAAAACATTTCATTAATTTGATTTTCAATATCCCCTAAATCCAAGTTATTAAAATCAATTAAATCCTCCTTTCCCGTTTGAGATTGCATCTGATACTTATATCTAGCATCCATTGCACTAACATAATCTTGGGCAATTTTTCGAGGGTCATTGGCAATATCTTTCAGTGACTCCAAACGCTTTTCTAGCAGTGGTAGAACATCATTTTTAACTCCATTGGGAAAGGAATTCCAAAATTGAGCGCCAGTGGAAGTGATACCGTAATAAGCATCAGTTTTATTCCCAATCCCCATCGTCATAATGTATTCCCCAGGTTGAAGAGGAGCGGGGGAGTGAAGGATGGGGGGAGTGGGGGCAATTAGTTCTTCAACTGTATTACCTGCTTCTCTTTGTTTTTCTTTCCCCCTCTC
Organism: Calothrix sp. MO_167.B42; assembly: GCA_030065255.1. GTDB lineage: Bacteria > Cyanobacteriota > Cyanobacteriia > Cyanobacteriales > Nostocaceae > Calothrix_A. The sequence goes on along the minus strand of JASJCX010000326.1, from coordinate 2,093 downwards.
TCCCGCTCTCCCGCTCCCCCACTCCTCCGGCACTCTTCCCTTAAGTTGGTCGGTGGAAATAATCAAATCATAGCCATTTCCTATCTCCCTTAAATCCCGTGGAGCGAATGTACCTTTTCCCAGTTCCCAAGTTTTAATCAGTGGTTGATTTTCGTCATTTACATCTAATCCAGCACGTCTTTCTTTAATACCAAAACGAGTTTGAAATGGTGTTGCTTCTTGATTTCCTAATGATGCATGAAGCCTAATATTAATCTTGCCATCACCATCACCAACTAGTGCGATCGCTTCAGAGTTTGGCATCACTCCACCATTTTCTCCGGTTTTTGCATCGACTACCAAAACTCGCACATTATCCCGTTCCGAGAAGCTTTTGCAGGGTGTGAACAAATTAGAACCGTATGCAGCACCAAAATGAGGTTGGTCAAATAGCTTTTCTCGCAACCTTTCATCCATAAAATAAAAACGGCGATCGGCTGCAAACTCCAGGGTTACTCCTTGAGATGTAAACTTTTTGATGTCTTGTTCTGTTGTCAGTCCCTGATATACTACCCCTAATTTAAATGTGGCATTGGGTGCAAAATACTCCGCCAAACAATGTTCAATTTTTTCTATAATTGGCTCACCGTTAGCAATGATTGGTTTACCCGTTTTGGTACAGAAATGTTCGAGGGTAATTGCCATAATGTACATTCATAATGTCATCTCCCAATTTATTGATTTGTAAGTTGAGATATAGTAAGCCTTTAGTCGAAAATTTATCTATCACTAAAGACGTAAAATGTAATTTAGGGTTTGCTGAAAAAAGAGAAAAAGTAGTTGCTGTGGGAATATCAGACCAGAGAAATATATTTAGATGCAAGAAAAAAGGGGAAAATAGCACAAAACCCATGCATAACAATACTGGTGCTATTAGTACTTATGTACCGGAAATCAGAGCAAACTCAAATTTCAGCATCAAAGTTCCTTCTGCCATTTGAGGGGAAGTTGTCTTGTGAGAATCGGTGGGTAATGATGGCTGATTTGATTCCCTGGCAAGAATTTGAAGATGAATATGCGAGCCTTTTCTCCGAAGAAACGGGGGCACCAGCAAAGTCATTTCGAATGGCATTAGGTGCATTAATAATCAAAGAGAAATTGGGGATAAGCGATAGGGAAACAGTAGAACAAATCAAAGAGAACCCTTATCTACAGTACTGTACAGGAATGTCATCTTATATTAATGAAGCATCATTTGATGCATCGATGCTAGTACATTTTCGTGAAAGAATCAGTGCCAATGTGGTGAATAAAATCAATCAGATGATGGTAAAAAAAATACAAGAGGCGACATTTGAGGAAGGAGAGGAAAAAAAAGAAACACAAAATGTTTTAGAATCAAAAAATCGAGGTAAATTAATATTAGATGCGACTTGTGCGCCAATTGATATTAGCTATCCAACAGATTTAGGCATCTTAAATCAAGCCAGAAAACAAACAGAAAGAATTATAGATTCTCTTTATGAACAGATAAAGGGAAGATTAGATAAAAAGCCAAGGACTTATCGAGAATTGGCAAGAAAAGACTATCTAGTAGTGGCAAAGAAAAGTCGTCCTCGGCACAAACAAAGAAGTAAAGCCATAAAAAAACAACTTCAATATATTAAAAGAAACCTATCTCATATTCAGGTTCTAATCAGTTTAGTAGCAACATTATCAGCTTTAACTAAAAGACAATATAAGATGTTGTTAGTGGTCACAGAAGTCTATCGTCAACAGTTATGGTTATATGAAAATAAAAAACAAAGCATATCAGACCGGATTGTGAGTTTAAACCAACCACACATCCGCCCTATTGTCAGAGGGAAAGCCAGACAATCCGTAGAATTTGGCGCGAAATTATCGGCTAGCTACTTTGACGGATATGTATTCTTAGACCATATTAGTTGGGATAACTTTAATGAATCAGCAGACTTAAAAACACAAGTAGAAGGTTTTAAAAACTACACTGGTTATTATCCGGAATCTGTTCATGTAGATAAAATTTATCGGACTAGAGAAAACAGAGCTTGGTGTAAAGAACGAGGTATTAAAATGAGTGGTCCACCTTTGGG
>JASJCX010000325.1 GCA_030065255.1 Calothrix sp. MO_167.B42 | reverse complement strand
GTTGTTTTCTTGATATATCTAGGTTTGAGCGATTTTTCGGGCTTTGAGGTTAATTCCTTGTCATGACTGGCTTTGAGGCTTTTTCCTTCTTGTTTTTTGTCTAAGTCCCGCTAAGAGCGACTTGCAGATAAACATCGGCAAAACATCACAATTGAGAAATCAAAAAAAATAATACAAAATCAGGTAAAATCACCTGATTTGTTTGATATACTTAGAAGTATGTAAATAAAAATACTGTAAATGCTGTATATATTAAAATAAAAAAAATTATCAGCATTTAGATTCAGGGTGCAAAAAATACAAATAATATACTTAAGTGTTGAGTGATTAATCAGTGCAAAAGCGTCTGTCAATAATCATTCATAGTATTTTTACTCTTGAGAATACTGAGTAGTAAAAGTATTTAATTATACTAAATATAATCAGGGAACAGCATTGCAAATTTTAATACATATTCATGTGCTTATGGTGTATGAAACCACTGTTTTCAAGTGGCCCAATGTAGGTTACTCAAAGCAGTTTATTTAATACCTATAGGAGAAAATTACGGTGACTATAGAAGAAGCTTTAGTATTATTAGATAAATTATTTCTCAACAAGCCTTTAACAGACTTACAAGAAATCGTTTTCCGCGAATCTTGGCAGGGAAAAACCTATGCAGAAATTGCTGAGAATGAGGGTTATGATGACGACTATATCAGGGATGTAGGCTTTAGGTTATGGCATAACCTCTCAGATGCATTGGGAGAAAAGGTAACTAAAAGCAATTTCCAATCAGTGTTAAGGCGTTATTACCAATCTCAGGAAAGCATTCAATCTAAGCAGAACATAATTACAAACAGTCAAGAAGATGAATTTATTTGTCCAATTCTAGATTCCTGCCCCCATACACTACAGTACACACACAAGACTTCAACTTTCAAAGATAATACCAAACCTCACCAACACTGGGGCGAGGCGGTTGATGTCTCGTTTTTTTATGGGCGCAGGGAAGAGTTAACCACCTTGAAGGAATGGATTGTTAAGTCAGGTTGTCACCTAGTTGCTATTTTAGGGATGCAAGGAGTGGGTAAAACTTGTCTATCTGTGAAATTGGCCCAGGAAATTCAAGGGGAGTTTGATTATTTTATCTGGCGATCGCTCCACGAACAACCCCCCCTGAATCAACTGCTTACCACCACTATTGATTTTCTCTCCCAGTCAGCACAAATCAACCTACCAGAAACCACAAGCGGTAAAATTTCCCTGTTAATCAAATATCTGCGTCAACATCGCTGCTTGTTAATCTTCGATGGTTTTGAGGCTTTATTCAAAAGCGGAGAAAAAGCTGGAACCTATCTTCCTGGTTACGAAGAATATGGGGAACTGCTACAAAAAATAGCAAACTTACAGCATCAAAGCTGCTTGCTAGTAATTTCACAGGAAAAGCCAGCAATAATTGCTACTTTAGAAGGTGAGTTTTTACCAGTGCGAACGCTCCTGTTAAAGGGATTACAACCAACCGCAGCCCAAAAACTATTGAATGCAAAAGGACTTGTGGGTTCTACGGATGAAGTAAGTAAATTAATTGCCTGTTACCAGGGTAATCCTTTAGCATTGAAAATAGTTGCTAGTGCCATTTTAGAATTATTTGATGGTGATATTTCTGCATTTATCCAGCAAGGGACGATGGTTTTTAATGGCATTCAAAAAATTTTAGCGCAGCAAATTAACCGTCTTTCATCCATAGAAGCACGAATTATATATTCCTTATCACTTCACCAAAATTATGTTTCCCTAGCACAGTTAGAAGCAGATATGGAGAATGAAGAAATAGCACCAGCACAATTATTGGAGGCTTTGGAATCCCTAACATGGCGTTGTTTAATTGAAAGCCATACCGCAGGTTTGAGTCTACAACCTTGGGTGAGGGAATATGCGATCGAACAGTTTCCAAATAGTTACACTACAGTAGTTTGTAGAGTTCATTGAGAGGCGTTGCTGAATCCAGGTATGAATTTATTTCACGCAGAGGCGCATTAGACACCGAAGGTGGCTTCTTGAAGGGTAGACGCAGAGAGTAGGAGTGAGAAATAATATCATGTTCGGTTAAATAGTTGTCATAAAAGCTCACGCATTAGACGCAACAGCGGCTTTCGGCAGGATAGGCGCATTAGACACCGAAGGTGGCTTTCCGCAGGATAGACGCAAAGAAACAAAGAAGTTTTTATTGTAACTAATTAAGCGAACCTGATATAACTCATTTTTTAATTTCATACTTCAAATCAGCAACGCCCATTGAGAAGCTATTCTGCAAACATCTCAACTAAGGTATCGAGAACAACCCTTTGCTCATCAGGGCTGATTTGACCAAGATGTTTGACTAATCGAGTTTTGTCAACTGTACGGATTTGATCGAGAATAATTTGCCCATCTTTGTCCTGAAATTGACAAGGGACACGTGTGGGATAGCCTTGACCCTTTGTAGTCATTGGAGCAACGATGATGGTAGCAATATGGTGGTTCATCTCATCTGGTGAAATCACGACACAGGGTCGCGTTTTCTGAATTTCGCTACCAATTGTGGGATCGAGATTAACTAGGAAAACATCGAACCGTTTTATTACCATTCCCATTCAATTTGATCCCAGTTTGTAGTACTGACATCATCTAGCAAAACATCATCATTTCTCTGTGCCATTTTTGCAAAAGCTTCGTCCCATCCAACGCGCAATTGCGGTGCTGCACGAACAATCAGGCGATCATCTTGCACCTCAATCTCAACCTCTGTATGAATCCCGCTTTGCTCCAAAAGGGGTTTGGGAATACGAATGCCTTGGGAGTTGCCAATTCTAACAATTCTAGTTCTAATTGCTGCACTCATAGGTAACTTATCAGAAATAGTAGTATTTACATTGTAATTACATAGCTAGGATATAGTCAAGAAGGTGAGTTGAATACTTTTCTACCGATGCAATTCTTCCAAACCTTCCTACAGTTCAGGTATGGGTTCATCAAAATTCAGGTGCAATCGCAGGTTCAAGCCTTTTTTTATAATTCACCAGATTGATGACCGATGATTTTATGGCAATATGGGTTTGGTAATTTGAGCCAGTTAAATAAGATTCTTAACTGTTGACACGCAACTATTTTAGGTAAACTGCAATGAAAACTCAAAAACGTCTGGGTATTCTGACAAGTGGTGGTGATTGTCCTGGACTTAATGCCGCCATTAGAGCGGTGGTTAGCCATGCAACTATCACTTATGGTTGGGAAGTTATTGGTATTCCCTATGCCACAAAGGGACTGTTAGAAAAACACTCAATTCCTCTAACTGTACATTGTATGGATTTACGAGGTATGAACCCTTTATTAAATATGGGTGGTACTATTCTGGGTAGCATCAACAAAGGGGATACCTTGGCTCAGATTGATGAAATAATTGCTGGTTACAATGCATTAGAATTAGATGCTTTAATTGGCATTGGAGGAGATGGTAGTTTAGCGATTCTTGATGCATTGCAAAAAAAAGGTAATTGGCAGTTTATTGCTATTCCCAAAACCATTGATAATGATGTGGCATTTACTGAGAAAGTAATAGGTTTTGATACTGCCGTGAATACGGTAGTTGATGCCTTAAATCGCTTAACTTTTACTGCTGCAAGTCACGATCGCGTGATGATTGTTGAAGTGATGGGTCGCAGTGCAGGACATCTAGCCCTCCAGTCTGGAATTGCTGGAGGGGCTGATTGTATTTTAATTCCAGAGATACCCTACTTAATTAAAGGTGCTTGTTCTCACTTACGAGAATTAAGGGATTGCTGGGGACGCAGGTTTGGGATTGTAGTTGTGGCAGAAGGGGCTCAAGTTGCTGAAGATGGTTGTTGTCATCATGAATTGGTAAAAAATAAGCAGCCATCCCACGGCATGGGACAATATATTGCTGATGAAATTCGCAACTGTTCCCATAATCAATTAGATATTAGAGTTTCGGTATTGGGGCATATTCAACGGGGGGGTATTCCTTCAGCAGGGGATAGGTTACTTGCAAGTGCTTTTGGGAAAGCTGCGGTGGATTTGCTCGCCCAGGGGGAAACTGGAAAAATGGTGGCTTGGCAAAATGGACAAGTAGTAGGCATACCTTTACAAACAATTACAGCTAATAGCCCATCCCCGGTAAAACCTGATAACTTTTTAGTAGGGACAGCACAATCTTTGGGTATTTATATCGGCAATACCGAGCAGATTTCCAGATGAGCAAATTCGGGCTGAATGAATAAAGATTGAGGAGAGATGCATTGTCATGACAAACTCCCTACAAATCCATAATCAAGTTATTATTGATAGACAAAATTTACAGCAACTACTAGATGTACTGGCACAACAAGAATATCAGCTCATTGGCCCAACCATGGCAGAAGGTGCAATTGTCTACGATGAAATATATCAAGTAGAAGACTTTCCCATTGGCTGGACTGATGAGCAAGATGGTGGAACTTACCGCTTAAAACCCCGGGACGATGGAGCCGTTTTTGGTTATTCTGTAGGGCCCCATTCATGGAAAAAATATTTATTTCCCCCCCGGGTGCGTTTATGGTCCGCACAACGCCAAAATCAAGAGATTCAAGTTACCCCAGAAACTCCCGACTCCACCAAAAGAGCTTTGATTGGAGTCCGCGCCTGTGAGTTAAATGCGATCGCCATTCAAGATCGAGTATTTATGGAAGGGGTTGCAGTTGACCCCTATTATCAAGCAAGTCGAAGTAATATTTTTATTGTTGCTGTTAACTGCGCTCAAGCTGGAAAAACCTGTTTTTGTGTATCAATGGAAACTGGTCCCAAGGCAAATCAGGGATTCGATTTAGCTTTAACAGAGGTTTTATCACCCCAACGCCACTATTTTGTAGTCGAAGTTGGTAGCGAAGCAGGGGCACAAGTACTGAGTCAAGTATCCCACAGTCCAGCAACCCATGAGGAGCAGGTAACAGCAGACGAAATTGTTGCCCAGACAGCACAAAATATGGGACGCAAACTAGATACAGCAGGTATCAAAGAGCTACTTTATGACAATTTAGAACATCCCCAGTGGGATGATGTCGCCTCACGGTGTCTTACCTGTGGTAACTGTACCCTAGTTTGCCCCACCTGTTTTTGCTCCACCGTAGAAGACGTTACCGATTTAACTGGGGACCACGCAGAAAGATGGCGACAGTGGGACTCTTGTTTCTCTGTAGATTTTTCCTATTTACATGGGGGAAGCGTCAGAAACAGCGTTAAATCCCGCTACCGTCAATGGATGACCCACAAATTAGCCAGTTGGATCGAACAATTCGGCACATCAGGATGCGTTGGTTGCGGACGTTGTATTACTTGGTGTCCCGTAGCGATCGATATTACCCAAGAAGTCAAGGCAATTAAAGAAAGTAATGAGTAATGAGTAGTGAGTAGTGAGTAGTGAGTAACTGATAACTGATAACTGATAACTGAAATGACACTATCAACTTTAGAACCACTATTAAAAGAACATAGTTTCTTTCAAGGACTAAAACCAGAGTATACCCAACTTTTGGTTGAATGTGCGTCAAACATCCGGTTTGAAGCAGGACAGATGATTTTCCAGCATGGTCAGTCAGCAAATCGATTTTACCTAATTAGAAATGGTAAAGTATCCGTAGAAATTAGTTCTCCTGGAAAGCAAGCAATCACCATTAAAACCCTCACAGACCATGATGTTCTAGGATGGTCCTGGCTGTACCCTCCCTACGAATGGCAATTTGATGCCAGAGCCTTAGAACTAACGCGAGCAATCGCCCTAGATGGGCGCTGTTTGCGCGGTAAATGTGACAGCGACCCGGAACTAGGTTACGAAATGATGAAACGCTTTTCTTTCATCATGTTGGAAAGTTTACAAGCCACCAGATTACAACTTTTAGATCTCTACGGTTTACCTACTTAGGGAGTGATTATGACCCATCGCAGCACAATTATTTCTAAATTTTTCCACAAATAAATTTGGGGGCTTGTATCCTTTTCTTTTTCGGTCAATCTAAAATCCAAAATCCAAAATCCAAAATTATTATGACCACTTTTATCAGTCAACAAAACAAGGAAGAATTTATCCCCCCATCTCCCACAGCCACTAATCCCATGCTTCCGAAAATTTACCGAGTTAAACGGAATCATAAGGAAACCCATGATACTTTTACCTTAGATTTAGAACCCGCACAGGATCGAGAACCATTTATCTTTGTACCAGGGCAATTTAATATGCTCTACGCTTTCGGTACCGGAGAATGTGCTATTTCTATCAGTGGAAATCCGGAAGAACCCTATAAATTGCAACATACAATCCGCATCGTGGGAGGTGTTACCACTGCCCTAAGTAAACTTAAGACTGGTGACACAATAGGAATACGTGGTCCCTTCGGCAGTTGTTGGCCCTTACAGGTAGCTGAGGGGAATGATGTGGTATTGGTAGCTGGAGGAATTGGTTTAGCCCCCTTAAGACCAGCGATATATCATATACTTGCAAATCGGCAAAAATACGGTAAAGTCGCCTTACTTTTTGGAACTCGTACCCCTGGAGACATACCCTTTTGCCGGGAATTGCAAAGGTGGAAATCTCGCCTCGATCTGGAAGTATTGGTTACAGTCGATCGCGCCCAAGCTAGTTGGCAGGGGAATGTGGGAGTTGTGACTCATCTCATACGCAGAGCGCCTTTTGACGGAATCAATACCACAGCAATTATGTGCGGGCCGGAAGTGATGATGCGGTTTACAATTGCAGAATTATTAAAACGTGGTGTTAGTCCACAGAGTATTTACATTTCCATGGAACGGAATATGAAATGTGCTGTTGGTTTTTGTGGCCATTGTCAACTCGGACCTACTTTTATTTGCAAAGATGGCCCTGTTTTTCGGTATGACAAAATGAAGTTTTGGTTTGAACAAAGGGAGTTTTGACAGTTAAGAGTTAAGAGTTAAGAGTTAAGAGTTAAGAGTTAAGAGTTGATAGTTGACAGTTGACAGTTGGTAGTTGTTAGTTGGTAGTTGTTATATGATGTCCGGCAAATCACCCATACTATCAAGTCCGGCTAATTAATTACGATATAACCCAATTGAAAAGATGGCGAACCTTACTTAGTAATCTTTTTACTCATTACTCATTACTCATTACTCATTACTCATTACTCATTACTCATTACTCATTACTCATTACTCATTACTCATTACTCATTACTCATTAC
>JASJCX010000324.1 GCA_030065255.1 Calothrix sp. MO_167.B42 | reverse complement strand
TTACAGCCATTTTCAGGTAAATAGACCACAGGTAGAGACGTATTAGCGCAGCGTGACCACAAGGTCATAATTTTACGTCTCTACAAAGGTTTGGGCTTTTAGTATGTGGTTCAAATACATGAAAACTGCTGTAACAATTAAAAGTCTGCATTTTTCCTTAGCTTGGCAGTAACCTTATTCAACCTCGCCCCTATAATGACGATCACCTCCTTATTTGATATAAAAGGCTTTGTTGCATAAATACGTCATAAACCTTATGAATTAAGGGTTTCTCAATAAGCTTTATTAATGAAAAAGGTTTATTTAGCAAGGATTTCAGGATATTCATGTAATAAAGCCGATATAAAACCTTTCAGATAGCTAAAAGTTAAAATTTGAAAGTTAAAAATTGAAAGCTAAAAGTTGAAGGTTGTTCTCAAGCCACCAATCACAATATCCTCATTATCCGCATCTTGGTTTGGTGCTGTAATCCAAGTGATAGAAGGAGCTATGGAAATTTGATTTGATATCTGATGGGTATAGTAAGCTTCTATATGCAACGATGTATCATTCTTAAATTCTGCACGGGGAAGATTACTTTTCAAGCCTGTGAGGCTAGGCTCCATACCGATAATCAATCCTCCATGATTTCCTTTTTTAAATAAGTCGGGAAAAGCTGCTTGAAGCGAGTAAGACCAAATGTCGGCATCTCCCCTACCATGTAATCTCGCTTTAATCAGGTTCGCCCAACCACCGATTGCTACTTTGGGGCTAATAGCGAAATAACCACCAACTAAATAACCGTTAGTACTAACTGCAGATGCATCTTCAAACAAAACACCAGCATCATCGAAGCGGTTTGCTAAAGCAGTACCGACAAAACCATTACCTCGAAAACTTTGACCGTTATTAAAACCAAAATTACCAGGACCAAAGTAACCGTGTTGATAGGCAAATTGTAAGAATAATCCAGGATTGGGATTATAGTTAATTTCCGCTGCAGCTATATAGTCTCCCTTAAATAATCCGCCTAAACTAGAAACACTTCCAGGAGATGCAATATAGCTCAAATTTATCGTTGTCGAGTCCAGCAACTTGTAGCGAGCCGATAGCCCCGAACCTCCCCCAATCAGGAACATAGGAGGTGCAGTAGCAAAAGTACTGACAGGCCCGAGACCTCTTACATAGTAAGGTGCATATTTTTTTAGTTGAGTTGTATTAAAACGGTAGCGATTAGCGCCTATGAGATCGATTATTAAATTATCGCCAACGGGGAATTGATACTCTAACCCAACTATCCGAAAACTGTTATTTTGATCCCCAGGACTGGAATTAGCACTTGCACCTTCCCTTGTCCCACCAACATCTCTCCCATTGTTGGTTGTAGCGATCTCGGGAAAGGTGGTGTTTGTAGTCGCGATCCCCGTTAACAATAGATCTCGACCAGTAAAGCTAGTCATCAAACCAAGAAAGGTAAGATGTTGAATATTAGTTTGCGGATCGCCATCTCCTGAAAAATAAGCGTTTGTTTGTAGATTTACGTTACCTAAAAGTTTAGTAGTAATGGAAAATTGATTTGCTTCTAAATTGCTAGTACGTGCTTCTAAGGAGTCTACCCGAGAACGCAGAGAAGTTAGTTCAGTCTTAAAATCTGTTTCTAAACGTTTTAAAGTTGCCAAATCTTCTCGGTTCACAAGCTCAGCAGTCGCGACCCTTATTAATTCGTTTATTCGGTCTATACAAGAATTCAAACCCGCAGCAAATTCATAACGGGTCATCGCGCGATCGCCGCTAAATCTACCATTGGGATAACCTGCAATACAACCATAGCGTTCTACTAGAGATTGCAAAGCTTGAAATGCCCAGTCAGTAGGTTGTATGTCAGCAAACTGGGAAACACTATTAACTTGCCCCATAGGATTATCCGCAAGCTTTTGATTGCTGTTGGGTTTAATTGATTCATTTACTTTCGTATTAGATTCAATGGTAGATTTATCTGAAAAAATTACCTGTCCGTGGGGACTATTTACTCGATTTAAACGAGGATGTACTTCTACAAATTTTGGCTGGGGAAATCTATGCTGGGTGAATTTACGCTGGGCTTTATTCTGTCCATTTCCGAATTTTTGTAAAGTTTTAAATTCAGATGTAGAAGTAGAATTATCTTGACTAACCTTACGGTTAAGAATTTTAATTAAGCCTTTTAAATTCGCAGCTTTTTTATTTTTTGAAACAGTTTGAATTTTGGAGATTTGAGTTTTGGATGATTGATTAATAGTTAAACTATCTATTGTTGTAGCTTTTGAATGATTTGCATCAACAATAAAGGATAAAACAGGGATTGTACAGATAATTGAAATTTGGCTAACCGCTAATTTTATCAACTCCAACATTTGCTTTATTCTATTTTTTATTTATTGAGGATTAATGATGCCAAACCATTCTTCGTCTTGGGTAAAAATGATATCAAGGGTTGAATTGGGGATTTCTTGCGTGACAAAGTTTGTAATTTTATCACGAATTATATCTACTTTTTCAATAGTAGTTAACTTCTCATCTTGAGGGAATAGCCAGTGAAGATGCAGATAAATATCTTGTCCGGCTTGAGTCATCCTTAAACAATGTCTAGCGCAAGGAAATTTAGTCGTTGCATCTCCAATGACTTGATGAATCCGTTTTTGCATATTGGCTTCAGGAGCACCCAATAAAAGTTGCTTAATGCTTTCCGTTATAACTTTAGCTGGCATAGGGCAAGAAAGTATTACCAAGATAGTTACCAACGCAGGATCTGCATAGGGAACAAACCAAGAAAAAGGAGTATTTTGGATTGCAGTCACAATACCAAAGGCTATACCAACACAAAGACTAATAAACCCATTAATCATCCAATTTTGAGCATCCACACGGACTATAGGAGAACCTGTCTTTTTGGCGATTGTAGTTTGCGTTATTGAAATAGTTAAACCAACTGATGCTGCAATTGCTGCATAAATAACTGCCGAACCTGCATTTAGTTCTCTTCCACCGCGTAATAATGCACCAACTGCAGAAATAAACGCAAACACAGAAAGTCCGGCAACCAAGAGTCCTTTGCAAAGATTTATCAAGGGTACGGTTCCCTTAAACCCAAACTGGAAGTTGTTCCCCTCCGGGCGTTTCAGGAGCAAAGAGATCCATCTAGTGGCTAATGCCATGGAAAAACTAATTATATTAAAGAAGCCATCAAGCATCACTGCTGCGGATTCAATATATAATCCGTAAGAAATGCCCAGAATGGCCATAGATAAAGAACCAAATATAGATAGGTTAATTGCGAATTTTTCGAGACGCTGAGTATTCATAGACAAGGATTATTTATTTGGTTATTAGTTTGGTAACTTAGACTTTTAAAAATAAGTGACAATTGACAGCCTGATGCAATGGGGAACCTTCAATAAAGTATTGCGTCAAAGTTACATATACTATCTAATTTTGTTTATTTAATTTTGTTATTGAAATATTTATTCAAGTCAAATTTACTGTACATAATATAGACCCTATTAAATACTGTCTTCACACCATTTTAATAACACTGTAACTGAATGTCACGCCTATTTTACTTTTAATTTATTTGTGATAGATACAGCAGTCCTAAATCATTCATGTTAGCAGTTCGGTTCCGTTCCAAAGGTAGCAAAGCTAAGGTCGGGCGGCGAAGGTAGCGTGACGCTGTAGTGTCAAAAAATAGATCCTTGTAGAGAGACGACCCACCGGGTCGTCTCTTATAGCAATCCTATTTGAGATTTAAACTGTCGGCACCTCCAAAACCAAGTCCAGAATCCCCTAGGATTGCTGCTATATAGGCTACTAAAAATTACCCCAGACTCAAATTTATTTGGATGATGATATCGTTGTAATCTTGATCCCCACCCATTGCTAAGTCTTCAAATCCAAAGGTATTATCAGCTAGTAAGCGAACATGATCTACCTGACCTGGGTTATTATTCAAAAATGGGAAGTAGACTTCTGGATCATTACTTGCATCATTATCTAAAATTTCTTCTGGTTTACCATTAGCAATAATAAATGGTGCAAATAATTCGTTCGATTCAAAAATTCCCGTATCCCTTGCTGTTCCCTGGTTATCTACGCTCAAATCGATACCTGCTAAGCGTGCATTCACTGCAGCTTTAGCATAACCTGCATCCCCAGGAAGTAAATCAACGGTACCATCTCCATCAATATCAATTCCACCATCTTTATTAGCAATTTGATAAAAGCCGACAAAATTGTCAAAAGCTGCTTCTCTGTTGACTATAAACTCAGCTTGAATTTGTCCTGTGATATCGCTAAAATCAAGAACTTCTCCCTCTTGTTCTCCCTGTAAACCTACACCTAGAGGTAATTCGTCATCTGTTGCTTTAATGTTAACAACTAAATCTGTGAAATCTGTACTGTTACCAGAACCATCCTTCCAAGCTAAAGAAAATTCGTCATCACTTAACTCAGTACTTTTTAGGGTTGACACATCAGCAAATAATACTTCGCTGCTATCTATGGTTCCAGATAAAACTGCGTCTATAGTACTGTCTCTTGCCAACAAAAATCTAATATTTTTACCAGAATCAAACTCCAGTAAACGTGTGATACTATCATTACTAAATCCATTAGGAGTATTAGTAATTGCGGAAAAAGCCACTCTGGAACGCTTCAAAGCTGCTTGAGTGTAGCCCGATGCACCAGGAGCAATACCATCAATGTTACCATCAGCATCATCAACAAAAAATACTCCCAATTCATTAACTGTATTGGAATTCAGTCCAGTAAGACTAATTTTGAGTTTGACTGTATTTTGACCTCCTTCGATTTGAAAGATACCTTTATCATTATTTTTCGCTAATCTAGGAGTGATGGATGGATTTGATGGTGGGTTTACTGGAGGATTTGGATTTACCCCGGTTAAAGGGAGCATTGACTCGATGACCCTTGATTCCTCTTCATTCCGATCTTCGAGGTGAATTAATTGATAATCACCATCTGCTTGACGGCTAAATATAACCCCCTGACCTCGTTCTTCTTCTATATCTGCGAAGGTTCCAGAAATTTCTTGAATCTCACCATCCGGAGTAAATTCTTTATCAACACGCATTTCGCTGGAATCGGTTTCAGATTCCGCTTCGTGTTCTGTGGAATCGGTTTGAGATTCCGTTTCATGTCCTGTATGATGTCCTCCCAGAAAAGTGTGTATTTTTAATTGTTCGTGACCATCAGGTACATCATCAACTGCTAAAGTTGTCACATTGGCGTTATTCGTTTGAGAACGCTCGCCATTTGGCTCATCGGGTGTTTGAAGCACATAGCCAGATGTTACTTCTACTTCACCAGTGTAAGAGTCACCATAGGGTTGAAATTCTTCGGATAATAATGAGGTTTTATCTGCTACCTCATCACCATCAAGGTTTGCTGCTTCACCATTACGAATCAGTTCATCAACTTCGATCCCATTGTAAATTTCTACTAATCCTCGTCCACCACTACCTTGACCAACAATGATATCGTCAAAGTTATCCCCATTTGCATCACCTACAGCTAGGTTAATTGCACCAGTAAAACTCTCATCATGAAATGAATTGATACGAGTGAGCAAGCGATAATCTTTACCACTATATACTTCAATTAATGGAGAAATTCCTTCTCCTAAACCTACAACTACATCAGCAAATCCATC
>JASJCX010000323.1 GCA_030065255.1 Calothrix sp. MO_167.B42 | reverse complement strand
GTGACAGCAGCGAGAAAATTTATTCAAGCTGAGGGTATATTGCCGCCCGCATTGCTACTAGTTAAACGGAATGAACACACTACAGACCGATACTTCTGGGCAGAGAAAGGTCTGTTTGGTGCTCAATATGTAGAAGAGAACCATTTCTTGTTTCCCAGTCTCAGGACACTAGAGCCTGAAGCGGTACAAGAAGTACTGGCTATGGCTGGTCGCTAAAATAGCGTACATAGCGATCTTAAATATTGAGCGTAGCTTTTGACAATGTATTAATTGGCAAAATCCCTCGGTTTATTCAAAATTTAATCTTTTTTTTATTTTGCAGTTAATTTGCCATTAGTCGGGTTCTTTTGACTTAATCGCTAGAACCCTGTCAAAGCTCAACTGGGTATTGATTGATTGTGTACTTATTTGGTTTGTTCTTAGGGGAATGGGAGAGTTAAGTTCTCTCCCTCGATCAAAATACGCTTGTAATTTTAACATAAGCGCGTAAACACTATAAAGTTATTGGCAGAATATAAATATCTAGCCATTGTTTTACAGCGCATATGTTGCTAAAAGCTTAGGAAGACCCTTACTGGTTATCAGTAGCTGGGTCTTCCTTTTGTGGCAAGTAATTATTCTCTCTCAAGAGATTTATTTATTAATAAAGCATTTGATCGGTCTTTGTTGACCCCTCCCTACTTCTAGTAAGGAGTTTGACAACGTGTTCCTTGGGGGATTTTGTCTAAAGACAGTTTTGTTTTACAAGTTGCTGGGTTCACCACCCTTGCCTCAAGAGGTGCGATGATGTTCCCTTAAGCCCTCTGCCAATTTAGGTATTGGATTTATACTCTCCGAGAATCTCCCCGCAGGTTTTAATGTCTTGTGCCAACACGCTGACTTTATCATTTTTACGTTGATTTTAACCAACGTTGGCGCTACATCTATAATCTAGGAGACAGAGTTTTGCCTCTGTGGCGTAACTCGTCAATAAACAAGCAACAAATTACATTAATTACTAATTAATTTGTTTTAACTGTAATGTCCTTTGTAACTCAATGAGTTCATCTCTATGGGCTATTACAGTTATTTTGCTTAAGGATTCTGTCTGGCTAGTATTAGAAGCCAATTTTAGTAACACTTTCTCCAATTTTCCTGCTTTTTTCCAATAAAAAACACCACTCATAGGGGATAGTACAATTACTCCCAAAAATAGCTGCATGAGACTAGGAAAAAGTGATGACAAAACCAGTGAAAGACAAAGTAAGCCAATAGCAGTCAAGGTAGTCAAAAAGACAGCTAGAAACCAACTAGGTTGGACAAAACCTTCAAAAGTCACCTGATTTTGTTCTCGGTCTACCGCTGCCACTCGGTAAGACCGCGCTTTAAAATACTCTTGCAGCTGATTCATGAGAGTGGTTTCATCTTGTTCACCTACAAGCTCTAGGCTTTGTAAACGCTCCTTGGCAGAAGCACGGATAAAAAAGAGTAAACCAATTGCTAACAACAGAGTGAGCAACAAAGTAGATGGCAGAATAACATTACCCATAGCCGATTGTCATTTTGTAAATGAAGGAGACTTATTTCATAATAAATTATTCACTAATTTCCCCTCCTGTTGATGTATTGTTGCCACAAATTAGATAAATTCTCCGCCGTAGTTTGCCACTCTGAGGAAATTTGATACATCCGTCTTGGACGGCCACGCCCTTCGAGTTTTTTCCAATACCCAGTAATTGCACCTTCTTCTTCCAAAAACTTGATCGCACTGTAAAGCACGGTGTCAGAAAGACGATAGGTGGGATATTCAGATTCTAGTTTTTGAATCAACTCTGTCCCATAGGATTCTCCGTGTATCAAAACGCACAATATATAGCAAACTGCTAATTCCTGACAGAGGTAAGTTGGCGGAGGATTCTCAAAGAATTGATGTATATCCTCTAGTTTCATAGTTGCTGAATAGCTAGAATTATCCATGTGGGTTAAGCCTACAAACCCTATAGTTAAGTATATAGTGCTACACCCTGATTTGTGAGTAAATGGTGCTACTTGGGCAAAAATGCCAAGGCGCAAACATTAAACAAGCTTCCACGTTGTTTAATTGTGGAAGTTGATGCCGATTTTAGGGATGCAAAGAGTATATGCCTCCACTAAATTTAATGTAATGTAATGAGGAGCGTTTGGACAGTAACATTACTGCCGTCCTGGTGTCAAGTGATGCCAAGGGGCAAAAGAAATAAAAAAAGCTTAATATACCGTTGAAGAAATGTTAAAGATAATATTAACTTTTTCTTCACAGCTTAATAAAACTTTCTTAGTCAGTGATTATATCAGTACCAGGATGGGAAAGAGTCAATCATAATTAGACTGTAGCGATCGCAAAATGTCAGCTCTCAGTGCAGGCTAGGCGAGTTGGGCAATGTAAAGAAAAAAGCTAGCTCTTGTTTTTTGTCTGATACAAATGTTGCATGAACAAATACAGGCATTGTGGTTGATAATTACTAATGGCTTTTTGTTTGAGTAAATTTTTGAGGGTTTTTTTTGTAACTCCCCAAGATAATCTGATAAGTGTGATAGTAAATTGGTGAAATTTATCGAGCAGCTCACGAATTAGTAATCAATATGACAGATAGATCCGACACCCAATCTTCTCCCCGGTGGATAATTGCCAAATTATTCCGTCTTGTAGGTTGGATTAGTTTTTGGACGCAGTTAGTACTGGGTGTTGTTGCTGCTGGAATTTTTTTGGTGTTTAGGATTCAAAGATCGGGTAGTCAAGCAGGTAATCCAGGAACAGGTTTTGGCATCTTTTTTGCTGCTTTGGGATTATTAACCCTGGGAGGGGGTATTTTCTTGGCTTTCCGCTATACCAGAATTGGCAAGCAGCTTGTATCCTCTAATCCCCAGAATCGTCCCAGTAAAATGCAAACAGCTCAAGTCTTACGCTTGGGATTAATTGTAAATTTAGTGGGAATGCTGTTGACCTTATTTGGAGCGCAAGCGATTAGTGGTTCCCTATTGTTGAAAGCATTGAGTGTTCCCCAAGGTGCTGTAGGATTCTCTCCAGATCAACTGAGTAAATTAGTTCAGCCAATAGATGTATTGGTAGTACAAGCAAATATCAATACGGTTACAGCTCATTTTGCAGGGGTTGTGGGTTCATTATGGCTGTTTAACCGCATTCATAAATCCGAGAAGTCATAACAATTTTGGATTTTGGATTTACCGATTGTGGATTTACCGATTGTGGAAGAGCTAATATATCAGCTTTGCAAATTTTCATTGTATGCCCAGAATCTTCTAGGTTTTTTTCCGCAAACTTTTTATGTATAAAAATAAAAATAATTATTCAATTTCTTTCGGAAATCAGTAGCATACCCTGTGAAGAGTAATACAAGAAATTGTTGGGTAAAACTTGCCATTGGTATGTGAGATATTGAGGAGGAGTAGGAAGATGAACACAAAAAACGCGATCAATTTTGGCACTAAAATTATTTTTAGCGGTATGCTGATTGGTTTGTGTGCTTTTCATCTGGTAAGCGATCGCACTCAAAAAAATGAGGAAGTGTATTTGTGTGGTTTGGTTGCGACTCTGGCCTATTTACTACCTTCTCCCCAGATATCTACTGATGAAAATTTGATGTAACGTCATTCAATTTTGGATTTTGGACTTCGTCGTGAGCTCAGCCGAACGATTTTGGATTTTGGATTGACCCCATGTCTAAAGCTAGGGGCTTGGAATAATGATAAAATACTTTGTTTTTTCCACGGATAAATCCGGGGGCTTGTGTCTATGTTTATTTTTCGGTCAAATCTAACTAGATAAAGCAGAAAAATCTATGGGCTCAAATCATGATAGATATAGCAATTTTAGGTTGAGTAGAATACAGTTTGGTGCGAGATAAATCCGTGAATATAAAAATTGTATCATTTTTGTTTGTATTCTATTCAAGTGAAAACCGCTATATAGCTATAGCAAAAGCATTGATTTGATCTCAACCAAATTAAATAACAGTAACAATTTAGCCTTTGGGGTGATATTAAGGCAAAATCGTTATAAACTAATATGTTGGCAAAAAGATTCTAGGCAACTGTACCAAAAAAACTTGTGCTGGATATCAAGCAAATAAGGGAAAATCCCCAATTAATTCAGGAAAGGCTGAATAGTCGCGGCAACAACTACGATATCCAACCCCTGTTGGAGTTAGATAGCAAACAACGAGAATTGTCGAGTCAACGGACTCAACTCCAAGCACGGAGCAATGAAATTGCCAAACTCATACCTGGAAAAATAAAATCCGGTTGCGATCCTAAGGGATGGGAAATTACGGCTTTGCGCTCAGAAGGTAGTTCTGTAAAAGCCGAGATTGGAGCAATAGAAACTCAAGAAAAAGAGATGATTGCTCAGGCTGATACACTTTTAATGGCACTCCCCAACTTACCGAGTGAATCCACACCCCCAGGTAAGAGCGAGTCAGAAAATGTAGAAGTGCGCCGTTGGGGTGATGAGTATATTTCCCAAAATCCCCAAGTTCTTCCCCATTGGGAAATTGGCGAAAAATTAGGGATAATGAATACAGAGCGAGCGGTGAAAATTGCCCAAAGTCGCTTTGTGGCACTAATTGGTGCTGGTGCAGCACTGGAGAGGGCATTAATTCAATTTATGCTCGATCGCCAAATAGCTGCGGGTTACGTGGAAGTAATGCCACCAGTACTAATCAATACAGAATCTCTGACAGCTACTGGACAATTACCTAAGTTCGCTGAAGAAAGCTTTAAATGTGCTGAAGATGATTTGTGGTTATCTCCCACGGCCGAAGTTCCAGTTACCAACTTCTACCGTGGTGAAATTTTACATGGGGACGAATTACCCATTTACCACTGTGCCTATACCCCTTGTTTTCGTCGGGAAGCGGGAAGCTATGGACGAGATATGCGCGGTTTAATTCGTTTACATCAGTTCAACAAAGTCGAGTTATTGAAATTTGTCCATCCTGATACTTCTTTTGCAGAATTGGAAAAATTGACAGGTAATGCAGAAGCAATTTTACAAGCTTTGCAGTTGCCTTATCGAGTAATTGAATTATGTACGGGGGATTTAGGATTTTCGGCAACCAAAACCTACGATTTAGAAGTTTGGCTACCTGCTTCTGGTAAATATCGGGAAATTTCTAGTTGTTCTAATTGTGGAGATTTTCAAGCACGTCGGGGTAATATCCGGTTTAAAGAAAAAGGCACGAAAGGAACCCAGTTTGTACATACTCTCAATGGCTCTGGTTTAGCCGTTGGCAGGACAATGGCAGCGGTTTTGGAAAATTACCAACAACCGGATGGAACGGTGCGGATTCCCGAGGTTTTACAGCCTTATTTAGGCAGGGATGTACTTTGATGCATTTACCTATGGGTTAAACAATTTTGGATTTTGGAAAAATTCCACGTAGCTTACTTCTGGCAGAGCGAGTATGAATTCGGGGTCTACCCTGCACCGGATGCTATGCAAACAGACATTTTTAGATTTTGAATCTTCAATCCAAAATTTAAAATTTAAAATCTAAAATCTAAAATCTAAAATCTAAAATTCCCAAATGAAATGACCACTGCCAGTACTCCAGTGAAACTAGTCTTAAAATAGAAATAACTATAGCCAAATCATTTTACATTTTTTCGTCTATGTCAGTTTTAGCAGCGATCGCAGTCTTGGCTGTTTTAATCT
>JASJCX010000322.1 GCA_030065255.1 Calothrix sp. MO_167.B42 | reverse complement strand
TTACCCAAGCTGGATTAGAAGGGGTAAAAATATATCAAAATTCAGATAGACATTGGACAGCACAGAGACATGGGAGTATTACTAATTAATTCTTCGGTTACAATCGAATTTCTCGGTGTTATTATGTTGCTGCGATCGCAACTTTGGTAGTCAATTAGGGAAATCACCACCTAAAGTAATTAGTCAATACATTGCAATAAAAAGTAACAATATTTTATATTACGGTAGGAAGCTGATAACAACAGTCTTCTATTAATATTCATCGCCTATATAAACTCGAATATGTAGGTGCTGATATCTTTGCGTGCATATGTGCACCTAGTAGGAAATAATTATGAAAGTACAGTGGCAAAAACTATTTATTAAAACTTCTGTTTGGTTAACAGCTGAAATTCTATTGAACGTAATAGGGTTAGACAACCTGGCTGATTATAGTGAATTCATGGTTAATAATCAAGCTTTATCACAAGTTACGCAAGCATTTAGCCATCTCATTACCTTAGTGATTTAACCATGTTTTAAAACATTATATTAGCGATCGCTAATTTATTGATCGCGCGTAAAACCCCATCCCCTTGCGGGTGGGGCGGTTGACAGGATGGCAATACTTCTGGGTTTGTCATGCTAATTTATATGAAATCCGGATGATTAGTTAGCGCAAAAACCTCACCCCCTTTCCCTCTCCTTAGTAACCAGAGGGGTGTCCGCACGACGGGGTGAGGTGACGACAATATGGTAAGTCCCAAAGCGGATTTGATATTATGTGTACCTTATGTTTTGTTGGTGCTTTTGTTAATATGCTCCTTAATTTTTTGTTTGCGCTTTTCTAAACTGGCAGATGACAGATCAAAATCAACCCCACTGCGAGCCAAGTGTTGCATCACCAGCTTTTTTCGACTTTCGGGTGTTTGAAATGTAATTGTTGGAGTTGGGGCTGGGGGAGGAGGTGGAGGAGGAGTTGGGGTCGGAGTTGCTGCTGGTGCTGGTTTTGGCTCGGAAGATTTTAAGCTTGTAGAAGGAAGCTTGATTTTTACGTTGCTTGTTTGTTGTAAATGTTCCAGAATGCGCCGTTTGCGCTCATTGTCTATCATAACTTCTCCTGTGAATTAAAATAACCCCAAATAATCCTTTTAAGAATGAAATATTGACCAAAACCAAGTGATTGTAAAATACAGATTTATAGCAATAACTAGATCAAGCCCAATTGAGACAAAACACTCTGACCTGTAAGTAACTCAGTTGCTATGGCAATAATGAAGCCTAACATTGCTAAACGACCATTCCAGGTTTCAGCGAATTTGGTAAAACCAAATTTAGATTGTTGATTTTCCATGACTTTAATCTCCGTTTAATTTTTTTGAACTTCGATAATATATAAAGAAATATTACAAATCACATTGTAAACATTTATTTCAAAAAAGTCTCCATGTTCTCATACTGAATTTTCACCCTAGTAATTGCTACATTTTTTACACTGGGTTGCCATCACCACTAAATCATGGAGTCTCCAATCGACGGAAAATCCCCATTATTACTGATAATTCTCTTTTCCCCAGCTTGAAATATGAGAGAGTAAGCTGGAGTTGTGCCTCCTATTGGTAAAGGATTAAGAGCAAAACCACACTTGCACACCAATAGTTATATTAGAAAATGATTAAAAAACTTTACAAAAGTATATAAAATCTGTTAAATTTTGTAAAATACACCCATTTCATAAATCCATGTATGTGTTAAGCCCCAATTTACTGACTTAAGAGACTTTTGTTATGTATTCTGGGCTACATTTGCTGGTTAAAGTCTTTTTTTTGTGATTACATTATTAATTTAGTTTTATGAAACCTACTAAACCCACTACGGATCTAATTCGTACCTATCTAAAAGAAATTGGTCGTTTTCCTTTGTTAACCCACGAACAAGAAATCCTCTATGGGAAACAAGTACAGCGGTGGGTAGCCCTACAGAAGGTGAGAATATCTATGGGTGAGAATCTGGGTTACGAGCCTAGTTTAGAAGAATGGGCACAGGAAGCGAATTTATCCATCGCAGATTTACAATTAGCAATTGAACAAGGGCAAAATGCCAAGCAGAGAATGGTAGAGGCTAATTTGCGATTGGTAGTATCCATTGCGAAAAAGTACTTAAAACGCAATGTGGAAATGTTGGATTTAATTCAGGAAGGGACAATCGGTTTGCACAGGGGTGTGGAGAAATTTGATCCCACCCAAGGCTATCGATTTTCCACCTATGTTTACTGGTGGATTCGACAAGCCATCACAAGAGCGATCGCAGAGCAAGGTCGTACCGTTAGGTTACCAATTCATATTACAGAAAAACTGAATAAAATCAAGAAAGCCCAGCGTGATTTAACTCAGAAATTAGGAAGGACTGCAACCATTGCAGAATTGTCTGCTGAACTTGGCCTAAAGACTGAGAAAGTCCATGAATATCTAGAGAGATCCCGGCGAATTATGCCTTTAGATATGAGTGTGGGAGATGATGAAAATACGGAATTTAGTGCTTTGTTAAAAGATACCAACATTTCCCCGGAAGATTATGTCACTCAGTCTTCTTTAAGGGATGATTTAGATAAATTAATGACTAATTTGACACATCAACAGCGACAGGTGATTTCTCTGCGTTTTGGATTGGATAATGGTAAAGCTTTGACATTAACTAAAATCGGCGAATGGTTAGATATTAGTAGGGAGTCCGTGCGTCAGTTGGAGAAACAAGCATTGAAGCGATTGCGCCAAAGTAAGGTAAATCTACAGGAATATTTGGTCAGTTAGTTCGCAAAAAGGCATTGCTCAATCATCATTAAACCCTAGTGGTTCATCGCATTAGTTTTGATGGATAAATTGAATATCCCTATTTCCCTTCTTTCTTCTTTCCTTTGCGCCCTTTGCGCCTAAAGCCCTAGCCCTTTCAGGGCGGCTACGCCAACGGGCATGGCGAGAGCTAATGCGGTTCATTATTCAAACCATCATATTTTATGCGATGAACCACTAGTAGTCTGTCCCATTAATCTTGACGAGTCGCGGTGTTTAGATCCCCGACTTCTTTAAGAAGTCGGGGATCTGTTGCCCCTCATAACTAATGGGACAGAATTCTATTCCCTGACTTTGGCAGAACTTATTACTTATTACTTTACTGTAACCGTATACTGACACTACCTGCATGGGCGGGTAAACCTTCTGCTTGGGCTAGGGTAACTGCGGCCTTGCCAATTTCTTGTAATGATTGCTGGGAGCATTCTAAATAAGTAATCCGTTTCATAAAATCATACACACTTAAGCCGGAGGAAAAACGGGCGGATCTAGCAGTGGGTAAAACATGGTTTGGTCCGCCCACATAATCACCAATGGCTTCTGGAGTGTGTCTCCCCAGAAAAACACTACCAGCACAGCGAATCTGTTGGGCTAGTTGTCGCGGCTCATCTACGCATAATTCCAGATGTTCTGGTGCTAATTTATTTACCAAATCCATGCTAGTTGCCAAGTCTGACACCACAATTACAGCACCATATTCTTCCCAACTGGCACCTGCTACCTTTTGACTGGGTAAGTCCTGGAGAATATCTGCGATCGCATCAACAACTTGGTGGGCAAAATTTTCTGAATCTGTAATTAGGATGGATTGGGCACTGGGGTCATGTTCTGCTTGGGACAACAAATCCCAGGCAATCCACTGGGGATTATTTTTGTCATCTGCAACTACCAGAATTTCCGATGGCCCGGCAATGCTATCAATACCAACAATGCCATATACTTGACGTTTAGCTTCTGCAACATAGGCATTACCAGGCCCGACAATTTTATCAACGGGGGCAATACTTGCGGTGCCATAGGCTAAAGCACCTACTGCTTGGGCTCCTCCAATACTGTATATTTCCGTTACCCCGGCAATTTGGGCAGCTGCCAAAACTACGGGATTGATTTCGCCCCTAGGGGTAGGTACCGTCATCACAATTCTGTCTACACCAGCGATTTTAGCCGGTAAAGCATTCATTAATACGGAGCTGGGATAACTAGCCCTACCACCGGGTACGTAAATCCCTACAGTAGATAAAGCTACCCAATTTAAACCCAAATTAACCCCTACTTCATCGGTATAGGCAATATTTTGGGGTAGTTGTTTTTGGTGAAAAGCAGTAATCCGCTCCCCAGCGATTTCCAAAGCTGCCTTTACATCAGCAGGGCATTGTTGTGCATAGTGAGCGATCGCTTCACTACCCAGAGCCAAGGAGGTAGGATTATATTGGTCAAAACGATTGGTATATTCCCTAATCGCTTGATCACCGCGTACCTTGACATCAGCCAGAATTTCTCGTACCGTTCCACTAACATCCACCGTAGCTTCTCGGCGATCGTTTACTAAGGCTGTAAATTTAGCATTAAAATCTTGGTCAGTGGCTTTCAAGAAGTCCATAAACAAACTCCTAGGTTGTGGAATGTGTGGGGGTAATTCTTTAGTTTAAAGCGATTATGTCCCAACTCATGCAATTTTATCCGTTGCCTATTGTGGATTATCCGTTGCCTATTGTGGATTATCCGTTGCCTATTTTAGATTATCCGTTGCCTATTTTAGATTGTTATACATCACTCCCTCACTTTGGGCGGGGAAACCCCGCCCCTACTCACTCCCTCACTCTTAACTCTCAACTCTCAACTCTTAACTCTTAACTCTCCTGCTTAAGGTACAATCAACACTGGACAAGGAGCAAGATTAATCACGCGGTTAGTAACACTATCTGTTACACCTTCCTCGGTTAATCCCAATCCCCGACAACCCATAACAATTAGGTTTGCGTTTACCTCATCGGCCACATCACAAATGGTAAAAGCTGGTTTGCCTTGTTGTTCAATTACTTGAGCTGCAATACCTTGTTGAGTAAACAAAGATTTGGCATTCTCCAACAATTTAGCCACCGTCTCCGGTGAAGACATAATTTCCCCCGTTGGGGATTCTGGTTCTTCCACCACACTCAGCAGAATCAAGCGGCTGCTGTAAGTGTTGACAATATTGATAACTACATCAACCGCCTCCCTTGCTTCTCGGCTTTGATCTATGGGAAATAAAACAGTTTTGAACATTACATTTACCTCCGTCCGATACAAAAAAGCTAACAAATGCTAACAAATGTGTGCTTTTTCTTCCTGTTTCCACCTGGAAGTGTCGGCACTATCCAGTCCACAGGCTAGCACGGTCAATCTGACCGCTTCTTGTCGTAAATTAATAGCTGCATTCCAATCTCTATCACACTCAAAACCACAATGATCGCACTGGAACACTCTTTGAGACAGTGACAGGGATGATTTTTTCGCACCACAACTTGAGCAAGTCTTACTGCTAGGATAAAATCTATCCACAATTACTAACTTGCTGCCATACAGTTGTGTTTTATATTCTAGCTGCCTTCTAAATTCATAAAAGCCCATATCTGATATAGCTTTTGATAATTTCCCATTTGCTAACATCCCCGATATATTTAAATCTTCTATCCCTATCACTGCGTGGTTTTTGCTGATATAAGTGGTGATTTTATGTAATGTATCTTTTCTGATGTTGGCTATTTTTTGGTGTAATCTTGCTATTTTGATTTGTGCTTTTGTGTAGTTATTAGAACCTCTTTGTTTATGTCGGCTCAAATATTGCATTCTTGCTAATTTAGCTTCATACTTTTTATAACTTTTTACTCCATCATATATTTCTCCTGTTGATAATGTTGCTAGATGATTTATGCCTAAGTCAACTCCTACAAACTTTTGATTTGTCTGTCTTTCATTGACTTCTACTTCTATTTTCCAAGAAATAAACCACTTGTCAGCTCGTTTACTGATGGTGATAGATTTCGGTTTATATCCTGTGGGGAGAATTTCATAAGTCTTGAGCCAGCCAATTACAGGAACTTTGATTTTTTTATACTCAATTTTTATAGACCCATCTAAGGTAAAAGAATCATGTTTGCCTTTTTTCTTAAACTTAGGAAACCCTTTAGTTTTTTTGAAGAAGGACTTAAAGGCATCTGACAGATATCTCAATGCATATTGAGGGGCGCATTTAGATACCTGATAATACCAAGGATGGGTAGATTTAATGGCTGCTACTAACCATTTGTGTAAATCTATGGCTGTGGGAAATTTGATTTTGCCTTCAGGATTAAGTTTGTTATGTAATAATACCTGTTGACATAATGCTAACCCTTGGTTCCAAGCGTGCCTAGCTACTCCTGCGTGTTGTGCCAGTAGTAGTCTTTGTTGCTTGTTGAGGAGGAGTTGGGTTTTGAATCCTAGTAGCATACAGGTATTGTACGACAAAATACCAATCTAGTTACAATAGCTGATGACTTTGACGCTTGAGCATAAGTAAGCAATTGGTAGTCATTATTAGCTTTTAGCTTACTGTTAATTAACCCCCTAACTCCGGTAAAATCTTGATGGTTCTACTTACAAAACAATAACAAAAAGGCAATCAGGAGGTTTGTGCTGTGGGAAAAAAAACTTTAGCAAATTTATCTGCCAGTGATTTATCTGGTAAGCGTGCTTTAGTAAGGGCTGATTTTAATGTACCTCTTGATGATGCAGGTAAAATAACAGACGATACTCGCATTCGTGCGGCTCTGCCAACCATCCAAGATTTAATCAACAAGGGAGCTAAGGTGATTTTAAGCAGTCACTTTGGTCGTCCCAAGGGTAAAGTTAATGAAAAAATGCGCCTAACACCAGTGGCTCAACGCTTATCTGAGTTGTTAGGGAAGGAAGTCATTAAGTGTGACGACTGTATTGGTGATGATGTGGCTGCAAAAGTAGCAGCAATGGAAAACGGACAAGTAATGTTACTAGAAAATGTCCGCTTCTATGCTGAAGAGGAGAAAAACGACCCTGAATTTGCCAAAAAATTAGCTGCTAATGCTGATTTATATGTCAATGATGCTTTTGGTACTGCCCACCGCGCCCATGCTTCCACTGAAGGGGTAACTAAGTATTTGAGTCCTTCCGTGGCTGGATATTTAATTGAAAAGGAATTACAGTACCTACAAGCGGCCATCGAAAATCCCCAACGTCCCTTAGCGGCAATTATTGGTGGTTCTAAGGTTTCCAGTAAAATTGGCGTAATTGAAACCCTGCTGGAGAAATGTGACAAGTTAATCATTGGTGGGGGGATGATTTTCACCTTCTACAAGGCTCG
>JASJCX010000321.1 GCA_030065255.1 Calothrix sp. MO_167.B42 | reverse complement strand
TGCTCATTTGTGAGGTCTGTTGGGTATGATTTAGACATGGCTCTTGTAACGCTGTCGCATTTTTATCTACTGACAGAATATCGTTACTTGAGCTTTTTTTGACTTTCCAAACATCCTCTAAGAATAGCGATTATTATCAAGACCTCAATCAAGTACATCAATCTCTGCAAATAAAAGCAAGAGTCAATGATGCACCCTACACTGGAAATACCGCTCCACAATACGGCGAAAAGCTGGAAAATCAAAGCTCTTATGCCGATATGGTTCAAGAAATGTACATGAGTAAACCGCCAAAAGTATCTACTGGAGCCGTAATATCAGTTAAATTACCAAGAATAGGTACAGGGATAAACCCCCAAAGAAGTGATTTACCTGCTGGTTCCGACACTGTGGAAGTTGCTAAGTGGAATGGTGAAAAATGGGTAATGTCAGCTAAACCAGAAGAATTGCAACGGAAGTTTGACCGTGCGATGAAGCCTTATCGCTCAAGCATTTCACAGAATTGGCAACAAGATTTTAACAATTTCCTCAAAGAATTACCCCTCAAACCCCCAGCAAGTCTTAAGAAACATATTATTAAGAATGATCGCAAGATTAACAATCATTTGCAAAGTCAAGGAAGAAAGTTGAAAACAAAAGCTCGAAAAGGTACTACTACTAATACCAAGTTAGCTTCTCGCACCAAACAGACTTCTCAAAATAACTAACTACTCTTTTTTTAACTGTGGGATTATTTTTTTGATTGCGTATCCAGATAAATCATTGATTAACATTCAAACTATAGTGTAATCGCTGATACAAACGTGACTTTTTTAACAAATTTTCCTAGTAGTCAACCACGTTAATTATCAGGGGTAGAGGAAGAAACCACATTAGCGAAGCCATGCCCGAAGGGCTTTAGGCGCGTTAGACGCAACAGCGGCTTTCCGTAGGATAGAACGCAAAGGAAAAGGAAGAGAGCAAAAGTCTAGAATTTTGCAGGGTATTTCCCAGTCGTCTTTAGACGACTTTAGCTATTAGACTGGGGTTTTCAACCCCAGGCGGATGTGATACAAAACCCCTGATAATTAATGTGGTGGAGTACTAGTTTTTAAGTACATTGCTATTAAGTCATGCAAAATTTGCATCACATATCTATCCTTGGGGTTGAATTAATATTAAAATCCGGTTAAACAATCTTTAACGGAACAGATGAAAGACTACTTTCCTTGGGTGAGGAGTGCAGGAAGAGTTTTAGTTTTTAGTCCACCAATACTAGCAGTACTATTTTTGACATCAGGTGTATCCTGGGCACAATTCAACCCTGAAAATGACCAAGAACAACAACCAATGTCCCAAGTCACATCGGTATCTCAGTTTTCTGATGTACAACCAACTGACTGGGCATTCCAAGCATTACAATCCTTAGTGGAGCGTTATGGTTGTATTGCTGGTTATCCCAATGGAACTTATAGGGGAAACCGAGCATTAACCCGTTATGAATTTGCCGCAGGTTTGAACGCTTGTTTGGATCGGGTGAACGAGTTAATTGCCACCGCCACCACAGACTTAGTTACACAAGAAGACTTAGCAACCTTAAGGCGTTTACAAGAAGAATTTTCGGCGGAATTAGCTACCTTGAGGGGGCGTGTAGATTCCCTAGAAGCAAGAACCGCTGAGTTGGAAGCAAACCAATTTTCTACCACCACCAAACTCCAAGGTGAGGTTGCCTTCACCCTGGCGGGAGCATCAGGAGATGATACAGATGCTCAAATTGTTTTTAACAATAGAATTCGCCTCCAGTTAGTATCTAGTTTTACTGGTAAAGACAAACTATATACCCGCCTGACTGCGGGTAATATTGGTAACAGCTTTGCAACTGAATTAGGAACTAATGAAGGTCGTTTTGCCCATGATGGTGCTAATGGCAATGATGTAGTTGTCGATCGCTTGCATTATGTTTTTCCTGTGGGAGAGAAACTCAAAGTTACCACTATGGCAAGTTTGGGCGCTCACCACTTCTATGCCGATGTATTTAACCCTGGCTTACACACTGGTGGTGGTGCCACGGGTGCTTTATCTCGATTCGCTGAACGCAATCCCATTTACCGCCTAGGAATTGCTAGATCCACCACTGGCGTGGGTTTTAGTTATAACCTAGGCAAAATTATTAAATTGCAGGGGGGTTATCTTGCCAAAAATGGCTCTGACCCTAATGATAAAGAGGGTTTATTTAATGGCAATTATTCAGCCATGGGGCAACTAGTTATCCAGCCTAGCAAACGGTTCAAATTTGGTTTAACCTATGTCAATGGCTACGATCCCGATGATGGAACCTTTGCCTTTGGTGGCACGGGAACTGACTTTGCGAATGGTCTTCTCCCTGGTACCACAGAACGAAGAATTAATAGTAATTCTTACGGAGTCCAGGCTCAATTTGATGTTAATTCTAAATTCAGTATTCGCGGTTGGGGTAGTTTCACGGATGTTGATTTTGCTGATGGTGGAGAGGGGGAAATTTGGAACTATGCAGTCGCCCTTGTTTTCCCCGATTTAGGAACAAAAGGTGCATTAGGTGCCATTGTGGTTGGTGCAGAACCCTATGCAGGTAATCTAAATCCCCGTCCTGCCGACTTTACCAATGATACTCCTTTCCATGTTGAGGCATTTTACAAATACCCAATCAGTGACAACATTTCCATTACACCAGGTATAATTTGGCTCACTTCTCCCGATCAGAATGCCGATAATGATGATGCTTTCATTGGTGCTGTCAGAACAACCTTTACTTTTTAATTACCGCAAAGGACATAAAGAAAGAAAATAGGAGAGTGAAGGTTTAAGCATAGTCAAAAATTTGGCGCAGCCTGACAAAGCAATGGTACTAGCAGTTATCATAGTTTGTCTATCGTAGCCCTAAATCATTCATGAAAAGTTAGATCCCCGACTTTTCTGTAAAAGTCGGGGATCTGATCCTCTGCAATAGCCTAAAATCATGATAAATCAATGTTTTATAGTTATTCACCAGACTCTAAATATTGTTGTAATCTATATATTTTTGAGGCTGTACAACTGGAATTTTAATCACAAATTCCGTACCTATTTTTGGTTGAGAATTACACTCTAATTTTCCACCATGTAATTCTACAATAATTTGATAACAGATTGATAAACCTAAACCTGTACCCTTACCAACATCTTTAGTTGTAAAGAATGGGTCGAATATTTTTTGCAGTACTTGGCGCTCCATTCCACCACCATTATCAGCAATCACAATTGTCACCCAATCTTGATGGAGTAATTCCGTACAAATACGAATAGTTGGAACAGACAAACAATCGATTTTTTGCATTTGGCGATGTTTGATCCCTTCTTCCAAAGCATCGATCGCATTGACTAAAATATTCAAAAATACCTGATTTAATTGACCGGGATAACATTCTATTAAAGGTAATTGCCCATATTCCTGAATCAGTTTTATTCCCTGGGGATTTTCAGGGTTAGATTGGAAACGATTATTTAAAATAACCAGAGTGCTGTCGATTCCCTCATGAATATTTACTAATTTAAATTCTGCTTCATCCAATCGAGAAAAAGTACGTAGGGATTGCACAATCTGGTGAATTCGCTCTGCTCCCATATTCATTGACTCAAAGAGTTTATGGGCATCTTGCTGAATATAATCGAGTTCAATTTCTTCAATCTCTTCTTGAATGGCTGTAACTGGCTGGGGATAATACTGCTGATAAAGTTGTATGAGCCCGAACAAATCTTGTATATAGCCATAGGCATGATCTAAATTCCCGTAAATAAAGTTAACAGGATTATTAATTTCATGGGCAATACCAGCCACCATGACTCCGAGAGCAGACATTTTCTCCGATTCCACCAGTTTTACCTGGAGAGTTTTGAGATTTGTCAGTGCAGATTCTAATTCTTCTCCTCGCTTTTCTAGAGCAATTTGAGATTCTTCTAAATCTTTGATTACCCCTTTGAGGACCGATTCCCTAAGTTCGCTGGCCGTTTCCATCTGTTCCCTATCTACTTCCGAACGTTCCAGCTTTTTTTTCAGTATCCGCACAGTTTTTTCTAACTGCTTAATCCTGCTCTCGTAGTCCCTAGGTTCCATATGCCATCAGCCTCTACTGACTTCCGATAAGCAAGGTGACAAAGGTTTCTTGATGATAGTAAGTTGGACTATTGGGCTGTAAGGGAGCAAATTCACCATAGGTGTAAAATCCGCAAATGGGAATTTCTTGGGGGAATGCTTTTTTCACCAGTTGATACTCCTCCTTGGCTCGCGTTCCCAAAAGCCAACGACGACAACAACAAGAGAACAGTAAAACCGCTTCCGGCTCATTTCCAGGATAGGTTTTTAAAGCTTGATTAAAGGAAATTTCCGACGCAGCAATTACCTCATCTCGACTAATATCTGTTAATTGCACCACTGATTGTTCGGGTATGTCACCCAAAAAATTAATACTACCCACTTGGGGATCGTGGGTATTAGGAACCCGCATATAATAGCGATCGCTATCTCCTTCATACACTGCTAAGGGATTTTCCGCAGATGGTGGGCGGTCGCCCAAGTATTTCTGGTAATATTCTACTGCTGGTTTACCATCAATTTCATAAAGAACAGTATCCTTGGCTTTGGTAACAATACTCTTGCGTCCAATGGGATGCCAACCACAAGCAATTCCATAGGACAATAAAATATCTCCAGAAAAAGTTAAAATTGGTAGGGAATCGTTCAGTACGCGATCGCCAAAAAATTGATAAGTGTTTTCAAATCTAAACTGATCCCCCGCAGTACCACCCACAATGGGAACTTCTTCTCCTAAAACCTGCTTTAATCCTTGGAGAATCAACTCATGTTCAAAATCAATAGCTGCAAATAAAATACCAGCCTGGGGTTTTATCCCACCCAAATCCCTATTACATTGTTGCAAAATTTCTGTAATTGCATCTTGAGAATCGGGATCGTCACTATGAGCAACAACAACTTTAAACATTTGTATACCTAATTTATCAAAAATTCATGAACTATTTGATTTTTGCCAGTAGACTTACCCACTCATGAGGAAAAATCAGCAGATGTTTGGAATTATTTCTTACATCCACTCATTGTAATTACGTTTTTCCAGCGTAAACCCTGAGATAATCCAGTCGTAGAAACCCAAGAAATTTGCAAATTTTCCGTATATTTGTCAAATTATTTTTAAGTAAACTTAAAGAATGTCAATGAAAACAACTAAACATTCTATGTTTTATATTTCCCAAAAATATAACGAATATTAACACTGATTCAATGGATGTCACTGATGACACGGATATTTGATAACTCAACAATTCACTCTTAACTGTCAACTGTCAACTGTCAACTCTTAACTCTTAACTCTTAACTCTTAACTTCTTAAACCAAAAATAGCTGCCTCCCCACAGGAAGACAGCTATTTTTTATATCCAGACGGGTAAAATACCCATCTGATTAAATTAACCTTAGTAATCGAAGTCGCCACCCATACCAGCACCAGCAGGAGCGCCTTCTTTAGGTTCAGGCTTGTCAACAACGATACATTCAGTTGTCAATACCATCCCAGCAATGGAAGCCGCGTTTTGCATTGCTGAACGAGTTACCTTAGCAGGATCAACAACACCAGCAACTAACATATCAACAAATTCGCCAGTGGCAGCATTGTAACCTGTGTTGAAGTCCTTCTCCTTCACCCGCTCAGAAATTACCGCACCATTCTGGCCTGCATTTTCTGCAATCCGCATCAAAGCAGCAGGTAAGGCACGAGCTACAATCATAGCTCCAATCAATTCTTCATCCTTGAGATTGCTGTTTGCCCAAGTTTCTAATTCAGGAGCGAGGTGAGCCAAGGTTGTGCCACCACCGGGAACAATACCTTCTTCCACAGCTGCCTTGGTAGCGTTAATTGCATCTTCCAGGCGTAGCTTCTTGTCCTTCATTTCGGTTTCAGTAGCAGCACCAACTTTTACCACTGCTACACCACCAGACAATTTAGCCAAACGTTCTTGCAACTTCTCTTTGTCATAGGAAGATTCGGTTTCTTCCATTTGACGGCGAATTTGCTCACAACGGGCCTTAACTTCAGTTTCGTTACCTTCAGCAACAATGGTGGTGTTGTCCTTGGTGATGGTAACGCGGCGAGTGGTACCTAGCATATCCAGCTTGGTATTTTCCAACTTCAAGCCAGCATCTTCGGTAATTAACTGACCACCAGTGAGGACAGCAATATCCTCTAGCATAGCCTTACGGCGATCGCCAAAACCAGGAGCCTTAATTGCAGCTACGTTGAGTACACCACGTAAACGGTTAACTACTAGGGTAGCTAAAGCTTCTTTTTCAATATCTTCAGCGATAATTACCAGAGGCTTACCAGCACGGGCTACTTGCTCCAGCACAGGTACTAAGTCTTGTACTAAAGCAATTTTCTTATCGGTGAGCAACAAATAAGGCTCATCGAAAACTGCTTCCATGCGCTCAGTATCCGTAGCAAAGTAGGGAGAAATATAGCCTTTATCAAAGCGCATCCCTTCAGTGATTTCCAATTCGGTAGTCATGGATTTCCCTTCTTCCAAGGAAATTACCCCTTCCTTACCAACTTTATCCATAGCTTGGGCAATCATCTGACCGACTTCATCGTCGTTACCAGCAGAAATCGCACCAACTTGGGCAATAGCTTTAGAATCTTCTACGGGACTAGCGTGTTCGGCAATTTTCTCTACTAAGAAACCAGCTGCTTTATCAATACCACGCTTTAATAGGATTGCATTCGCACCAGCTGCAACGTTCCGCAAGCCTTCTTTAACCATGGCGTGGGCCAAAACAGTTGCAGTGGTGGTACCATCACCAGCCGCATCATTGGTTTTAGAAGCTGCTTGACGAATCAAAGCAACACCAGTGTTTTCTACGTGATCTTCTAATTCAATTTCTTTAGCAATGGTGACACCATCATTGACAATTTGAGGAGCACCAAATTTTTTTTCTAGTACTACGTTGCGACCTTTGGGACCAAGGGTAACAGCTACAGCCTCAGCCAGGATATCCATTCCCTTTTCCAAGGCACGACGGGCGTTTTCGTTGTAAATAATGCGCTTTGCCATAGTTCCGCAACAGTTTTGAGTTATTGGTTTTGAGTTTTGAATCAATTTGGAGGTTAGAGTTTTAAGTGCTGAGTTAAATAGGG
>JASJCX010000320.1 GCA_030065255.1 Calothrix sp. MO_167.B42 | reverse complement strand
CTCGTTAAGCTCTATGAACAAATGGTCGTCAGAGAAGCCACTTACCAAGAACTTCTCAAGCATCAATGGGGCTTAGATTCGGGTTCCACTTTGGCATAAATGATTTCGTAATGTCGCAGTGGGCGACCTCCTTCTCTTGCTTGGTTCCCAATCGGAAAAGAGCTGGGGATGTCGGGGCGTCAACTATAAAATAAGCACAAAACTCACTTCTTAAGTTCAAGTCCCCATCAGCAAGGAAAAGTACTTAATCAATAGTTCAGCAGTGTAGAGCTACAAAACTGCTACCCAGCTAAAAGACCACTTATAACCTCTTAAGTGTCTTTGCGAGCGCCACAATTATGCTGGATGATTAAGTTCGACACAAAACTTTCAAATGTCCAGAACAATTGTATATCTAAGTCAGGTTATATTCAAGCTGGAAACCAGTGATTTTTTATAAAACTTAATGTTGTAGATTTCCTAGCTGTTCTGTCTACCCTTCTTGGGCGAGGGGACTCCCAGCATACCAGCACGATTGCTGGAAGATGAATCGAACGTAGGGGCTTTAAACCCAGGTTTTTTCGGTAAAATAAGACCGCTCCAGTGAAAAAACTCTTGGCAGTTTTGAGAATCAAGCAACAAAAAGCTTCCCGTAAGGGTGAGGTTATTTAGCTGTCAACTGATAGGTAGACTGAGGAATTTGTACTCATAGCTGCTAACTTAACTGACATTTCCGACTTGATTTTTTCGTATTCTCTTTTGAGTAAACTTTTACTCATCTGGGGGTTGGCAGTAGAAACAATAGTATTACTCATTTGTACCCATTTTTGCAGCTTTTGCTGTTGGTCAGTTGCAATAGTAGAATTTAGAGTATGATTGCAATCGTGTGGTTTTTCTTGGGTAAAAAATAGTAATTTATAATGACCGACCTTTCCCAGTAAAGTGCTGATTTGTTGTCCAAAAGTGCTTTTTAGATCCAAATAATAAGGTAGCCATTTTGCACCATGTTTGTGATTATATATGACTGTAATCCACAGAACCATGGGATGAGGATTCGTAATAAACAAAAATTGATTATATCGCGTGCAAGTTAAACGCTTTTGAATTTCCTGTTTGGATAACATTATCCATAATGTAGGTATTAATTCTTCGTTTTTCTGCATTAATTGGGGAAAAACAATATTGGCGATTGGTTTATTTGTAGGCCAAAAAACTTGTTGATCTAGTTGTGGATATGATATTGAGTGGTTAACCTGGGGTAAATTCCTCGGCGCACAGACAGTTTCCCGATCGGATATTGAGGACAAGCTATCTTGAGCGTCTTGACTCCCAGGACTTGCTTTTATCTGAATAGGAGTTTGGGACTTTTCTGGTTCTATCTTGACAAAATTATTAATAGGGGTGGAATCACTGCTAGCGTTAGCTTTCTGCTCTAGCTGAGATAATACCTGAACAATATGGCTAATATTTTGGGGTCGATCGCTTGGTGATTTTGCCAAACAACTCAACACTAATTCTTCTAGCTCTTTTGGTATTTGTATATGGGGAGCAACCTTAGCAAAACTGCTGGGTTGTTGGTAATGATGTATTTTATACCAGCCCCCAAAGGAGTGAGTTTCTGGCAAAAAAGGCATTTTGCTTGTGAGCATTTCAAACATCATCACTCCCAAACTATAAATATCGGAACGGTTATCTAGTTCCTTTCCTTCCATTTGTTCGGGGGAAGAATAAGCTAGGGTTCCTAAATAATATTTAGTTTGTTCGCTATCTGACAGGACTAATTTAGCAATGCCAAAGTCGAGGACTTTGACTAACTCTCCCAAACTAGGATCGTGGAGCACCAGCATATTACTGGGTTTGATATCACGATGAATAATAGGGACATTTTTGCCATCTATGGGAATACCGTCATGGGCACATTGCAAACCCAGGCATATTTGTCGTGCCATGCTTAAGAATCTAGTTAAAGATGGAGCTTGGGTGCGGATAACACTGCTGAGGCTAGTACCTTCTAAGTATTCCATCACATAGAATGGTGTTTTCTTCTCATCTACCCCATAGTCCATTACCCGTACAATGTGAATACTTCGTTGTCCCAACAACGCACAGGTTTTTGCTTCGCGCTCAAAACGCTCCTGCATTCGCATTTTGGGATTTTGCATTGATAATGAAAGAAATTTAACTGCTACAGGCACTCCTCCTAATAATAAGTCTTGAGCCAGATAAACCCTACCCATGGCTCCGGTGCCCACTAGTTCTTGGAGCTTGTAACGGTTCATGAGCAAGTGACCAATATTGGGGTCTGCCATAGTAGTTTTGACTTTCATATTAAAAAAAATTACTGTTTAATCAAAATAAATGAGGATATATTTTTATTTTTTGTACCAATTACAAAAAGAATGGGGCAGATAGAAGGGTGAAAAAAAGTTTATCCAGTAGCTCTTTCACAATCGGTAAATCTAAAATCTCCCTGCTATCCCCCAAGAGGGGAAATCTAAAATCCAAAATCCAAAATCCAAAATAGTATTAGGTTATAAAGATGCCCTGTGATAGAAAATATGTTTGTATAAACACAAGTTAATGCATTCTAATTTGGGTAATAAACTTTTTTATGTTCTGGAAAATAGGTGAATTGTAACTGTAATATGGGTGAAAAATTAGCCAAAAAATAAGAAATTCGTTGACATCCAGGTTTACCAAATTTAAGAGATACACATCTTCAGATCAGTTATGCCATAGATGAATGAAGATCCATAAGATATTTTGATGCCCTGATAATTAAAATGTTTTGATGCCCTGATAGTTTATTGTGCCCAAATATTGTGCCCAATTTATTTTATTTACTTGGTTGACGCTCTACACTAGCTTCCATCGTAGTATTGAGAAAATGACCTGCTAGAATTCCACTAGTTAAGTAGTAAGTATCATTGTTAACTCGATGTAGGGTCTCAAAACCGCTACGCCGTTGTTTATCACTCAATACCCAATAACGCTGCACAATAGTATCTGGACAAATCCAACCTTCTCCTTCCACTTGCCCCAAAAAACCATGTTGCAGTAAAAAAGTATACTGACGTTCTCCATTATCTAGACGACCTTTGTACTGGGAAGCAATATCAGGGCGATCGCTATCAGGGAAGATCAATTTTGTAGCCATTGTGAACCAATTATCTCGATTCCACGCCACCAGGATCATCCCCTTAAGGTTAATTGGCATGTGATTACGTTCTAGCCAACTTCCTTGCAATATCCAACGTCCTGGTTCCAATAAAAAAGTATGAGTCATTTTAATTACATTTTTTTATCAATTATAAGTACTTTTACTATATTGAGACTATTGAATCTATGTAGCTTGCTTTGATCCAGATGAGAAATGTTACTGGATGAGCAATTGATGGCAAAAATTATTTTTTACCTATTATTCCATGACTAAGAAAAAATATCGGATGGAAATTAAATATACTATAGCTATACCCAAAGACCTACGTAATAGATATCTCCAATGGCTTGTATATTTCACCTAAAGGTACATCAAGTTTAGCTCCCGTGGCACTAGGTAAATTGCCGGGAATACTTAGCTGTCGCCAGTATGCTAAGACAGCAAAGGCGATCGCTTCTTTAAAATCCGCACTTAACCCTAGTTCGTCTGTGGTTAATACAGGCACAAGTGGTAATAAAAGTTGCAATCTATGTTTTAAGTAAAGATTGCGGCTCCCACCTCCACCCAACAATACCTGTTGTGGCATTTGTGACAAAAAGCTATGATAACTGTGAGCAATACTAGCGGCAGTAAGTTCCGTTAAAGTTGCCAGTATATCGGCTGGTGAGAGTTGATATGATAGAGCATCCTGTAAACATTGTTCCCAGTAATCCTTACCAAATAACTCTCGACCCGTAGATTTTGGTGGTGGTAAGTGAAAGTATTCTTGTTGTAGCCATTGTGTAACTAGTGGCTGGCAAGGAGTACCACTAGCAGCCCAAGCTCCATCCTTGTCGTAGGTTTGAGTCCCCCCACTTAAATGGTGTACTGCTAAATCTAATAGGCTATTTCCTGGGCCCGTATCCCAAGCTTGAATTTTTGTTAACCAGTTGTTATTCCGGGAAGGCATATAAGTAACATTACCAATACCACCAATATTTTGGATACATCTATCCTTTTGGGGATGGGATAATAAAGCAGCGTCCACACGAGGGACAAGGGGAGCGCCATGGCCACCTACGGAGATATCTGCTGCCCGGAAGTTATTCACAGTGGTAATACCAGTGAGATTAGCAATCACTGACCCTCGTCCGAGTTGTAGGCTGTAACCAAGGGGTGTATTCTCCCCTGTATGTGGTGGTCGATGATACACAGTTTGACCGTGGGAGCCGATGAGAGATGCTGAGGGTTGACCGATTTGAATGGTTTGTGCAGCCTCAGCAAAACAAGTAGCGATCGCATCATCCAATTGTGCTAGTTCTAACATGGAGATGGAATCCCCTGCACAAACAGCTAAGATACGTTCTCTGAGTTCCGGTGGGTAGGGATAGGTAGCCCCAGCGACTAATTCAATTTTGATGTCTAAATCTGTACCGGAAATATCTACTAAGGCAGCATCAATTCCGTCTACAGATGTACCACTAATTAAACCTATTACAAGAGTCATTTAATTTTGGATTGGTAACTGAGCGTTCGACTGAACTCACGCCGAAGTCTTGTCGAAGTTTGGATTTTGGAAAACAGGTTATCTGTTGTCTATTTTGCCTCTAAAAGATCATACCGAAATATGGGTCTGAGGGGGTGAGTTTTAACCACTTGATGAAAGCTGTCACAGGTATTTGCGAATCTTGTTAGCAGGTGTGGAAGTTGACAAACTATCACATATGTGACCCATCAGATTTAGTTATGATAGATGGTGAATTGTGTGTAACTGTTTAAACCATCACAAGTACTCCTAACTCCTACTTCGATCCAGACAAGATCAAAGTGGGACAATCGCCGGAGGAGATAAAATGTATTTAAACTTATTTCTCAGTTCCACCATCGGAATTTTTGTGACCGTACTCCTAGCTTTTGGAATTTTCCAATGGTTACATATCCCTACGGGTAATTTCTTAGATTGGATTATTGCTGGTGCAAGTTTTTGGTGGTTATTGGTAATTGTTACGGTACCGTGGAATATACATTTCCAGGCAAAGGAAGTGTTAGCAGAAGCGGAGCAATCCACGAAAAAACAAATCCCCGTGGATGAAACACAAATCAAGTATGTGAATGTTTTGGCAAAGCGATCGCTGCTGGTTGCCATTGGTTTACACTTGATTTCAGCACTCGGTCTTTATATTCTGGCGGTGACTGGTATTAGTGCGGTAGGATATCTTGGCTCTGGTGCGGCTTTGCTATTAACAGGTTTGCGTCCAGCCATTAGTGCCTACCAATATTTATATGCCCGTTTGCGGATGATTCGTCAAGAATTTAAGTATCCTCGGGAAGATATTGTCACATTGCGCCACCGAATAGAAACTGTAGAAACAACTGTCGCAGGTTTAGCAGAACAACTCAACCCAGATAATCCCCATTCGTTACCCAACAAACAACAGCGAGATGAGGAAGAAACTCGCAAAGCTTTAGCACGAATCACTGCTAATGTAGAAGAATTACGTGCCACTAATCAAAAGGAACACGAAGCTTTATCCACAGAAGCCAGACAAGCTATAGCCCAACTTTCCACCGATGGACAATTTTTGGATCATGTCCGGGAAATTATCCGCTTTTTCAAAACAGCCTAATCCACAACCAGTATTTACTCTGCCTTTGTGGTACTAGTTTTCACTTTAGATAGACAATTCCTCATCTATTGATGGGGAATTGTCATAATTAAACAGCCTTCTTCAGCTGCTTAAACAGCAACCTACAACCGTAAGCAGCAGTTTGGGAAATCACCAAATTACCAAAACCTCGTTTTACATCCCTGGCTTTCACCCCAGGAGCCACATCACCCATAGAAGTTACCATGCTCATATGCATAGTTTGCAGGGTAAGGTTTAAAGTCGCTTCCAGCTGTGGTTGCAACTCCTTACTTACCATGGGGATAAGGTTACAAGAAAGCGATCGCTTAAATTCCCTTAACGCCTCTTGCTGAAGCCTGGCCACAGCTTTTTGTTTCCAGAATTCTGGGTTATCCTGAAAGGGTGCGACTCTTTTGGGAATACGGGGTATGATACAAGAGTAACAAATAACAAGGCAGTCAGGGCATTATTACTAGCCAAAAAAAGTAGTTCCCTAATTGGTTTGTAAAAAGTCAAAAATCAGCATAATTATCAGACCTATGGAAGCATCTACGTCAAATCCGGATATGTTTTGGGAAGAAGCACGAGAACTATTTGAGGAAATAGTTGGTTGGCTAGACTCAGATAGCATTTGTGGCTTAGAGCATTCGGAGATAGAGAGTAAGTTGCTTTCGGAAGGTTACGAGCTACTGAGACGTTTGCTACAAGGATATTTCGACAAACGTAGTGACGACGAAGTATCCGGCTTGGTCGAAGGTAAAGATTCAGCTAAAAGAACCCATAAAAAAAGGTTGTCGCGAAAATTAACAACTATATTTGGCACAGTCATTGCCAATAGAGTTGGTTACGGAGGCAGAAAAATAAATACCCTATGTCCGTTGGATGCAGAACTGAATCTACCATTAGAACAATACTCTCACGGACTCAGGCAACGAGTAGCTATCGAAGTAGCTCGTTCGGGATTTAGGGAGACTACAGCAATAATCGAAAAAACAACCGCAGCCAAAATCGGTAAACGTCAAGCAGAGGAATTAGCTTACCATAGTGCTTCGGATTTTGAGCTCCCCATCGTTCCCCGGTATACCTGGCAATGTGTAGAAGTAGTTGATATTTTTCCTTCTTAATGTGTTTGATTATTTTTGTGTAATCCTTATCTGTCAAAATTGCAGATTGTCCACTTCTGTTAGTTTTCATAAAAAAATTAAAAAATGTTTTAAATTTGATTTCCGCTTTTACCTAAATAATTGGTAAAAGTGGAAATTGGTGTATTTAAATGATTGAGTTAATTCGCTCAATTATAGCTGTAGCAATAAATGTAGCGGCTTAGAGGATGTTTGGAAAGTATTAAACAAATCAATTAAGCGAGTCTTCTGAGCATTAACCGAATCATTGCAACTTGTACAAATGTTTCATGGGTCTGGGGTAAAATTTCGTAGTCTTTGCTCAATCGACGACACC
>JASJCX010000319.1 GCA_030065255.1 Calothrix sp. MO_167.B42 | reverse complement strand
AAGGAGTGGGGGAGTGAAGGAGTAGGGGAGTTAAACTGTCAACTGTCAACTGTCAACTGTCAACTGTCAACTGTCAACTGAAAAACTTTAACCAGTACGAGGAATACGCTCAATCTCCGCATAACCACTGAATATCAGTTGTTTACCTTTGGTTTCTAAACGATTGAGCCGCATTTTCACCCCATCAAGATCGAAGCGATCTAAATCAACCATATTATCTAAAATTTCTACTAGTGCTGTACTTAAGGTTTGTGATATTTCTTTTTGTGATTCTGGCACATTATCTAGGTTGATATCAGGGTTTTGGAAAGATACCCGTCGCCGCTTTTCAATAGAAACATTTACAGTCATATTTAGTGGTACCAGCTCCCCATTGCTCAAATCTGCTTGGGCAAAAATCTGCAAGCGATTTTTTGGTAATAGCTGCACCTTTATCTCTGTAAAAGAAACAGGTTTACCATCAGATAAAGCAGTCAAACTAGGTACATTTAGATTAATTAAACGTTTTTTGACTAATTCAGCTTGAAAAGAATTGTTAATACCTACTTCAGATAATACCACTTGGGCGATCGCTTGGGTGGGCTGCTTCAGGCTCAATTTACCACTCATTACCGAGCTGAAGTCAATGGCAACAGCATCA
This sequence comes from Calothrix sp. MO_167.B42, assembly GCA_030065255.1. GTDB lineage: Bacteria > Cyanobacteriota > Cyanobacteriia > Cyanobacteriales > Nostocaceae > Calothrix_A. The sequence continues at coordinate 6,563 of JASJCX010000319.1, read as the reverse complement.
GTTTCAAAGGACATTTCCTCTACAGCAAATTCCCTGCGAATTACCAAACCACGCCCATTCATTTTAAAGCTGTCAATGCTACCTTGCAAAAGTTTGCTAGAGGGATAGCAGCGGACAGATACCTCCACCGACTCGCTTTGGGAAAACAAGTGGCGAATGGTTTGGCTGGCGACTGTGTTGAGCATCTTCTCTCCCCAGTCTGTACCTTTGGATTCTGTAAAACCAGTTAGTCCGCCGAACATTTGAGTCTATATCTCTAGAAGTTCTTTGTACTTTTGTAACAAATTGTGAAGGATAGAGCAACCATCTAGGGATTTATTTTGCTAATCATGGGGAGTGAGATGGTTAATGGGTTTGATTTTGGATGAGTTATCATCGGTAAATTTTCCCAGGAAATTATTGTTGTGGCTATAGCTTGGGAATACTGGAATTTAGGTTATCAGCTTATTTTCTTATTCTACAGATTTATGGCACAAAATCTTGTAAAACTGGCTCAACAAGGGGATACTAAGGCGATTAGCACTTTGGTGCATGAGTGGTTAGGCTTACCAGATGTAAATGCGATCGCTAAGTTAAAACACGATTGTTTGCAGGTGATGTTGGAGTCACCTGAAGTTCCCCAGCAACAGTCAGTGGTTCCTATGATTCGTGATGGATTAAAAACGTTAAGTCTTGAATCTGTGACAAAAGTGAAGATTGCTGGGCGCGAGACAGGGGAGGATTTCCCAGATTGGCAAGAAGAGTTTCAACTAGAAACTGCTATTATCCCATCGAATCACGATAATCAAGTATCTACACAGGAAACATCCTTGTTCGGTTCTGTTTTGGGAGCGATTGGTGGTGTTGCAAATGCTACTGGCGGTGCTATGGTACAAGCTGGACAAGCTGTGCACAGAACTGCTGTTGGCGTTGGCGAAGCAATTGGTGGCGCTGGGATGCAAACATCTCAGGTTGCGGGACAAGTATTAGGGATTGTTGGTAATAATCCAGTGTTAAAAGCTGGGATCAAATCTTTAAATCAGGATTGGTTACACCCCTTAATTGACAATATTGATATTGAGAAAGCCCAGACGGTTGTCAAGAAATTGCAACAAGAGCACCCTAACGATAAACCAGAGGAAATTGCTCACCATTTGATGTTAGAAAAAGCGGTATTAGCAGGAGGAACAGGACTCACCAGTAGTTTGGCTCCAGGACAAGCAGCAGCAATGTTTGCAGTTGATTGGGTTGCTACAGCGGCTTTGTCAGTGGAATTAGTGTATCAAATTGCTGCTGCCTACGGGATGGATTTGGAAAATCCTGAACGCAAAGGGGAAGCGATCGCAATTTTTGGCTTGGGAGTTGGTGGTAAAACGGCAATTAAGGCAGGGTTGGGTTTACTACGTAATCTACCGGTAGCTGGAGCTGTAATTGGTGCAAGTTCTAACGCAGTAATGATTTATGCCTTGGGGTATGCAGCTTGTCAATTTTATCAAGCCAAGGAAAATCCATTAACTTTAGAGGCAAGTTTAGTAGATGCTCAGATCAAAAGTGAAAAATATCTCGAAGCTGCTATTAGCCAAGAAAAAATTATGGATCAGATTTTAGTTCACGTTGTCCTGGCTGGTAATCCAGATAAATCTGGGGAAGATATTTTGCCAGAGCTACAAACCGCCAATCTTAGCCCTGAATCCCTCAAAGCGATCGCTACTCATATCAAATCTCCTCCCCCTTTAGAAACACTGCTGGAGCAAATCAACGGTAATTTTGCGGTATCCCTCTTGGCTCAATGTCAAAAAATTGCTCAACTAGATGGAGTAATTACCCAAGAAGAAGCTCAGGTATTAGCTTTAATTAACGCCAAGTTAAGTGTTGTACCCGATTGAAAATTTTAATCTTGTATTTTAGTTACTGTTATTTTTTTAGTTGTATGATTAGAAGTGAAACCATACAACATAATTGTCCTTGTTAATTGTTTCTTATTTTTATCTTAACAATTGGGCAAACCTTGTTTAACCTTAGTGGTTTTACTAGTATCCCACTTAAATTACGAACCCTAACTCATAACTAAAAATAACCCAAAAGCCTTGAGATACAGGCATTTGGGCTAGGATTTGGTTGTGATGAAAATCACGAAGGCCTATGATTCAGATCCTATATTTATCATCTGGAAATCTACATAATGATAACCAACTGAACTCTAGCCGAGTCATTAATAGGGAACACACAAATTGCCGACAGATTCCAGCTATGTTTCTGTCGGTTTTTTATTTTTTGTTTCACCCAAAGGAGCGATCGCTCACTCATTCGATATATAGGTGGTAAAAGAACCTCAAGTGAAGCAAATATCAAATTTCCCCACAACCAATGTGTAACCTAACAAAATAAATGCCATAGCCACTACTGAGTGTGGGGAAGCTTATTCTCAAAATTAGAGTATTATCGATGCAGAGTGCTTATATGTACACAGGTTGGACAAAATGAGCATCTCAGGGACAATCAGTTATATCTAATTAGCCTTTAGGACATTCCTTGGATAATGAAATCAAAATAAGGAGCTGTTGCAGCACCATCTTCTTTATTCAGTAAATCCAGGGAAGCCATTTTCAGAGACTTGATTGCTTCTACCATTCCTGCGATGGGTACACCCAAGGAGTTGTACATTTCCCGCGCTCCCAACACACCAATGGATTCAATGGGTTCCTTGTCACCACTGAGCACACCATAGGTAACGAGTCTTAAGTACCAACCAAAATCGCGGATACATTGAGCACGTTCTTGTTTACCATAAGCATTACCACCTGGGGCGATAAAATCGGGGCGTTTTTGCCACAATTGTTTAGTTGCTTCTTGTACTATCTTCTTTTCATTTTCAGTTAGGACGGAGACAATACGCATGCGTTGTTCCCCTGTTTGTAAAAAGTCTTGAATATTTTTTAATTCACCGCTACTGGGGTAACGTAGTTCATCGTCGGCTTTGAGAATAACTTGGCTTACTACGGTCATGACTTTTGCAATAACATGAAATGTTATTTGCTAGTTTAGCGACTCTGAGGCACACAAGGGAAGAGTGAAGAGTGAAGAGTTAAGAGTTAAGAGTTAAGAGTTGGCAGTTGACAGTTGACAGTTAATTGTTGGGTTATCAACGTGTATCAGTGTCATCAGTGTCATCGATTTAATCAGAGCTAAGAGTGAAGGAGTAGGGGTGAGGTTTCCTCGCTTGGAGTGAAGGAGGATCAGAAGTGGGACAATACCAATAACGAACAATTAATTATTGGTAATTACTTGATGGTAGAAGCTCCCAGATTTATGGTGGGGTGGGATCAATGCAAAATAGACAACAGATAACGGATAACAGATTATCTGTTTTTCACAATTCAAAATATAAAATTTTATGACGAATTGGCAACAAGGTGAATTAATTGAAATTGAAATTGCCGATCTTAGTGATACTGGGGACGGGGTAGGACGCTGGCAAGAACGGGTGGTGTTTGTACCCGATACTGTCCCGGGCGATCGCATTATTGTTCGTTTGGTACATCTAAAACGCCAATATGCTTTTGGTAAACTCGAACAATTGCTGCAATCATCACCCCAACGAATTCGACCTAGTTGTATTGTGGCTGACAAGTGTGGCGGTTGTCAGTGGCAACATATTAATTACGATCGCCAATTACAAGCTAAATACAACCAAGTTATTCAAGCCTTAGAACGGATTGGTGGTTTTCATCAACCACCTGTAGATCCGGTCCTAGCCGCACCATCTCCTTTTCAATACCGCAATAAAGTTACCTATCCCCTGGGCTTGTCCACAACAGGAAATGTACAAGCTGGTTACTACCAAAAAGGTAGCCATAAGTTAATTAATTTAAACCAATGTCCAGTACAAGATTCTCGTTTAAATCCATTATTGGCTGAAATTAAACAGGATATTCAAAAGCGCGGTTGGTCAATATACGACGAACGGCGACACCAAGGACAAATTCGCCATCTAAGTTTACGCATTGGTCGTCGAACTGGGGAAATTTTACTCACCCTCATCGCCAAGTCAGACAATTTACCAGACATTGCAGAACAAGCACAAGAGTGGTTAGACCACTATCCCCCATTAGTGGGAGTAATGTTAAACCTGAATAGCGATCGCACTAATACCATTTTTGGCAAGGAAACTCACTGCATTGCTGGAGTTCCTTACCTGCGAGAACAATTTGCCGGTTTAGAGTTTCACATACGAGGTGACACTTTTTTCCAAGTTTACACAGAAACAGCCGAAGCCCTACTGGAGGTGATTCAATCTCAATTGAATTTACAAGGTAATGAGGTTTTAGTTGATGCCTATTGTGGCATTGGTACATTAGCTTTACCCTTAGCCAAACAGGTACGCCAAGTGATTGGTTTGGAAGTCCAAAATTCAGCAGTGGCGCAAGCAGCCTTAAATGCTCAACTCAATGGCATTGACAATACTAGCTTTCAAGTCGGAACCGTAGAAAAATTATTACCCCAAATGAACATCCAGCCAGATGTTGTGTTCCTCGATCCACCCCGCAAAGGATGCGATCGCTCAGTGATTGAAACTTTACGACTGATAAAACCATCTTTCATAGTATATGTAAGTTGTAAGGTAGCCACCTTAGCCAGGGATTTAAAACTACTTTGTCAAGATGGCGTATATAGCCTTCAACGCATACAACCGGCGGATTTTTTCCCGCAAACATCCCACGTGGAAGTTGCTGCTTTTCTAGCACTATCCTATCCTGGGAAAGATACCTACTAAATGGCAAACTCTTCTTAGCAATTTGTAGTCTAATGCATAGTGGAAATGCTAGAATCTAGGTGAACCAAAATTATAATTCTCTCTTTGTAAAAACTTTAAAGTTGCATCGACTCTTAAAGATATGGATAAGGTTGTTGAAAGTGCAAATCAGTACACATAAGAGGAGACAAAACTCTAAAAAACTAGAAAGCATCTTTCTCGAACGATGGGGGGCTTTTTAAATTAAATTACTACTGTTACCAATGAAAACAACCAGACATTATAATTTAAAAGTCAATGCTCCCTAGCATTTTCAAAATTTAGTTTTCCAGGCGCAAGTTTGTAGAACACACAACCACCTAAATAAACAAATCAGGGTGTGAGTGACACCAAACTAATGTCTAGCTAACGAATGAAAGCTACGGGGTCTCTCTTGTGATTACAATTTCACTCCGTCCTATTGGACGCAACTGGGGCACAATTAGCTTTGCCTCAACTCTATATCTCTGTCCAATTTTAGATTTGCTCTTGGCAGAGATTCCTACCAGAATGCAAGCGGAACTACGTCTAGGACTTCAAGAAGCCTTAGTCAACGCAGCTAAACATGGCAACAATCTCGATCCTGGCAAAACAGTGATAGTCCGTTTTTCCCTAATTGACGATCGCTATTGGTGGATTATATCAGACCAAGGTCGGGGTTTTCATCCCGCCTGTAGCTGTGATACAAATCCCACGGAGTATTTACCTCCAGATGAGTCGGAAAGTGGTAGGGGTTTATGCATTCTCCATCAAATCTTTGATCAAGTGGAATGGAACCGCAAGGGGACGGAATTACGGTTATCTAAGCAGCTAGAAAACCGACCCAGGATTCCATTATTATCACGCAACTAAAATCACGGATTGTACGGATTACACGGATTACACGGATTTGATTATGGGGATTTAATTACACGGATTTAGCTCAACCGTGCAATTTGGAAGTTAGGGACTAAAAGTCATTCAATTTTGGATTTTGGATTTTGGATTTTGGATTGACGGATAAATCCGAGGGCTTGTATTCTTTTATTTTTCGGTCAAAAAAAGTATACTCCTAAGGGTAGTTTAATAAATAAGGGTAAATTTGCCAGTTTTAGGCGGAAAGTTTGTTTATACCTCCCTTTCACTCCCTTACTCATTCACTACTCACTCCTCACTCCTCACTCTTAACTCTTAACTCTTAACTCTTAACTCCTCTATCTCCATGGGTAGGACAAGGGGGAGCAGAAATAGAGCGATTTAACCAACCAGTGGCTTGTTCTAATCGAGGTAGTGCTTCTTCTGGTTGATCCTTTAATAAAAATACCAGAGCTGCTGCTGCTTGTTCGCTGGCGCGAGCCTTACGATTAGATTTCAGACGATGCCAATCGTTAGGGGAAATACCGAGTCTATCCATGAGAGCTTGGGCTAATTCTAAGGTAGTTAAACTATTTACATCGGTAGATAATTGCATATTTTTAGATTCCACCATAATTTTTGGGCATACTATCTTTTAAAACTACTTTACTAAATATTAGATGCAACTGCCGCAAATACCTGACGAGCAAAATTCCTCTCAGACAGAATTATCAGCAGAATTTGAGCAAGCACTAAGTGATGCAGAAAAAACCCTGGTGGAGCTCCAACAACGTTATGCTCAGATTCATCGTGACAAACAACGTCAAATGGAGCTAAAACACCACCGAGAGGACATAAAACAGCAATTGCGAAAAAATCCTCTCCCAGAATTAAAAGCAGAATTGCAACAGATTCAACAGCAGCTTGCAGCTTTAGATAATGCTTTAGGTTTAATGTC
>JASJCX010000024.1 GCA_030065255.1 Calothrix sp. MO_167.B42 | reverse complement strand
ACTCATTACTCATTACTCATTACTCATTACTCATTACTCATTACTTATTACTCATTACTTATTACTTCTCCTCTTCTCAAACTTCAGCCATAGCTTGTTCCTGTTCCTTGAGGACAAAAAGTTGTACCCGATTACGATAATCTCTCAATGATTCTTCCACCCAATAGCGATCGTTACTATTAGCATACAAATGTACTATTGGTTCGCTAGCATCGGGTAAAACTAACACCCAGCTATCACTGTATGGCTGATATATTTTCACCCCATCCTTTAAATCTAGATTTTCGGCGGCATGGGTGTCTACCAAGTAACGCATGAGCGCCCCCTTGACTCGCCAAGGACAGCGTATACTATGGGTCTTATGAATTACACGGGGCAAGTCCGAACGGACAGAAACTAAAGATCGCTCTTGGATTGTCAACATTTCAATCAATTTGGCAATACAGAACATGGAATCAAATCCTGGGTGCAGTTGGGGAAAAATAAACCCTGTTTCCGCACTACCGGCTAATAGTACATTGGGATTGTGCTGGGAAGCTTCCATTAAGGCCGTGGGGTTGACTTTGGTGCGAATTACCTTTGCATCATGGCGACGGGCAATTTGTTCTACTGCACTACTTGCGTGTACGGGAACTACCACCGAACCCCGGGGATGGGATGTGAGTACCATATCCACCATCAGGGCTGTGAGCATTTCTCCGCGAATAGGTATTCCCGATTCATCGACTAAAATCAGCTGTTCCCCATTGGCTGATACTTGTACTCCAAAAGTTGCTTTGAGTGCTTCTACCACATGGCCTAATTGATTTAACAAGTCTTCCCGCTCAATGGTGGATACGGCATTTTTATTCAGGCTAGCATTGAGTACCACCGCATCCGCGCCAAACTTATCTAACATTTGTGGTAATACGGCCCCGGAGACGGCATAAACATAGTCAATCACCACTTTGGCACGGCTGTTGCGAATTGTATGAATTTGTAGCAAATTTTCAAAAGCAGTGCAATAGGCATCAGCAGCTTGGGTCGGATATGCTACATCACCAATTTCATGGATTTGCGATCGCCGCATATCTTCTTTAAAATAAGCCCCTTCGATTTTCTTTTCTTGAGCTTTGGAAATATTAATCCCCTGAGCATCCATAAACTCAATTAAAATATAGTCTGGGCGATGGGGGTGTACCCGGACATGAATCCCCCCGACTACAGACATGGTGGGAATTACCGTCCGGGCAATGGGGATAGCCGTGGCATCTAAGTTTTGCACAGCCACCCCTACGGACATTAAACCGGCAATGAGCGATCGCGTCACCATGCGGGAAACAGTGCGTTGATCCCGAGAAACAGTCACCTGGGAGCGGGGTTTCAAAGTCGAACCATAGGCAGCCCCCAGTTTCACAGCAAACTCTGGGGTGATATCAATATTCGCCAATCCTTGCACCCCCCGTTGCCCAAATAAATTGCGTTGGGCAGTGTGACCCCAAATTAAATTAATATTTAAAGTCGCTCCAGACTCAATCTTTTTACTGGGCCATACCCGTACACCGGTGCTAATTTTAGCCTCTTCCCCCACCGTAGATAGGGAACCAACCACAGCAGCTTCTAACACATGGGCACGGCGATCTATCCGGGTTCCCCGGGAAATTACGCAGGCAGCTAGTTCAGCTTCCTCCCCAATAATTGCCCCATTCCAAATAATTGGTCGTTTCAGGCTAGCATCAGCACCAATGGTCACATTGTCACCAATTACAGTTCCGGCCTCAATTTGTACCCTCGGTCCAATGCGACAATTATCGCCAATTATGGCTGGAGCTTGAATATTTTTCAGATTTTCAATGTGAGTATTTTGACCCACCCATAAACCAGGGGCAATTTCTGGGTAGGGGAAATCCAACTTTACCTTTCGTTCTAAGGCATCATACTGAGCTTCCCGGTAGGCATCCAAGTGGCCAACATCACACCAATAACCTTGGGCAATGTAACCATACATCTGCTCCTGTCTTTCCAACAGTAAAGGGAATAAATCTTTAGAAAAATCTGATTCCGTATTTTCTGGTAAATATTCCAAAACCTCTGGTTCTAAAATATAAGTCCCCGTATTTACCGTATCGGAAAAAATTTCACTAGTAGAAGGTTTTTCTAAAAATCTGGTAATTCGCTGTTCTTCATCCGTAATTACAACCCCAAAATCAATGGGATTGGGGACGCGAGTCAAAATTAAAGTTGCTTTTGATTTTTTCTGTTTATGAAATTCAATTGCTGCGGTGAGGTCAAAATCTGTAATACTATCCCCACTAATCACTAAAAATGTTTCATTGAGCAGCTCTGAAGCATTCTTCACACAACCTGCGGTTCCCAGGGGTTGTTCCTCCTCCACAGAGTAAGTCATCTGTACACCAAAATCTTCCCCATCTTGAAAATAATCCCGCAAGGCATCTGGTAAATAATGTAACGTAGCAACAACTTCCGTAATTTGATGGCGTTTTAACAGATTGATGATATGCTCCGCAATTGGTCGATTTAAGATAGGTACCATTGGTTTGGGCAAATCGCAAGTTAGTGGACGCAACCTGGTTCCCGAACCCCCCGCCATCAGTACTGCACGCATAAATCCTCCTTCTTTGTTTGCACCATTTACCGCCTCAAGGCCTATGAGGTAGGTTTGCTTTTATATTGTTGTTCTTTCTTTTTCTAGTGTCCTATGGATCTTCAATTTTGCGGAAATTTCCCCAGAGTTAAGGGAGTGGGTGAATACTAGTAATTGTACGTAGTTGAATTTACAGTTTAAGATCCCATTTCCTGTTGATGCGATAAAAACCTTGACTTGCGGGGTTTCCAGTCGCCATTATTATTTTCTCTAATTATATATAGGACTTACGCACAAGCTACGTATTTACGTCATTACGTTCGCGTTAGCGTGCGCGAAGCGCTTACGAAGTGAAGTAATCGCAAAGTCTTGTTTTTCGTCACGAGTGCATAAGTCCTAATATAATTTAAATTTTGTCAATACCTCTAAGTGCAGAAATAAAATGATGATAACTCCAACAGAATAATTAATCTTATGAGCTAATTACTGATATTTTCTAGGATAGTTAGTGGTAAAAGTACTGAAAAAAATTACCCAACTTGACGAATATCTTTTTTAGGCATATAAAGTTAAAAAATCAAAAAATATAGTGAATCAAATCTAAGTATATCTACCAAAGAGTGTATTTTAACAATTAGTTGAAAATTTCAGGGGCTTAATATGGCTGACAGGTTTGCCAATATTTTTTGGACTCTGAACATTGTTGCGCTTTGTTAATTAAGGCCATGAACTTTTTTACAATTCAACTAAGGGTTAGCCAATTTAACATATTAAGCGGTAAACACTGAGAAGTTCTAATTTTTCAGTATATTTCCGTATAAATACCATTTTACAATTCTATTCAGAGCGTATATTTTGGTGTGCATGAACTTTGTGTCAATCAAGTACACAGCTATTTTTTGCCTTAAGGAATATTAACGGTGGATAAAAAACAAAAAATTATGAATAGCGCAGCTATTTCTCGTTTGATTGGTGTGAGGTACGTTTATTTAGGTTTGGGGACAACCCTAGCAACTTCGTTAATACCATTCACCACAATTTCACCCAAACCAGTATTTGCTACCCAGATGCAATTGAATGCTTCCCATCAGGTAAAAAAAGATTCTGTCACAGCAAATATAGAACCGGAAATGGATACTGGCCTCAGGCAAAAACTAATAGCTTACAAGAATCGCAAAAATCATCTTGTTAATACTAATACCCATGGAATAGAAGACAGCAAGTACTTTACTACTCACAGCAACAGGCTGCAATCAAACAAATCAGACTTAAATGCAGATTTAATTAATGTTTTGCGTGCCTACAGAAAAAATCGTCTTGCTGTTAAATCAGATTTGAATACAGACATAACCAAGAACCTATTGATCAAAAAAAACCAGTCCCGGGTAATAGCTCAAAACGATCCTTCTGAAGGGCTGGGAGATACTTTACAGAATCTCGACAGGTTGCGTCGAGAACTTTTAATTACCCCCATTACCATACCAGGAGAACCTCCCTCATCAGCTCCTGCTTCCACAGCAGGTACACCTACAGCTTACGGTGCAAATTGGCGACAAGCATTCATTGGTGGTGGGTTAAACTTCCCCTTAGAAGATGGTAGAACAGATGGTGCTCTGGGTGTTGGTTTTGGTTTAGGAGATTCAGTAAAATCCGTAGGCTTGGAAATCACCGCCAGTATTTCTAGTGTTGATACTGGGGACTTTGGTGATAGTGGTGGCCTAGGTTTTAAAGTTCATAAATCTTTCCCAGATGGCCTTGCAGTAGCTGCTGGTTGGTCAAATGTAGTTAAATGGGGAGACTCAGATGGGGAAGAAGACACAATTTATGGTGTAGTCACCAAAGCATTTCAACTGCAACCCAATAACCCCCAAAATCAATTACCCCTAACTGTGTCTGTAGGTATTGGTAGCGGTGGTTTTCGTTCCACTGGTGCCATAGAAGATGGTAATAACACTCCTAACTTTTTTGGCGGTTTGGGATTAAGAGTTGCACCCCAAGTTTCTTTAGTAACTAGTTGGACTGGTAGTCGTCTCAACGTAGGCGGCTCTTTTGCTCCACTGAAAGAAGTTCCTGTAGTTATCAATGCTTTTTTTACAGACGTGACTAGTAATTTTGATGATGGACTTGGTTTTAACCTCAGTGCTGGTTATGCCTTTCAATTTTAAATATGTAGAAATATTTCCCCAGGATGCAATACCATAACTTGTATTTCTAACCCTTGAATAATTGGTGGACTGACAAATTAAAAATATCCCATCATTTTCAGGTAAAAAACTTGCACGCTCCGTCAATATAAAGTCAACCAGTAATATGAAATCCGGATGATTAGTTATCGCAAAAACCTCACCCCCTTCCACTCGATCTATTAAGGAGAGAGTTGTCTGTTCGCGTAGCGTGTCCGCAGGACTTAGGACGGGGTGAGGTGACGACAATATGGTAAGTAAATGAAGCGGATTTGATATAATCTGATTTTTGCTGAAATTTCCTGAGCTGATTCATTTTTAGGGAAGTAAAAGGCTACAATAAACCAAAATGCTTAAACCCTAGAATACCTTTTTCATGTCATGTAATCACTACAACATGAAAATAAAGTTGTTCTTAAAATTTTAGCGAAGTTATTATTTTGAAACAAAAAAACAAAAATATTGCTGTATATTGACCTCAGGAGCTATACCAAGACAAGTATTTTTTTAGAAAAATTTGCATCTATCTTAAATTTTCAGTTCAGTCACAATTTCATTGTTAATAAAAGTTATGAACAAACAGCAATTTGCGTTCAAATTTGGTTTCGCAGTTATCTTATTCACCTCTTTGTTAGGCGCTCCTATTAGAGCCAATGCAGGGGGTACAAATGACTTCCCAGGACGACCAGACGGATTTCCAGGACGACCAGATGTATTTCCAGGACAAGGAGGTAGACCCCCCAGAATTGCACCTCCCTTGAGAGGCAAGGTTAGATTTACCACAAATGCAGATGGCAAAGTTCAAATTACTGTTACACCAGCTGTTCAAGAGAACATTAATCAAAAAGCAGCGACCATGCGTACAAACCCACAGGTTGTGGCTAACAGACAGATTACAACGCGAAATGAGAAGACCATCGTTTTTAGAGTGATGGCAGTAGAGGATAATCCAACAAATGCTCAAACGGAATTAACTAAGAGTTTAAGCGAATCAGGATTATCTGCAAATACCATAGAAACATTGACAGAAAAAATTATTGCTCTATTAGTAGCTAAATCCTCAAATGTAGACGGAAATCGACTAGTAGATGTAGATGTAAATCAACTAAATGAAGCTATTAATTCATACAATAAAATTGTCACCAATAGCAAAGGTTCAGTCATTAGAAAACTTGCGCGAAACAGGGATTTTAGAGAAATTAGAGAACGCCTGGTAGAATTAGCAAGTGGTTTGAATTAAAGGCTAAAAATCACATACCCAGAAGCCAATATTTGCCGTCAGAAGCGCGGATAATTAGAGGAAGAACAAGAAAAAATCTTCCTCTAAATTTTATGTATAAACATCAATATTCAACTACTTGGGCAAAATGTGAGCAACTTCGGAGGGCTTGAAACCTTGTTTCCCTAAGTTCCACAGCACCCCTGCACCTTTTCCCCCTGCTTCTATTGGTCATAGCAGCGTATATCATGGTTTCACTTTCATAGTTAGAAGCCTGTTATGGCGATCCAGAAATCAGTACAATAATCCTTTGTCCCCTTGGTGCAATCAATCCCATGAATCCTTCCGAAACACCCTTTTCCCCGGCAGAAATTGCTGCCGAAGGTATAAAACCCCAAGAGTACGAAGAAATTGTCAATAGGCTACAACGTCATCCCAACAAAGCTGAATTGGGAATGTTTGGGGTAATGTGGTCAGAGCATTGCTGTTACAAGAATTCCCGCCCTTTACTCAAGCAATTTCCCACCACAGGGGAACGCATTCTGGTTGGTCCAGGGGAAAATGCTGGTGTTGTAGACTTAGATAACCGATTGCGACTGGCTTTTAAGATTGAATCCCACAACCACCCCTCGGCTGTGGAACCATTCCAAGGTGCAGCAACGGGGGTGGGTGGTATCCTCAGAGATATTTTTACCATGGGCGCTCGCCCCATTGCTTTGCTCAATTCCCTGCGTTTTGGTAATTTAGACGATGCCAAAACCCGCAGATTAGTTAATGGAGTAGTGGCGGGAATTAGCCACTATGCTAATTGTGTTGGGGTACCCACCGTTGGCGGAGAAGTATATTTTGATTCCGCCTATTCTGGTAATCCCCTGGTAAATGTGATGGCCTTGGGATTGATGGAAACCCCAGAAATTGTCAAGTCTGGAGCTGCTGGTATTGGTAATCCGGTGTTATATGTCGGTTCTACCACGGGAAGGGATGGCATGGGAGGAGCGAGTTTTGCCAGTGCGGAACTCACTGATGCATCAATGGACGATCGGCCAGCAGTACAAGTAGGGGATCCATTCCTGGAGAAGTCTTTAATTGAAGCTTGTTTAGAGGCCTTTAAAACTGGGGCTGTGGTAGCCGCCCAGGATATGGGTGCGGCTGGTATCACCTGTTCTACCTCGGAAATGGCTGCTAAAGGTGGGGTGGGTATTGAGCTGGATCTAGATAAAATCCCCGCCCGGGAATATGGCATGGTTCCTTACGAATACTTGCTTTCCGAGTCCCAAGAACGCATGCTATTTGTGGCGCAGAAGGGACGGGAACAGGAATTAATTGATATATTCCAGCGTTGGGATTTACATGCTGTAGTTGCTGGAGAGGTAATCTCCGAACCCATAGTCCGGATTCTATTCCAGGAGGCGGTGGCAGCGGAAATACCCGCCACAGCACTGGCTGAGAATACTCCTTTGTACGAACGGGAAGTTTTGCCAGAACCACCAGCCTATGCCCAAGAAGCTTGGGAGTGGACGGTGGATCCTTTACCTAGTTGCAATATTGCAGGTATAGAAATTTCCGGACAGATACAAACTTGGCAGGATATTCTCCTAACCCTATTAGCTACACCAACCATTGCATCTAAACGTTGGATATATCGGCAATATGACCATCAAGTACAAAATAATACAGTTGTCCTTCCCGGTGGTGCCGATGCAGCTGTAATTCGTCTTCGTCCCTTAGAAGGGGTAGAGGGGGCTGGCGAGTTCAACAGTGGTGTGGCGGCAACGGTGGATTGTAATCCCCGCTATGTTTATCTCGATCCCTATGAAGGTGCCAAGGCTGTGGTGGCCGAAGCAGCCCGCAATTTGTCCTGTGTGGGGGCAGAACCCCTGGCTGTGACTGATAACCTGAATTTTGGTAGTCCGGAAAAACCCATTGGTTATTGGCAATTAGCTGAGGCTTGTCGCGGTTTATCCGCAGGTTGTCGAGAACTATCTACCCCCGTAACTGGTGGTAATGTTTCCCTCTACAACGAAACCTTAGATTCCCAAGGCAATCCCCAACCCATATATCCCACTCCAGTGGTGGGTATGGTGGGTTTAATTCCCGATTTGAGCAAAATTTGTACCCAAGGTTGGCAAATTCCAGGGGATTTAATTTATTTATTAGGATTACCCATACCAGCTAAAACTACCTTGGGTGCTTCCGAGTATTTAGCAGCTATCCACAACATCGTTGCAGGGAAGCCTCCACGAATTGATTTTGAGTTAGAACGCCGGGTACAAGCAGCTTGTCGCTTTGGTATTCGCCAAGGTTGGCTCAATTCAGCCCACGATACTGCTGAAGGTGGTTTGGCTGTGGCTTTAGCAGAATGTTGCCTGAGTGGGGAACTGGGTGCCACCATTACCCTAGATTTATCTGAGCAAGAATCAACAAACTTGCGCTGGGATGAGATTCTGTTTGGGGAAGGGGGAGGAAGAATTATAGTATCTGTAGCACCCCCACAACAGTCAGCCTGGGAAACATATTTACGGGAAAATTTAGATGGTACTTGGCAACAATTAGGTACCGTCACCAGTAATGATCAAGGATTGCAGGTTTTAACTAAGGATTACCAAACCTTAATCCAGGTTAATTACCCGCAAATGAGCGATCGCTACTACCATGCAATTTAGTATATTGACCGTGGGAATTAATTTGTTTCCTGTAACCCCAACTATAACTACTTTTCACTCCCCCTAACATCTGTGAAAAGTTGATTTTTTTGCCTTGTATGTATCTAATTACACCAGGTAGCTAGCATTCTCAAACACAAGTAAGGTAATGTTTAAATGGATGGTTAACGAATTATTAAGATTTCCGCAACTATCCATTGACATATTCCTTGTGACTTGATTAGCCCATCACCGAACAAAGCTAGCATGATTCCCAACCATCCCGTCACTCCCGAATCTCAGCATTTACAGGGTCATCAACCGATTCATGACCATGACAATCAACTAGACAAACCAGAAGAAGCTTGTGGTGTTTTTGGTATTTACGCCCCAGAAAAAGACGTAGCTAAACTAACTTACTTTGGATTGTATGCCCTCCAACATCGAGGTCAAGAATCTGCGGGGATTGCCACTTTTGATGGTTCCCAAGTTCATCTACATAAGGATATGGGACTTGTTTCCCAAGTCTTTAATGAAAATATTTTACAAACATTGCCTGGTAATTTAGCCGTTGGTCACACTCGCTATTCCACCACTGGCTCTAGTCACAGGGCTAATGCCCAACCAGTTGTTGTTGATACTCGTTTAGGTAAAGTTGCTCTTACACATAATGGCAATTTAGTCAATACCGTAGAGTTGCGGGATGAATTGTTGAAAAACAAATGCAACTTATTGACTACCACAGACTCGGAAATGATTGCCTTTGCCATTGCCGAGGCGGTGAATGGAGGTATGGATTGGGTAAATGGAACCATTGAGGCATTACACCGTTGTCAAGGAGCTTTTAGTTTAGCGATCGCTACCCCTGGTGGTATAATGGGGGCTCGCGATCCCCATGGTATCCGTCCTTTGGTAATTGGGACTTTAGAAAGTAATCCAGTGCGTTATGTTCTGGCTTCTGAGACTTGTGGTTTAGATATCATTGGTGCTGAATATCTGCGGGATGTGGAGCCAGGAGAATTAGTGTGGATTACTCAAGAGGGTTTGTCTTCCTACCAATGGACTCAGCAACCACAAAAGAAGTTGTGCATTTTTGAAATGATTTACTTCGCCCGTCCCGATAGCATTATGCACGATGAGAGTTTGTATAGCTATAGGTTGCGATTAGGGC
Organism: Calothrix sp. MO_167.B42; assembly: GCA_030065255.1. Lineage (GTDB taxonomy): Bacteria > Cyanobacteriota > Cyanobacteriia > Cyanobacteriales > Nostocaceae > Calothrix_A. Next base: position 18,824 of record JASJCX010000024.1, on the reverse strand, counting down.
AACAGTTGGCAGCAGAATCTACAGTAGATGCTGACATTGTGTTTGGGGTTCCAGATTCTGGGGTACCAGCTGCCATCGGTTTTTCCCACGTTTCTGGCGTTCATTATGCTGAAGGGCTAATTAAAAATCGCTATGTCGGACGTACTTTTATCCAGCCCACACAACGCATGCGAGAAACTGGCATTCGTATGAAGTTGAATCCCCTCAAGGATGTGCTGGACGGGAAAAGAATCATTATTGTAGATGATTCCATTGTCCGGGGGACTACTAGCAAAAAACTGGTAAAAGCTTTGCGGGATGCTGGTGCAGTGGAAGTTCATATGCGAATTTCCTCACCTCCTGTAACCCATCCTTGTTTTTATGGCATTGATACTGATAACCAAAAACAGCTAATTGCAGCTACCAAGTCGGTAGAAGAAATTGCCGAGCAAATTGGCGTGGATTCCCTGGCTTATTTAAGTTGGGAAGGAATGCTTAAAGTCACTGGGCAAGATACTAATAATTTCTGTTCGGCTTGCTTTACAGGGGATTATCCCGTAGCCATTCCCGAGCAAATCAAGCGTTCTAAGTTGATGTTGGAAACAGTTACGGTATAAGCTTTTTCAATATTTTGATTTACACAAACAAGGGGGTCTATTTCTCCGTTACATAAATCCTGCTCAGAAGTCGTCAAAGCTTATCAAAGCTATTCAACCGAGTCTAAGCTTCGTTTACTTCCTGCTTCAACCTGGAGAAGTGGGCTTCAACCAGTCCACAGGCTAATACTGTCTAACTGACAGCTTTACTCAAATTAATTGCAGCATTTAAATCACGGTCAATGACAAAATCACAATGACCACATTCAAACACTCGCTCATTCAAAGTGAGTGTTTGTTTCTTAGTTGCACAGTTAGAACAAGTTTTGCTGGATGGGAACCATCGGTCAACTATGACCAACTTTGAACCATACAGTTTGCACTTGTAGGTTAACTGCCTGCGAAACTCGAAAAAGCTCATATCGGCAATTGCCTTAGCCAGTTTATGATTTGCCAACATCCCAGATACATTTAAGTCCTCTTTGAATTTTGGATTTTGGATTTCGGACTAAACAATTATGCAATATTTATCACCTCAATAATTTGCGTGTAAATTCCAGAGCAGATTGAGACTCGGGAATTTCCCTAGCAAGAATTTCTACAAGCTGATAAGCCGAAGCTTGGGGATGATCTATCAAAGTATCTTCTACAATCATACTTGCCATAGGTCCAATGTAATAGGCTAATTCTTCTTGACAACGCTTGATAAAAAAAGGATCTACAGAAGTATTGTATTGATTTTGATATGAAGAAGTAGATTGATAATTTTCTGAGGTTGTAGGCGAACTAAATACTGTTTCTGAAGATTTTTGCACATTAGATGAAGGCGGTTGTGTTGAAATTGGCTCAGAATCAGCAAAAAATAGGTCAACAGAAGTTTCAATTGTTTCTAATTTTGGCGGTAACTGGGGCTCTACTTCTACTGAATCTTCGTTGCTTACAGCTGTTATCGGTAATTCCTGCCAATTATCAAAGCTTGTCGCTGGGAATTCCGATGATTTTTCCGCTTCAAAACTGTCAACATAAGCTTGAGTTTCTGGGGTACTCTCAATCTCTGTAGTGTTTGTTGAAGACTCTTCTACGGTATCAAAAATTGTCACTCTTGTGGGAGATATTTCCTGATTTTCAATATCAGTTGAAACTATTGGAGTTGCTGTCAAACTGTCTAAATCTGTGATAACTTCATGGGATGTTTGGTATCTATTTCTCGGAATATCTGCCAACATTTTATCTATAATTGTGGCAAAACTGGGGCTAACTTTCACATACAAATGCCATTTCCATTCTAAGGTATATTGATCCATCAGTAATGATGGATCTTTACCTGTGAGTAAGACAATTGTTGTTACTCCTAATGCATAAATGTCACTACTAGGAGAACACACCCCCAAACTAATTTGCTCCCTGGGTGCATATCCTACCTTCCCAACCAAGGACATTTTACCCACAAAAGTAAAATTTGCTTGGTTTGCAGTTCCCACTTCTTGGATATCTGCTATTTGTTTCCCCACTCCAAAATCAATCAATACGGGTAAATTTTTACCCTTTGGCAACATAATATTGTCTGGAGAAATATCTCGATGGATTATATTATGTTGATGTACATAGTGCAAAATTGGTAATATATTCTTTAGCCACTGGATTGCTTCTGATTCAGAAAAACTTTGACCCGTGGCTTGCCGTTCTCCTAATATGGAAGAGTAAGTTTTTCCATCCACAAACTCTTGCACTAAAAATAAACGACCATCTCCTTCAAAACAGGCTAGAAAACGGGGAATTTGTGGATGTGTTAGTTGATAGAGAATTTTTGCTTCTCTGATAAAAAGATTGCGACATTTTTCTAATTCACTTTTCCCCGTACCAATGGGGGCAAATTCCTTTAATACACAAGGTTCATGAAAGCGACGAGTATCAAATGCCAAGTATGTTCTTCCCAATCCCCCTTGCCCCAAAAGTTCTTGGATAAGATAACGATTATCAATTAAGGTTCCTGATGGTATTTCTGGTTTTAATAGTGGGGATTGAGACATTTCAATCACACTCCTATAAGTTTTTACTTATGATTTAACAATTTTTAGATTTGAGATTATCATTCAATCTTGGATTGGTAACTGAGCGTTCAACGGCTCGACTGAGCTTCGCCGAACGTCTGAGCTCACGCCGAAGTCTTGCCGAAGTCTTGCCGAAGTTTGGATGCGCGAAAAACAGATAATCCGTCAAAGAGCTACTGTATAAGCTTTTTTTGATTTTCGTCTGTCGCAATTATCTCGATCAACCGATCGACAAATTGGTATAACTAAGGTTATGGTATTTATTGCTATACAATCAATTAATTAAAATAAATGTATAAAAAGTTGTATATTTTTAATTCTCTTTCATGGTATGGCAATCATCAGAAAAGTTAAAATTTACAATGAGTGAATGCAAGATTGGCATATCAACTCAATTACCTGATAAAATGGTTCATGAACCATAGAACCTGCTATTGCGTCTACCACCATGGAAGTTTATATCTTCATACTAAAAGTATAAAGACGGAAGATGGTGATTTTAGTCTTTAGAGTTATCTATGGGTTAATTTTGGACAGACATATTCTTGCATCAATAAATTCACCTCAAAATTCGTAGATAAATAGTTAATTTTTATTAAGATTCACTATTCAAATGCTTGTTCTTGTGATTCTGATTGGTTACGAATCAAAACAGCAGGTATATTTTTAACTGCTGGTTCTAGGGGTCTGACTTTTTCTACCAATCGAATCAACTGTTTATATTTAGGGACTTTCGCATCTGGGATATAACCTGCATCTGCCGCAATATCTGCTGGGGCTTCAGCCATGACTTTTTGCAGGAATTGTTGCCTATTGGCTTCTACGGTGGGTGCAACCAAAACAACTCCAGGTGGAATCGAACGGCTAGTATGTATGATTCTAAATTTAGTGTTGGGAAACTGGCGCTTATGGGTTTCAAAATCTCTTTGGGATAAAGCACCTGCTTCTACGCTACTGTCCCTAAGTAATTCTAATGTGGACTTTGGGGTAGGTGCAAAACGAATTTTACTCAAGGTTAAACCATAAAGATCGTACAAAGGCAAGTAGTAACCAGATGCAGAACCAGGCTCTCCTAGAGCAACTGTTTTATTGCTCAAATCCTTGATTTCTCGAATTGGACTATCATTAAGAACGATAAGTAATGAACGCTGTCTGCGACTGACACTTTCCATGGAGAACAAAGGCACATATAATTCTTTGCCAATAGCAATCGCAGCTAAACCAGGGGTTGCAAAGACAATATCCCAATTTTTGCGCTGAATTTGAGTAACCGCTTGCAATTCGTTGTAAGCTGGTTCCACATCAACTCTAATGGAACGAGTTTTAGTGGCAATATAATCTTTAAAACGATTGTATTTATCTAAAGAAACCTTTCCGTCTCCATAACTAACTACACCAATAGTTAATTTTTCCGAAGAAGGAGCAGGTGTTTTCTTCCCACATCCTATACTTAGCAACCCAATTAGTACTAAGATTTTCACAAGTAAAAGGCGACGGTAAAACATATTATTCTAGAGTAATTATGTTAAAAATAGTAACTTTAAACTATGTATTTTATTTTATTATCCCTCTGTAACCCTATAGGATAGAACAATGTTTGAGAAAAATTAACTATTAGCCAAATTTTATGCTGTTAATAGGATGCTACTTTAAAAAAGATAAAAACAACTGTTAAAAATACTCATTTTATGTAATAAATCATTATTTAACTCAATCACTAATAAAAAACATTTTTGAGTGTACCGCAAAATCTAAAATAGGCAACGGATAAAGGATAATGGATAACGGATTACCTGTTTTCCACAATCCACAATCCAAAATAGACAACGGATAAAGGACAACGGATAAAGGATTATCTGTTTTCCAAAATCCAAAATAGACAACGGATTATCTCTTTATCAAAATCCAAAATTGTTATGACTGGTAATTTTGAACAACCTACTCAAGTCACTCCTAAACCTTTTTTGGAAATCAACAACCAAGGTCAAGTTCTACGGCTGGATTTAGAAAAACCAGAACATCGTTTAGGAAGGGGACGAGAGTGGGCTGACTTGGACGTACCCATTGGTTGGGAAGTTTGTTCTCGGCGACAAGCTGTTTTAGTCCAAGAAGGAGATGAATATAGAATTTTCGATGGAGATAAAAACCATCCCAGTCGCAATGGGGTATTTCTCAATCACACTCGGATTGATTTTCAGGAGGGATATTTATTAAAAAATGGAGTGCAGTTGGAAGTTGGACAATCTCCCCATAATCGGATTGTCCTCACCTATTTTAATCCTAATGCCAGTCCAGCTGCGATTCCGACTAAACGCCGTTTGGTATTGAGAGATTTAAAGGAATGGCCCGTACAATTGGGTCGTGGTTTGGATACCAATCGCTATGCTTCTATGCAATTGGATGCACCCACGGTTTCCCGCTTGCACGCCACGATTTTGCCCAATGGGAAAAATAATGGGCATATTCTCCAAGATAATAGTACCAATGGTACTTTTGTTGATGGTCAACGCATTGATAAACGGGTGCAACTCAAGCCTGGAAATATTATTCACATTGGCCCATTTAGCCTACTTTATCAGCGAGACTACTTAGAAATTCAGGATACTGGTAGTCAAATTCGCCTGGATGTCCACAACTTAATCCGTAAGGTTAAGGATAAGGAAGGTAATGATAAAACCATTCTCAATAATGTTTCTTTAGTCATTGAACCAGGACAATTAGTGGCTTTAGTCGGTGGTAGTGGTGCGGGTAAATCCACCTTAATGAAGTCCTTGTTGGGTATTGAGCCTGTGTCCTCTGGGGTTGTGTTCCTCAATGGGGATAATCTCCGGCAAAATTGGGCTGTGTATCGTACCCAAATTGGCTATGTACCCCAGGATGATATTGTCCATCCAGACTTGAGGGTAGAGGAGGTTTTAGCCTATGCTTGTAAGCTGCGCCTACCACCAGATACGGATATTAAGCAGGTAGTGGAAACCACCCTCACCCAAATTCAATTGACCCATGTTCGGGATAATTTTATTCGTAACCTCAGTGGTGGGCAGCGAAAACGGGTCAGCATCGGGGTGGAATTGCTAGCCGACCCCAAACTCTTCTTCCTGGATGAGCCTACTTCTGGTTTAGATCCGGGGTTGGATAAGGAAATGATGCACCTGTTGCGGGAATTGGCAAACCAAGGGAGGACGGTAGTATTAGTTACCCATGCCACAGCCAATATTGAAGCCTGCGATCGCATTACTTTTATGGGTAGGGGTGGTCAATTATGCTACTTTGGTGAACCGAGGGAAGCCCTAAATTTCTTTGAAATGCCCTCCAATGATTTCAAGTATTTTTCTGATATTTACATTAAACTCGACCAAGGTAATTCTCCCCAGCAGGTGATTGAAAATGTGGAATACTGGGCAAGTAAATACCAGCATTCTTCCCAATGTAATCGTTATGTCAAATCCCTGCTAAAGTCAGGACAAGGTACGAAATTTAGAGCAGATCCCAAGGTACACACGGGGATATCTCCCTTTAAACAATTGTGGTTGCTTTCCCAAAGATATTTCCAATTAGTAGTGCGCGATCGCACCAGTTGGATTTTTTCCTTGTTATCTGGGCCAATTGCGATCGCCTTAACTGCTTGGATATTAAGGGATGAAACTCCCCTGGGAAAACTTGATGCCTTAGAAACATCCCAAAATTCACTGGCATTGAAAGTATTATTTATCTTTGCCTGTATCGGTATTTGGGTGGGACTTTCTAGTTCTGTGCGGGAAATTGTCAAGGAAGCAGCTATTTACGCAAGGGAAAGGTTGATTAATCTGGGTTTAATTTCCTACTTGGGTTCTAAACTTTTAATTCGTTCCGGCTTGACTTTACTACAAACTTTCTTGATTGTGGCGGCTGTTATTATTGGCTTTAAATCCCCAGAATCAGATTTAATTTCCTGGTTTTTAGGTCTGGGAATTACGGTTTTCTTGAGTCTTTTGGCTAGTGTTAGTTTGAGTTTGATGATTTCGGCTTTGGTGAAGAATGAAAACGCAGCTAATAGTATTTTACCTTTGATTATGATTCCCCAAATTATTCTTTCAGGGGTTTTATTTGAGTTGAAAGGTATTCCCGCTAAATTGGGTTGGCTGACAATCAGTCGTTGGTCTATGGGAGCATATGGTGCTTTAGTTGATGTTAATAGTATGATTCCCGAAAATACTCCCGAGGAAATTGTCAAAGCATCTGATGTTTATGATGCCAATTGGGAAAACTTGGGTTTAAACTGGGGTATTTTGGTTGCCCATATGGCGATTTATATCATAGTTGCGCTAATATTTCAAAAGCGCAAAGATGTTGTTTAAAAGATATCTCCAGAAAAGAATTCACATTAAGCCAAATTTTTAATTGATTAATTTTGGGTAGGAGCCTCCACTAATTGTCTTTGAATTTGGAATTGTTTTGACAAAATAATTGTTTGATGGGTAATCCCCTTGAATAACCAACAGTTTTCTCAAAGCTTCAGACTAAGATAAAATCCATAACAGAGATTCACTTAGCAGCTAGATATATTGTGCACGTAGATAACATTTTTTCTCTAGAGCAAGTAATCGATTGCCATCCCTTAATCGTATCCCCCGAAACCCCTCTAACCGAAGTAATCGGGTTGATGCAGGAGTGGGGAAACAGTTGCGATTTACCGGCGAATGATGATAATTCAAAAGCAAATTCTCCCACTCGAATCAATAATAGTTGCGCCTTGGTAGCTACGAATTCCCAACTCCAGGGCATTTTTACCGAGCGAGACTTGGTACGGATAATTGCTGCGGATGTAGATGTAGAGAAGCACACTGTCGGCGAGGTAATGAGCCGACAGTTAATTAGTTTAACCCCTACAGATTTACACGATATCTTTACTGTCCTCAAGTTGCTGCGCCAGCACCATATTCGCCATCTGCCAGTAGTAGACGATGTTGGTTGCATTTTGGGTTTGGTCGCAGAAAAAGTCATACGTCAGAACCTACAACCGATTAATTTGATGAAATGGCAGAGAGTAGAGGAAGTGATGGATTCTGATGTGATCCATGCCTCTCCTACGGTATCCATTCGTCAAGCAGCACAATTAATGGCAGAGTATGGAAGTAGTTATGTAGTCATTGTGGAGCCAGAACGGGAGGGCGATGGATTGTTAATTCCCAAGGGGATTATCACCGAAAGAGATATCGTTCAGTTCCAAGCATTGAATTTAGATTTAGCACAACCAGCACAAACCTTGATGAGTGCGCCGTTGTTTCTAGTTAGTCCTGAAGATTCTTTGTGGACAATACATCAACTGATGCAGAAGCATCACCTACGCAGGTTAGTAGTAGGGGGTTCCCAAGGAGAACTCAAGGGAATTGTCACCCAAACCCGTTTACTTCAGGTATTCGACCCCACGGAGATGTATGGGATTATTGAGGTATTACAGGGTCAAGTTTGTCAGTTAGAGATCGAAAAAGCGGAGTTATTAGAGAGCCGCAACCGAGAACTGGAAGAGCAGGTAAAAGAACGTACCTCCGAACTGACAAGAGTTAACCAGCAACTCCAGCAGGAAATAGAAGAACGCATAGTGGTACTCCAAGAACGCCAGCAAGCAGAAGCTAGAATCCGCCAACAAGCAGCCCTACTAGATGTAGCAACGGACGCGATTATGGTTATAGGACAGAATAACCAAATTTTGTTTTGGAATCGGGGTGCAGAAAGATTATATGGCTGGACAAAAGCGGAAGCCTTGAATCGGGATGCCAATGATTTATTGTATGGAGAATCTACAACTGAACTGGTAAAAATTCAGCCACTATTTACCAAGCAGGGTGAATGGCAGGGAGAACTCAATCAGATAACAAAAGCTGGCAAAGATATTGCGATCGCAAGTCGTTGGTCAATAGTAAAAGATGACCCAGAAAATCCCCAGTCAATTTTAATAGTTAATACCGATATCACCGAAAAAAAACAGCTAGAAGCCCAATATCTGCGAGCTCAACGGTTAGAAAGTCTGGGAACCTTAGCTGGTGGTATCGCTCACGACCTCAACAATATCCTCACGCCGATTTTGGCATTAGCTCAACTGCTGCCACGCCAACTAACTAATCTTGACCAGGCCACTCTGGGATTATTCCAAATCATTGAAACCAATTCCAAACGGGGAGCGGCTTTAGTTAAGCAAATACTAACCTTCTCACGGGGATTAGAAGGGGAGCATGGGATTGTAGAGGTTGGACACTTGATAGCAGAAATAAAACATATAGTTGTAGAAACATTCCCCAAAATGATTAACTTGGAGACAATTGTGCCGCAAAGTCTGTGGTCAGTTCATGGCGATGCAACCCAACTCCACCAAGTTTTGATGAATCTTGTAGTCAATGCCCGGGATGCGATGCCTAACGGCGGGGAACTGAAGATTACTGCTGATAATTTTATCATCGATGCTAACTATGCCCGTCTGCATATCGATGCCCGTAAGGGGAGGTATGTGGTGATTACTGTCTCCGATACTGGCACAGGCATCCCCCCCAAAATCCTAGAACGAATTTTTGAGCCATTTTTCACTACCAAAGAATTCGGGCGCGGTACGGGATTGGGACTTGCCACGGTTTTGGGTATTGTCAAAAGCCACGGCGGTTTTGTCAATGCCTATAGTGAGGTGGGGCGGGGAACTCAATTTAGAGTGTATTTACCCGCTTGTGAGACTCAAACAACCGTTGTCGAGAAAACTGAAGAGCTTCCCTATGGTAATGGCGAATTAATTTTAGTTGTGGATGATGAAGAAGCAATTCTTGAAATTAGCAAAGCTATCCTAGAAACTCACAATTACAAGGTACTAACAGCTAGTGATGGGATTGAGGCGATCGCTCTTTACGCTCAGAGTCCAAATGAGATCGATACGGTGGTAATAGATATTATGATGCCTTCTATGGGTGGAAAAACTGCAATTCGCACTTTAAAGAGAATTAATCCCCAGGTGAAAATCATTGCCGTTAGCGGACTGGTTTCTAATGGTGAAATAATGGCTGAATTGGATGGTAATGTTATAAAATTTTTAACTAAACCCTACAAAACGGAAGAATTTTTGACAACTTTACACGACATTCTGAATCGATAAAAGAACTCTGGTATTTTGGGGTGGATTCAGCCTAACCCACTATTTCCCACCAACCAAAGGCCGGCCCAATAAAGCGGATAGTTAGCCAAATTGCTATCATCAAACCAATGCCAAACCAGCTACCCTTGGTTGTCCATTTGACGAACAAATCTGCTTGGGTTTTGGTAATGGGAACCCAAGGGAGGATGCGAGATTCTTGCCCGTAGTTTTCTCCTAATGTGGCTTTACGACGCTTTGCTTCGCCCATTTTCTTCAAACCAAATACTGTTTATCATTAATCGTAAACCTTGTGTGCCTACTGAACAATTATCATAATATTAAGAATTATCTTCATCATTGTTGCTAAATAAACTGGGATCTAAATAATTGATACGAGCCAAGGGACTCAGGGCACCTAGGACTTGAGCGCCATAACTGCGATTAACTACCCGACTATCTAGTAAGGCCACAATTCCTTGACTTTCCCTTGCAGGGGCGATGGCTCGTTGTAATTCATTTAAGGCAGTAGGTAACAAATACAACCGGAACCAATCCTGGTGCGATCGCTTGTAGTAAGCAACTCTACCGGCTACCAGGGGATGTTCTAAGGATGGTAAGGGCAAAGTTGCCACAATTAACAAATGGGGTGAGGGTAAAACATGCAAATGCGATCGCCAAAATTCCCAACCACTGATGAGAATACTATTCTCATCCAAGCAGGTTTTTTCCACTTGTACCCGGGAACCATATTCAGAGGCGAGAATTGCAGCTACCTGCGCCCTCAATGGTACATCTCCCACTAAAATCACCGTTAATCCTGGTGCGGTAGCACTCAAACAAATCAGGGTGCGGACTTTGTGAATAAATGCTGGTTGAAATTCTGGAGTATTTGGTAAAGGTAACTTATAGGGGACATATAATTGAATAGCTTCAGTGTGGCGATCGCTAGAAAAATTTAAGCAAGTTACATCTGCTAAACCCAGACGTTGGCGGAACAAAGGAGCCTCTGTATCTGGTTCCAAAGCACTACCAATTAATACTACTGGTTGTCTTTGCCAAATCGGTGCGAGTAATGTATCAACGTCTATGGGAGCACAGTGGAGAGAGAATAAACCTTGACGACGGGCAATGGTTGTCCAGGAAAGGGAAGTTTGGGGAGTGTGGGAAGTGTGGGGAGTGTGGGGAGTGACGGGAGTAAGATGAGAAAATAATTCCCAGAATTTTTGCCAGGGTTCTGGGAGATTAGCCATATCTAAGGCTAAGTAAAGACGGAGTAGGATTTCTGTTTCCGCTGAAGAGATGACATAACATTCGTAGGGGTTAGCCGGATGCTGGAATACTTCATGGGTGAGCTGTACCTGCGCCGCCCGAATTACTTCCGCTTGTTGGGGACAAGCTAATTGGAGTTGTTCCCAGTCTTGGGGTTGAATCGTGACTGTAAGTTGTTGGCGTATCCAATCTTCTAAATCATCCACCCCATCAATAATAGTAGGAATATCCCGGGGAAAATTACCTGCTGGTGAGAACTGTGCTTGTAACCAAGCCTGGGGGGACATTAATAACAACCCGGAAAAATTATCCCTGGGGAAACTATCCCCAATGTAAATCGGCTTATTAACCTGTAACCATTGCTGGAGTCGGGGAATTTCCACCCTGAGCAAGCGTTGCTGCACATCTTCAGGGGCCACAATAATCACAGAACCATGCCAAATCAAAGCCGATGCCACAAAACTAGTGCGATAACGCCCTTGATAACCACAAGTAGCTCCCACTTGAATTAAAGAACTGCGCCCAGTCCTTAAAGTACGCGCCACCAACCTCGCCATCGTCAGGTGATGATGCCAAGAAGGTACACCTGCCTGCGATCGCAGGAAGTTATGTAATGATAAATGAACTTCTGCCTCAATCACAAGCTTTTAGTCCCATAAAGTCATTTTACGTCCAATCTCCCCACTCCTATTATGTATCTTGTCACCTTTAGGAGTGTGACATTCTCCTTGTGTAAGTTGTTAAACTACGAAACATCTCCCATCTAAAAATTTTGCCCTACCCGATTGCAAAAATTACTTTGGTAACTAACTGTTCGGGAGTTTTTATCGAAGAAGGGAATAGGGAATAGGGAACAGGGAACAGGGAATTGTTCCCAAATCGGGGTATAAGACCCCATCTTCTATAGGTTACAAGTTTAGGTTGGGGTTTAAATTCCCATGGCAAGCCACCCTGTTCACTCTTGCCCGTTCCCCGTTCCCTTTTAACCACTGATTCATTACAAAATTAATTACCTCGAAAAATGGCAACATACCCAGGAATTTCTAGCGAAGCCTTCAAGCACCCCTTAGATATTCAAGCCGAACAGGCATTACGCAGTTTACCAGGATTTGATTTAATTGCCCGCAAATTCGTGGAGTTTATTTATGAGCGTCCGCAGTTTATTTCGCTGATGGGTAACTCCATTCAAGTTGGACCTCGCCAATACTCCACTATTTACCAGATATTTCGGGAATGTGTCCGAGATTTGGATATTTATCCGGAACCCACCCTATTTGTCGCCCAAAATCCCCAGGTAAATAGCTACGCCTTGGGACAAGAACATCCTTTCATAGTCATTAATACAGGTTTACTAGATTTGCTCAACGAAGCCGAAATTAGGACTGTACTAGCCCATGAATTAGGACATATTAAATGTGGTCATACTATTTTAATCCAGATGGCGCTTTGGGCGATGAATGCGGCTGCTTTCTTGGGTGATGTTACATTTGGTTTAGGTAATTTTGTCAGCACTGGTTTAATTTTTGCCTTTTTTGAATGGCGGCGCAAAGCAGAGTTATCGGCAGATAGGGCGGCATTATTGGTGATGGATGACTTACAGCCAGTGATGTTATCAATGATGAAGCTTTCTGGTGGCAGTCACAAATATGCCAATGAATGTAGTTTACAAGAGTTCATCAATCAGTCAGATAATTATCAAGCTTTAGATGATGATAGCTTGAATCAAGTATATAAATTCTTACTTTACAATGGCGCTCAAGGGATGATGTTAACCCATCCTTTCCCCGTAGAGCGAGTGCGTTATTTACGGGAATGGGCAGTTTCCCAGGAGTATGAACAAATTAAGCAAGGAAATTATCAGAAATCCACATCTGGTGCTGTGGATGTAGAAGCTGGAAGTGAAGAAAATCCAGAAGAGGTAGAAAGGTTACGCCGACAAATTGAACAGTTGCAACGAGAAATAGATAAAATGAGGGGTTCTAAGTAAAAACAAAAATTGGGATGCGATCGCCCTCCATTGCTCCCTAAAAAATTAATCAGTTTTTATTAGTAGATATTCGCACCATTTACTTTATATAACTTACGCAACTGGCATATTTTTCTATTCATAGTCAGGAATTAATTCCTGACTATGTTTCATTTTTGTATTCCTTGAAGTATTAAGTGAATATCCCTTTTTTGTGACATTTTTATTTTATAGATAAAATTCCAACGAATGAATGTAAAAATGCAACAACGTCCCACTATAGGAATCCGGTTTGATTTTTGAATAAAATTAGATATTTGTAGGGTGCGTTATGACTTCAGTCTTTAGCGTGCCTCTTCCAGAGGAACTACGTTAACGCGCAGCGTGTGCTTTGCACTTAGCCATGCCCGTTGGCGTAGCCGCCCTGAAAGGGCTAGGGCGGCTACGCACCGAAACCCTTACATCATGGTGCGTTACGCTACGCGATAACACACCCTACGTGTTGTTCAAAAATCAAATAATAATCCTATATAAACAATTATATTAGCCTCGTAACTACTGAATTTTTATCTCATAACTACAGGGGAAAACCAGCATTATTTCTAGAATTTATCATTCTTTTTAAGTACAGAGGCATCTGTATTAATTATTATGAATACATGGCTTTAAAATTTATTTTTATATCGTACACAAATAAAAATAAAAACTTTTATTTGCATGAGTTTTATTGTCACTTAATGTTAGTTACCTATAGATATTGGGAATTATGAATAAAGTCATTGGGAAAAAGTTGTGGGACAAAAAGTAGAATTTCTGATTTCTAGTAGTTTTGACACTCCCCGGTCTAAAGACACGGGGATTCTCGGTTCAACGAGTCCACTTAGATTAAATCCCTTGCGAAATCTAGCCCAGAGGTGGTTCTCTCCTCGAGCGTTAACTTTCCCCCTGCCCGGGGGTAGTTGGATTACTCCAAAAAATTGTTTTTGTTTAAATTCTGTGTTGTCTAGCCCCTATGAAGATTTTACCTATTCCTAGGCAGAACTAGAACTATGGAATAGAACCCTATATCTTCAGTTGTCAAGGTACAGATTGCCCCTAGGCAGTTGGGTTTTTATACAGGTTAATTACCGTTCCTGTTAGACCTAATTCTACCATAAAACCTGACTGAGGCGTTTACGCCTCAAACCGTTTTCATCCCTTGTCTAAAGCACGCGTGAATCTCTACGCCAAGCTTCGAGACTCACCGCTCAAGGGTTTTCAACGAGTATTTTTTTTATAAAGATAAATCTAATCTGCCCGAAGACTGGAAAGGAGTTTCTCTATGCCCATAAAGATTGTCAAGCGGTTTTTGGGTATGTTTGTGCCAGTAGCTGTGTTATTGGGAATTGGATTTGTCGGGTTTTATGAAAACAAAAAAAACAGCGATCGCATGGCGATAGCTATTGCTGAAGATCAGAGTGTTCGCATTAGAGCGGCAAATTTGGCAAATCATTTCAGTGACATCCGGGCTGATTTGATGGTTCTGGCAAAATGGACTGCAAATGAGGAGCATACTCTACTAAATTCTAGGATTTTGCCCCAGGATAGACAGGAGTTTCAACGGCTATTTGCCAAGAAATTGCTGGTAATGTCTGAACAAAAACAGATATATGATCAAATACGCCTGCTTGATACCACTGGACAAGAAAAGGTAAGGTTAAACTTCAACCAAGGAAAGCCTGGTATTGTCCCAGATGGCGACTTGCAAAATCAATCCCAACGGTACTGGTTTCGCAATAGTCTTACCTTGCAGGAGGGAGAAGTTTTTATTTCGCCAATGGATTTAAATTTAGACCATGGCAAGATTGAGCAACCCCTCAAACCGATGATTCGCTTTGTCACCCCTATTTTTGATGGTGGGGGGATGGAAGGTATAGTTGTCCTCAACTACCTTGCTCAAAACCTATTGAACAAACTAGGACAAGAAAACACCACTACTACTGGCAAGACTTTACTGCTCAATGCACAGGGGTATTGGTTGAAGGGTCTAAAACCGGAAGATGAGTGGGGATTCATGTATGAAGAACGCAAAAATCGTACCTTTGCCAATGCCTTTCCTGATGCATGGGAGCAGATATCAACCCTAGAAACAGGGCAGTTTCAGACACCAGACGGCTTATTTAGCTTTAGAACAATCTACCCCCTACAAGATATCTGGAGTTCAGGAGCGAATGCTGGAATTTCCAAGTTGTCTGGTTTGAGTCAAAGAGTTATGAATGTAAAGTCCTACCAATGGAAGTTAGTTACCTTTGTACCAACGGCAGTATTGGAGCAACAAGTGCGGGCTACACAGCCGGTTGTGCTGATTTGTTATATTGGGCTGACTGGATTTTTAGGTTTGGGTTTCTGGTTCCTAGCAACCTTGTGGAGCAAACGCCAGCAAGCAGTAGCAGATTTGCAGCAGTCTGAGGCAGAATTACGGAAAACCGGAGCTGATTTGGCAGCCTCCTTAGAGACTATTGAAAGGGTAAATGCCAGTTTGGAGCAACGGGTTAGAGAACGTACTACTGAATTACAACAGGCAAAAGAACAAGCAGAAATTGCCAACCAATCCAAAAGCGAATTTCTCGCCAACATGAACCACGAACTGAGAACTCCCCTCAACGGCATATTGGGTTATGCCCAAATCATCCAACGGGATCCCGAAACTGCACGCAAGCATGAGCACGGTTTGAGTACTATTCACCACTGTGCTTTCCATTTGCTGACATTAATCAACGATATTCTCGACTTTTCCAAACTAGAGGTGCAAAAAATGGAACTCTATCCCCAGGATTTTCATTTGGGTAATTGCCTCAGTACTACCATTGATATTTGTCGTATCAAAGCCAAGCAAAAAGGGATTTTCCTAGATTACCAAGCCGACGAACAACTACCTATTGCCGTCCATGCCGATGATAAACGCTTGCGACAAGTGTTACTAAATCTACTTAACAATGCTGTAAAATTTACTGATGAAGGAGGAGTGACTTTCCAAGTTAAAGTTTTGGAGGGTAGAACAAATCCCAGCCAAAATTGTCAAATACGTTTCCAAGTAGAAGACAGTGGTATTGGTATTGCCCCTAATAAGTTGGCAAAGATTTTCTTGCCCTTTGAACAGGCAGGTAAACGAGAACGCAATGCCGAAGGTACGGGATTGGGACTAGCAATTAGCCGTCAAATTGTGCAAATGATGGGAGGCGATATTCACGTTGAGAGTGTATTAGGTGAGGGTAGTATTTTTTGGTTTGAAGTAGAATTGCCCCCTGCCACAGAATGGATTGCTCAAGCCGAATTTTCCACTAACAGAATTACCGGTTATCAGGGCGATCGCTTGACTATTGTGATGGTAGATGATATAAAGGCAAACCGAGATGTGATTATAGATATGCTAGAACCCTTGGGCTTCCGAGTAATTGCGGCGGAAAATGGACAGCAAGGGCTAGATAAAATCATCCAAATTCAACCAGATTTAGTAATTACAGATGCCATCATGCCAGTGATAGATGGCTTAGAGATGACACGCCATCTGCGAAAACTCCCCAATTTTGCCACAACACCAATTATTGCTTCTTGTGCCCACCTGTCGCGGGTAGATCCCCAAGAAACCCTAGATGCTGGCTGTACAGCTTTCCTACCTAAACCATTTGAGTTGACGAACTTGTTAAAAATATTACACAAACATTTACAACTCGAATGGATTGAGGATAGGGAGCAAGACATAGGGCAACCATCTCCACAGGATACTGAACTGACAGAATTTGTCACACCACCGCCAGAATTGTTGACAGTTCTGTATGAGGCAGCCAGAGACGGCTTTATTGGCGATGTGCAGCAAGAAGCTCATCGCCTCAAACAGATAGATTCTCAATACATCCCCTTTGCCAACAAATTACTGGAACTCAGTCGTAACTTTGATGACACAGCCATTATTAAGCTAGTCAAACCATTAGTTTAAGGATTTAGTGGAGATACAAATGAATATTATTCCCCAAGAAACCACAATTTTAGTAGTAGATGATACTCCTACCAACCTGCAAGTACTGTTTGATTTACTGAGTCAACAGGGATACCGGGTAGCGATCGCCAAAAATGGAGAAGTTGCCTTAGAACGGTTACAATCCTACCAACCCCAGTTGATTTTGCTCGACGTGATGATGCCGGGGATCGACGGATTTGCAACCTGCAAACTACTGAAAGCAAATCCCACCACCTCTGACATACCGGTTATTTTTATGACTGCCCTCTCCGATTCTGTGGATAAAGTCAAGGGACTGAGCCTTGGTGCAGTTGATTACATTACCAAACCCATCCAGCATGAAGAAGTTTTAGCACGTATCCACATTCACCTGCAATTACGCAACGTCAAGGCTTTGGAAGGTATGGTAGCAGAACGCACCAACGAATTAAACCAGGCATTGGATAACTTGAAACGTACCCAAGTCCAACTGGTGCAGAGCGAAAAAATGTCCTCCCTCGGCCAACTTGTGGCTGGAGTTGCCCATGAAATTAACAACCCAGTGAATTTTATCCACGGCAACCTCAACCATGTGAATGGATATACCCAGGGTTTATTAGAATTAGTGCAACTTTACCAAAAACATTATCCCCAACCCTCTGAAGAAATAGAAGATTATATAGAAGAATTAGAGTTAGATTTTTTACAAGAAGATTTGGGTAAGATGCTCAATTCAATGAAAATGGGTAGCAATCGCATCCGCCAAATTGTTCTTTCCCTGCGGAATTTTTCCCGTCTCGACGAGGCAGAACAAAAGCCAGTAAATCTGCATGAAGGGATTGAAAGCACCATGATGATTTTACAACATCGTCTCAAAGGTAACCCAGACCGTCCTGCCATTGAGGTGATTCGTAAATATGGAGAATTACCTCCAGTAGAGTGCTATCCCAGTAAATTGAATCAGGTATTTATGAACATTCTGGCAAATGCCATTGATGCCTTGGAAGATGCGTATACTAATGGAAATACTCAACTCAAGATTACAATTAGCACCGAGCAATTAGTGAATCAATGGGCAGCAATTCGCATAGCTGATAACGGGAACGGTATTCCAGAGGAAGTAATGACTAAAATTTTCGAGCCTTTCTTTACCACTAAAACCGTTGGCAAGGGTACTGGATTAGGATTATCCATTAGCCATCAAATCATCACCGAGAAACATGGTGGTAAATTTGATTGTTATTCTACTCCAGGTAAGGGAACAGAATTTGTGATGCAAATTCCCTGCAAGCAGGTTATGAACCAAGATACTAATATAGCGCTACGCGCTAGGGAACAGGGAACAGGGGACACCGAACAGCAGGCTATCAAAGAGTTTCAGGGTTTATAAATGTCCGCAACCTAATTTCGTAGTGCTGTATCGCTTCTTAATGAGTCAAAATTACGGTTAGATGTTTGGGATTAACAGAAAATGGTAATTTATGGCATGGGCGATTTATTGGATTTTGTGAAAGTAAGTAAATTTTGGCTTTTGTTTTACCTCATCGCTTTTGCATGGTGAGCATAACGGCTATGGCAAAGTAGAAGGGGAACTATTATTACTGGTGACTAATCAGTAAGAATTAGCTATCCTGAACTGCAATAGAGTTATTTTACGAATAATGAAGATTATCAAGTTCATTTTCCTCTCATTACCCTTAATACTGACTTCCCTGCTGTTATTTACTCATCCAGCCCAAGCATCGACCCTTAAATTTACGTCTAATCAACAACAAATTACCTTAGTATCTGACTCAGGGATTGTTGATGGAGCCGCTCCTAGTTTCTCTCACAAGCCTCACCCCATACTCGAAGGAGTAGGTTGTAATTGCTCTAATTGCGTTCAAGCACAATT
>JASJCX010000318.1 GCA_030065255.1 Calothrix sp. MO_167.B42 | reverse complement strand
AACAATTTCGCCGTATCGCGACGCGATACGAAAAGCTTGCAGAAAATTATACCGCGATGTTGACGATCGCATTAATTTTATTGTGGTTATAGTTTGAAAACACGCCCTAGGGTATTGCGTAAAAATTGGCATACTCCCGTTAGTTATTTTATCTCCCCAGCTTCCTAGAACACCGATTCAGTAATGCCAAAATCCCTGGTTAGGTGAGATGGGGGAGTGTGGGAAGTGTGGGAAGTGTAGGGAGAATGAAGAAATAGTAAGCTTTTTGCCTTCCCCACACTTCCCTCTCCCTCCCAATAAATAATTCTCTCGATTACTGAATTGATGCCCTAGCTCCCCAGCTCCCCAGCTTCCTAACTACTAAAATGTTGAAATCCTCGATCGAGGTTTAATACTCGATCAAGGTGTTCTTGACTGGATTGATTCATTGAATCCAAATCTCCGGGATTATCGGTTTGCCCATCCCGTAATATTACTGTTGAACCATCTGTAATTGTACCTATAATCTTGGCATCTCGATCTAATCTTTGTACTAGTTCGTGAGCCAATTCTGGTGGTAAACACAATACCAGCTCAAAATCTTCACCACCATACAGAACATATTCCCAGATTTGTTCTTCACTCAACCAATGGTGGAAAGCTGGTGGTAAGGGAATATTTTGTCTTTCTATAACTGCACCCACACCACTTTGACTACAAATTTGTTGGACGGCATCTGCTAAACCATCGCTGCTATCCATCCCCGCTAGAGAAAATTGAGATGCACCATTGAGAATTTCCCAAAGGTGGGGAAGGACATCTAATCTGGGCTGGGGACGCTGGTGAGAGGCGATTAAAGCCTGTTTATCTTGATTGGTAAGGTAATTATCCATTTCTGGGTTTAGCAGTAGTTCTAAGCCCCCACGGGAAGCTCCGTGAACTCCCGTAACAACGATCGCATCTCCTACCCTGGCGCAATCGCGGCGAATCACCTTTTGGGGGTATACTTGACCAAAGGCGGTAATAGCAAGGGAAATTACAGGCGATCGCACCACATCACCACCGACAATGGGGGTATAATACTGTTGTAAACACGCAGTCATTCCCTGGTATAAATTTTCTACCCAACTGACCTCTAAATCACCAGGTATACCTAAGCCTACGGTAATACCTAAAGGGGAAGCACCCATGGCCGCTAAATCTGATAAATTAGCTGCTGCAGCCCGCCAACCAGCATCAAAAGGGGTAGTGGTGATATTACTGAAATGTACATTATCAATTAATACATCAGTTGTGACTACCAACGAGCGATCGGGTGTGGTGGTGAGGATGGCTGCATCATCTCCCACAACATCAGTTGGGCAATATTGTTGAATGATTTTTAATAATTTATGTTCGCCAATTTCTGCTACTTTCATTTTTTAGTTGACAGTTGACGGTTGACGGTTGACAGTTGACAGTTAAGAGTTAAGAGTTAAGAGTTAAGAGTTAATTTTTGGGTTATCAAATATCCGTGTCATCAGTGTCATCCATTTAATCCGTGTTTAGAGTTAGGAATTTTAATTGCTTTACTCCTCATCACCCCATCACCTCATCACCCCATCACTTCATCGCCTCATCACCTCACCCTATCAAAAGCGGACATCCCTCTCCTTAATAAGGCTACGGTGTACACACAAATAATCAAATTTAGCCAAGTCCTCACGAAACGCCCCCTAACCCCCAAAATTGGGGGAATAAGAATTTTTCAAAGTCCCCCAGAATTGGGGGATTTAGGGGGCTAGATAGATTTGTGTGTACACATGAGCCTTAATAAGGAGGAGAGGGAAAGATTTTTGCACCGCAAAAAGCGAGGGTGAGGTTTTATGCTGTTTTGGGTGGTACAAAATTTTCTATACCTTGAACCACCTTCGCAGAAACAATTTTGTCTCCGGCCTTGATTTTACCCAACACATCTTTTCCTTCAACCACATAGCCAAACACAGAGTAACGCCCATCTAAAATGTTACGTCCGGCGGGGGTTAACTCCGAATCAAACAACAAGAAGAAAAATTGTGAAGAAGCATTGTTAATATCCGCTTCCGAGCGAGCCATACCCACCGCACCGTAAGCAGAGAAAGGTAATCGCGGTTGCTCAGTGTAAAGGCCAAGTTCTTCAAAGGTAAAACCATAAAGGGGTTCCTCTTCCCCTTCTACCAAAATTTCTAAGGGAATAGAGCGATATTCACCGGTTTGGGGATCTATAAATCCAAATTCCTTCCCTGGAGGATCTCCCGTTTGTACCACATAGGATTCTTCCGCCCGTGTAAATTCCAAACCATCATAGAAACCCCTTCCTACCAAATCCACAAAATTACCAGCAGTAATGGGGGCACTATAGCCGTCTACTATCATGGTCATATTGCCCTTATTGGTTTCTAGCTCAATGGTGGCACGTCCCTTAAGTTGGGCTAAATTGCTATACTCTTCCGGTATTTCAAAGGGGAACTTATCCACCATCAACCCTTCCAACTCACCCACAATATCGAGTAGTTGGGAGCGTTCTTGCGAAATCTTGACTTTATCCCTGGTAGAAACAGTATCTTGTAAACCACTCACCCCTTCTTTCAACTTAGCAATCAACGTCTCCGCTTGGGCTTGGCGTGGTTCTGGCACACTTTCTAAAATCTTCGCGGGCTTATCCAACACCCGTAACGCCTTACTCACATCCTTAGATACAGCACTCCAACGGCGATTAGCCCGCATTTGGTTAGATATATCTTCTAAATCACCTTGTAAATCTCGTACAGGCTTGTTATCAATCGGCAGAGCATAACGTAACAAAGCCTTACCATCAGTGATAGCATTGCCAGCAGGTAGGCCAGCATAACTGGGGAGAGTCCACCCAAGCGTACCCGTAGCTAAAAATAATATTACCAGCAGTAGTGAAATTACGCTGTTGTGTAAACAGGATTTTAATAACTTGAACATGAGATAGCTCAAATGCAGCATCAATTTTTTGTCTGGGCGAACCCATCAATCATCTTCCCACAGTACTGCTGCGCCGAATTCAAAATTCAAAATTCCTCTTCTTCTTTGCGCCTTTGCGTCTTTGCGCGAGCTTCAATATCTTTCCCCACATTCACAGCAGAAATTCAAAATACTTCTTCCTCTTCTTCTCTGCGCCTCTGCGCCTCTGCGTGAGCTTCAATATTTTTCCGCACAGTCACAGTGTCAGGATGATTCGCACCCAAAACCCGTTCGCAAATCTCCAAAGCTTTTTGGTAAAGAGGCTCCGCTTCACTGTACTTTCCTTGGGATTTGTAGAGAGATGCCAAATTGTTGAGGCTGGCTGCAACATTAGGATGTGATTCACCCAACACCCGTTTTCCCATTTGCAAAGCTTGTTGTACAAGAGGTTCTGCTTCACTGTACATTCCTTGAGAATAGTAGAGTACAGCCAGATTGTTGAGGCTGGCTACAACATTAGGATGTGATTCACCCAACACCCGTTTGTTCATTAGCAAAGCTTGTCGGTAAAGAGATTCGGCTTCACTGTACCTTCCTTGGGACTTGTAGAGAGATGCCAGATTGCTGAGGCTGCTTGCAACATCAGGATTTTCTTCTCCAAGTAGTCGTTTTGTCATTTGCAACGCTTGTTGGAAAAGAGGCTCCGCTTCGCTATACTTTCCTTGGGAATAGTAAAGTCCAGCCAAATTGTTGAGGCTGGTTGCCACATCAGTATGTGATTCACCCAACAGCCGTTTTCTCATTTGCAAAGCTTGTTGGTAAAGGGGTTCGGCTTCACTGTACCTTCCTTGGGAATCGTAGAGTAATGCCAGGTTGTTGAGGTTGGTTGCCACATCAGTATGTGATTCACCCAACAGTTGTTTTCCCATTTGCAAAGCGTGTTGGTAAAGAGGCTCCGCTTCACTGTACATTCCTTGAGAATAGTAGAGATATGCTAAATTGTTGAGGCTGGTTGCTAAATCTACTTCCAAACCCAGTTCTGTTTGTAACGCAACTGCCTTTTGATAATATTCAATTGCTAACTCCTGTTCTTGTAGATAATCCTGAGCCTCTCCCCTATCCAATCTTTTTTTATAAATATTTGCCAACCGAGAATACAACGTAGCTAAATTAGCATCTTTAACCCCTCTTTGTTCTTCTGTTCGCTTAATTAATTCCTGTAAATCTTGAATCGGCAAAAAATAATCATTATCTTCATCCCGACTAATTAAATCCTCTCCTTGGAAAGCAAAACGTATTGGTTGAATATCTTTATGAGAAACAGTAATTTTCCTATGGGATACAAACCGAAATACCCCCTCGCGCCATCCCCAAAAATCTGGAGACTTCCGAGTTAAATCCACCAAAATTTGATTAGTCACCCAGAGAATAATTGCATAGGGAAATTCCCGTAACGCTTCCCTTGTCCACTGCAAATAACCAAAAAACTTATCCTGCTCCGACTGCTCATTTCCTAACTTTAAAGAAAAAAGTTGTTCCGTACCCGTTACAGTAATCACCGCAGGTTGATATTGACGGAGATATTCTTCCTGTTCTACCAATTGATTAATAGCTGCTGTTAAACTCGGCTCTTCCTTGGCCAACTTTATCCGATAAGTATGGAAACGGGGTTGCAATTCCGCCTCATATTGCTCAACGATACTATCTCGAAAATTCAAATCATCACAAACTGCAATGATAACTTCTAATTTCCCCACCTTCCCTTCAATGGTGACAATCAAATCATCATAGGCATCTTGATTAGAATCTTCTTCTATAACCATTTAGGGAACTCCAAAAAATAAATTATCCCTCAAGAATTGATAGTTGATAGTTGATAGTTGGTAGTTGGTAGTTGATAGTTGACAGTTGACGGTTAGGAGTTGACAGTTGATGGTTGACAGCATTAGGGAATCTTACTCATTACTCATTACTCATTACTCATTACTCATTACTCATTACTCATTACTCATTACTCATTACTCATTACTCATTACTCATTACTCATCCCCTCACTTCCCTTGTTCTTGCAACAATTCCACCACAATGGGGTGGACATCATACCAGTTTTGCCGATTGCGATATTCCAGCACAAATAACCCATGCAACAAATCCAAAAATTCCGGATCTTTGGGGTCTTCTGGCATAAAATTATTATAAACAGTTTGCAATATTTCATAATCAACCTTGCCCAAAGGAATGGCAAAGTCATTGCGAATATTATTAATTGCTTGGTCTAATATATCATCATTAATTGCCACATCCTTATCCGGATACCGTCGAAGCAAACGTAAGCAAATCCGACAACATTCATTGGCAATCCGGATTAATTCCCGCAGCACACCACCACTATATATAACTATCTTTTCCGCAGATTTTCTATCTAGAATCTTATCAGGAATACGCTTTTGTAATATGTCACATAAAACATTTACTTTATCTGTAAGAGGTTGAGCATTAGCTTGGCGATTTTTCCCCTTCTCAAATATTTTTACCACAGGCATGACCACACTTTGGTCATTAGTTTCCGTCACAATCAAAGTATGTAAAAACTTATCCCTCAATACAGCAATGGGAATAGTATAAATAATCCGAAAATTGGGTAAACAAAGGGCTTTAATATTATCCCGGTAAATATCATTTACCCTACCCAAATCTAACTTATCTAAATCATCAATAATCACCAACACATCTTGATTCACAGCCACTTGAATCAAAGCCGCAATTTCATTAATTCTTGCCACCAAATCAGAGATTTTACGCTCAAACTCCTGCTTCAGTTCATAACGAATGGTGGAATCAATTTTTAACTTAGTAGTAATTAATTTAAAAAAATCAAATCCCGTGGAAGCTTCCCCTTGTAAACTGGTTGACTCCGTGCGAGTGCGGGTACCAAACCACTTATACAAAGGATCTTTCGTAGATTGGGGAATCTCCACCCGCCGAGCTTCCGCCTCCCACATTAAATTAACTGCGATCGCAAATAATATATTAATATGGTTTACATCCGACATTTCGATGGTATCGGAGATGGAAAAGGAAACCACAAAATAGCGTTCCTTTAATTGTCTACTAAACTCAGCCAATAAAGTGGACTTACCACAACCCCTATGTCCTGTAAAGATAATTTTGCCATCACTGGAGGGACTATCTTCCACCAATTGCTCTAATTCTGCTATTGTCTCTCCCCCATACTCCACCCGAAACCTATCCAAAGCCTTCTGTTCTATCAGTGGTTGTAGTTCCAGGTTCCTATAAGCCGAGCGAAATGATTCTAATAACTCTTGGGACATCTGACAGCGCGATGGGTAGTTTTTTCAATCAAATCCACTCTACCATCACCTCAAAATGGGAAATTAAGAAAAACAGTCCCTTTGGTAGTATAAAACAAACCATCTCCTCCATCTCTCTTGACTCTGTGTTCTCTGTGCCTCTGCGTTTTTTTATCAGTAACCTTTGGGCAATACAAAACCTCACCCTGTCCTCACGGAAATCCCTCTCCTTAATCAGGCTCATGTGTACACACAACCGAACAGCCCCCTAACCCCCAAAATTGGGGGGACAAGAATTTTCATGCGTCCCCCAGGTACCCCCAAAATTGGGGGTCACGGGGGCAGGGGATTTAGAGGGCATTCATAAGCTCAAACGAAGACAAGTAGGACTTGTGTGTACACCGTAGCCTTATTAGGGAGATGGACAAATTAAGTATATTTACAGACCCAATGCAGCTAAAACATCACTTGCATGGCTAGATGTATTCACACTAGCATCAACGTGAATAATTTTACCTTCGGTATCAATTACGTAGGTAACACGCTTGGCATAACCACCGCCATCAACATCATAAGCTTTAATCAAAGCTTGCTCTGTATCAGCCAAAAGGGGAAAAGTGAGATTATATTTTTGGGTGAATGCCTGGTGAGAAGCTTCATCATCCGCACTCACTCCCAATACCACCACATCTTTATTTTTATATTCTTGTGTGGCATCGCGGAAACTGCAAGCTTGTTTGGTACAACCTGGAGTGTCATCCTTGGGGTAAAAATATAAAACTACGGTTTTACCTTTGAAATCGGATAATGAAACTGTGTTGCCGTTGGTATCTTTGACGGTAAACCCAGGTGCATTCGTGCCAACTGTTAAAGGCATAATTTACCCTTCCTGTATA